>NZ_JBFUMP010000002.1:0-316348 GCF_054049315.1 Cellulomonas sp. P5_E12 | reverse complement strand
ACCGCCGCGTTCACCGCGATCGACGCCCTGGCCGGGCACGCCACCCTCGACGGGGACACCCGCACGATCGACCAGCGGCGGGCGGACGCATTCACGGACGTGTTCACCGGCATCCTGGACCGGCAGACCACCCCCGACGGCACCCCGCTGCCCCGCAAGCACGGGCAACGCGTCGCCGTCCAGGTCACCGTCGCCGCGACGACGTTGCTCGGCCTGGACGACGCCCCGGGGTTCCTTGGGTCCTATGGGCCGATCCCGGCGCAGGTCGCCCGCGAGCTCGCCCAAGACGGCACCTGGCGACGCGTCCTCACCGACCCAAACACAGGGCAGGTCTGCTCCGTCGGCACCACCGCCTACCGGCCGGGCGCGGACCTGACCCGCACCATCTAGGCCCGCGACGTGACCTGCACCTTCCCGGGCTGCCGGCAACCCGCCACCCGCTGCGAGATTGACCACCGCATCCCCTACGACCACGACCGCCCACCCACCCAAGGCCGACCACCCTCCGAAGGCGGACCACCCTCCGAAGGCGGACCACCGTTCAAAGGTGGACCACCCTTCAACGGCGGACCACCCTTCGAGCGCTCGGGACCAGCACAGGCCGACCTCAAGGTCCACGACCCACAGACCTGCGAGGCGAACCTGCACGCCCTGTGCAAGCACCACCACCAAGCCAAGACCGAAGGCTGGTGGAACGTCACCTACAACCCCGCCACCGGCGTCTCCACCTGGACCGACCGACACGGGCTGACCTACGCCCGCCACCCCATCCCCGTCCACATCACCCCGAGCGCGCTCGAACACCGACCACCACCGCCACCGCGCGTCGACCTCGGCGACCCACCCTTCTGACCCTGTGCGCCCGCCAACGCCATGTCCGTCGGCGGCCCTCCCTCCCGAGACGGTGTCGGTGGCGGGCAGCCCTCCCGCAAGAGACGGTGTCGGTGGCAGGCGCCAGGATGGGGCGATGGACGAGGACGACGCGCGAAGATCGGCGCTCGCGCTGCCCGAGGTGTCGGAGCGGCAGAGCTGGGGTCGACCCGCCTGGTTCCACCGCAACCTCGTCGCTCGGATGTGGGACGACGACCGGCTCACGGTACGGGTGGAGGACGACGGGGAGCGGCTCGCGCTGGTCGAGCAGGAACCCACGCTGTACTCGACGACCGATCACCACGCCGGCACCAACCTGGTGCTCATCACGCTCGACGCCGTCGACGCCGGGACGTTGAGCGCGCACCTCGCGGAGTCGTGGTGGTGGGCGGCTCCGCCGGTCCTGCGTCGGAAGCACCCGCAACTCGGGCCACTGGAAGGGCCCTGACTGAAGCGACCGACACGCTTGGCCCGAGCTGCGGGGTGCGGCAGCCGCGAAGTGCGACCTCTGGCGGCGAAGCCACGCACCGCGGCGGCGGGCTGGGAAGCGGGTCGGGACGACAGCGGGACCGCGCGCGCGGCCGGGGCTATCAGGCCGCCGCGGGGCGCGGGCCGTACATGATCAGCGCGACCCCGAGCAGGCAGACGAGGGCGCCGATGATGTCCCAGCGGTCGGGCTTGAAGTCGTCGGCGACCATGCCCCAGACCAGCGAACCCACGACGAAGACCCCGCCGTACGCGGCGAGGATGCGGCCGAAGTGGGCGTCGGGCTGCAGGGTCGCGACGAATCCGTACAACCCGAGAGCGACGACGCCGGCGCCGATCCAGGCCCAGCCGCGGTGCTCGCGCACGCCCTGCCAGATGAGCCAGGCGCCGCCGATCTCGAGGAACGCAGCAGCGACGAACAGCACGATCGACCGGGCGACGGTCATCGGTCCTCCTGGCGGCCCGGGTGTGGCCCGAAACTACCCGGTGACCAGGTCCGGGGTGCGTGCGGGGGCGCGGGCGGCGAACCTCGGCAGGACCTCCTCGCCCACCCGGTACGCCTCCTCGACGTGCGGCCAGCCCGACAGGATGAACTCGTCGAAGCCGACGTCGGCGAGCTCGAGCAGGCGGTCGGCGATCTCGTCGTGGCTGCCGACCAGCGCGGTGCCCGCACCCTCGCGCAGCAGGCCGATACCGGCCCAGAGGTTGGGGCCCACCTGCTGCTCGCGGGCCTCGAGCCCGAGCCCCCGGGTCAGCGCGGTCATCCGCGCCTGCCCGACGGACTCCATGGTCCCGAACCGGGCCTGCGCCGCCGCGCGGGCGTCCGGGTCCATGCCGACGAGCAGGCGATCGGCCTCGGCCCATGCCTCGTCGGCGGTGTCGCGCGCGATGACGTGCAGCCGGACGCCGAAGCGAAGCGTGCGGCCGAGCAGGGCGGCGGCTGCGCGCACCCGCGTGAGGCGTTCGACCAGCGCCGGGACGGGCTCGCCCCAGGCCAGGTAGACGTCGGCGTACCGGGCGGCGACGGCCTCGGCCGCCGGGGACGCGCCGCCGAAGTAGACCGACGGTCGCGGCGCCTCTAGCGACGGGAACCCGCCGCCGACCACGTCGTAGTGCTCGCCGTGGTGCTCGAGGGGCGACGGCCCCCACAGCGAGCGGAACACGGAGAGGAACTCGCCCGTCCGGGAATAGCGCTCGTCGTGGCTGAGGGTGTCGCCGTACGCGAGCTGCTCGACCGGGTCGCCGCCCGTGACGATGTTCACCGCGAGCCGCCCACCGGACAGCCGCTGGAAGGTTGCGGCCTGCTGCGCGGCGAGCGTCGGCAGGAGGAACCCGGGCCGGAACGCCACGAGGAACCGCAGGCGCTCGGTGAGCGGCAGCAGCGCGGCGGTGGTGATCCAGGCGTCCTCGCAGGCCGCGCCCGTCGGGGTGAGCACGGCGTCGAACCCGGACTGCTCCGCAGCGCGCGCGATCTGCCCGAGGTAGGCCAGCGATGCCGGTCGGGTCAGCACCCGCTTGGCCACGCCCGCCGCGGCGACCACGTTTGCGACGTGCCGGCCGTCGCCGTTGGTGGGCAGGAACCAGTGGAAGGAGCTCATGTCAGCCTGTCTCGGGGTCGGCAGGTGGGGCTACCGGAGTCTGCGAACCGCGGTGGCGCGGAGCAAGGCGGGGACGGCGTCGTCTCACCGGCCGGACGCCGCTCACTGCTCGAGGCCTCACGGCGGGGGCCGACGGGACGCTTGGCGCCTAGGGTCGGAGCAGGAACCGAGGGGACGAGGCGCGGCATGAGCGGCACAGAGCCGGACTGGGTGCGGCACGCGATCTGGTGGCACGTCTACCCGCTCGGCGCGGTCGGCGCGTTCCCTGCGACGGGCAACCCGCCCGGTCCCGACGAGCACCGGCTCCGCCGCCTGGTGGCGTGGCTCGACCACGTCGTCGCGCTCGGCGCCTCCGGCATCGTCCTCGGGCCCATCTTCGCGTCGAGCACGCACGGCTACGACACGATCGACTACCTGCGCATCGACCCCCGACTGGGCGACGACGGCGATCTCGACGAGCTCGTCGCCCAGGCGCACGGCCGCGGCCTGAAGGTGCTGCTCGACGGGGTGTTCAACCACGTCGGCCGGGACTCGGCGATCGCGCGCAGGTCGGTGGACGCCCTCGAGGGACGCTCGGACGACGAGGTGTGGCTGCTCCGGGACGCCGACGGTGGGTTCGTCGGCTTCGAGGGTCACGACGCGCTCGTCACGCTCGACCACGCGCACCCGAGCGTCGTCGACTACGTGGTGCGCGTGATGACCCACTGGCTGGACCGCGGAGCGGACGGCTGGCGGCTGGACGCCGCGTACGCGGTGCCGACGACCTTCTGGGCGCAGGTGCTCCCGCGCGTGCGCGCCGGGCACCCGGACGCGTGGTTCGTCGCGGAGGTCATCCACGGCGACTACCCGGCGTTCGTGCGGGACTCGACCGTCGACTCCGTGACGCAGTACGAGCTGTGGAAGGCCGTCTGGAGCTCGCTCAACGAGGCCAACCTGTGGGAGCTCGCGTGGTCGCTGACACGCCACGACGAGTTCCTGGACTCCTTCGCGCCGCTGACGTTCGTCGGCAACCACGACGTCACGCGGATCGCGAGCATGGTCGAGGACGCCCGGCACCGCGCCCACGCCGTCGTGGTGCTGTGCACGGTGGGCGGCACCCCGGCGGTCTACGCGGGGGACGAGCTCGGCTTCACGGGTGTGAAGGAGGAGCGCGAGGGGGGCGACGACGCCGTCCGGCCGGAGCTCGCGGTCGACGGGCCCGGCATCGGGGAGAACGCCGTCCTGCGGCTGCACCAGGACCTCATCGGCCTGCGCCGCCGGCACGCATGGCTCCATCGCGCTCGCACGACGCAGGTCACGTTGACCAACACGAACTTCGTCTACGAGGTCCGCGACGGGGACGACGTGCTGACCGTCGCGCTCAACCTCGACGACGCGCCCCTGGCGATGCCGGGCGGGACCCTCGTGGCCTGCGACGACGCCACCCGGGGCGACCCGGGCACCGTGGCGCCGCACGGGTGGGCGGTGGTCGAGCCCGGCTGAGCCGGGGTCAGCTGGGGATCTCCAGCCAGAAGCCGCCCTCGCCCCAGGTCACACGCAGCCCGCCGACCTCCGGCAGCTCCGTGGAGGCGCAGCCCGACGTGCGCAGGTCGTCGGGCGTGCCGTCCACCCAGCAGACCAGCGTGAGGCCTGCGGGCACGTCGAGCGTGAAGCGCCCGCCGGGCCCGACCGGCGCGAGCACGCCGCCCGCCCGCTCGACCCGGTCCGCGTCGAGCGGCTGGCTGAGGTAGCGGAGCTCGTCGTCGCCGGTGGCGACGTCGGGCCAGACGCCGGCGGCAACGGTCCCGGGCAGGGCGGCGATCCACCCCTGCTCCAGAGGCCGGTCGGACAGGCCGGTGTCGTCGACCGCGACGAGCTGCCCGCGCACGCCCGGGGCATCGGTCGCGCAGCCGCCGGTCGCCGCGGCGAGAAGGGCCAGGGTGCCGACGAGGACCGTGCGCGACGTCATCAGCGCAGGCTAGGCCGCGCGGTGCCGCGGGGAAGGGCGGCGCACCGGGACCCAGCCGGTACGCCACCCTCCCCCTCACCGCACCCCCGGCGGTGGCCTGCTACCAGGTGGACGGCGCGGGCGGCACGACGACCGGCGGGCGGTCGTCGCAGGTGATCGTGTTGGGCAGCTCCCACGGCGCGAACCACGGGCCCGTGGTGCCGCCGCCGTCGTTGCCGCCGAGGTCGATCGACGACCACTCGGACCCGGTGGGCGGGAAGTTGAACGACCCGCAGTTGTTGATGCCGACGGCACCCACGTTGCGCGCGTCCACGTTCTCGAAGGTGGCCGATCCGGCGGCCCGCGCGCTGAGCACCGAGGTCCCGGTGCCGTCCACGCGGATGTCCCTGAAGTGGACGTTGGTCACCGAGTAGAGGTCCTTCACGGGCCAGTCGGCGACGACCATGATCGCGTTGTAGGTGTTGTCGAGGAAGTGGTCGCCGACCACCTGGATGTCCGCGTCGATGTTCTTCTCCAGCGCGAAGAACCAGATCGCGCCGAGCCCGATGTTCCAGTTCAGCTCGAACGTCCCGGCGCGCACGGTCGTGTTGTCGGTGATCCAGAGGTGCCCGGCGAACGGCTCGGCGCCGAACCTCGACCCCACCTGGATGCCCGAACCCTCACGCAGCGGGTCGGCGATCAGGTTGCCGGTGACCGTGTTGTCGGTGCCGCCGTAGATGGCGACGCCGTTGGCGAGCGTCGGCGTCTGGACCGTGTTGTGGTCGAACGTGTTGCCGGAGTTGGTGGTCTTCTCCGCCCACATCGCCAGGCCGTCGTCGCCGGTGTTCCGCACGACGTTGTTCGTCGCGGCGGAGTTCGTGACGCCCGTGTGGAAGTTCAGGCCGTCGGCGATCTGGTCGACGATGACGCTGTTCTTCACCACGAGGTTGTTCATCGGACCGTCCACCCACACGCCAACCTTGGTGTGCTGGATGTAGAGGCCGTCGATGGTCGAGTCGCTCAGCGCGCCGCCGATGCCGTTGACCTGGTCGGTGTCGATGCGTTCGCGCACGTCGCCCTGGATGGCGAACCCGGACAGGTGCACGTTCCGCGAGCCGCCGGCGGCCGCGTCCTTCCCGTAGAAGCCGACGCCGGTGTGCACGGACCCGTCAGGGGCGGGCGTCGCCAGCGCGACCTCGCGACCCTTGATGACGGTGTACCAGGACCCCGCGCCCTCGATCGTCACGTTGTCGACGACGATGTGCCGGTTCACCTGGAAGACACCCGGCGGCACGTAGACCGGCAGGTGCTTGGCCTTGGCGAAGGCGATCGCCTTGTCGAAGGCGTTCGCGGAGTCCTTCTTGCCGAACGGGTCAGCGCCGAACAGCAGGACGTTGGCGGCCTTGAGCTGGACGTGCGGCAGGCCGACCACCTCGGAGTCGAGCAGGTCGATGGCGGTCCACGCCGCGGTGGTGCCGGCGGGCGCCGTCAGGCGGACCTTGGCGCCGGCGGCGTACGTCCGGCCCAGCAGCAGGCGCTGCTCGTCGTAGAAGTGCATCGGCCGGAACGGCGTCGTGATCGTCGGGGCGGGCGTCGTCGCCGCCGGCACGCAGCCGCACTCGGTGATCCACCAGTCGGGGTGCAGCAGCCCCGCGTTCGGGTCGTTGCTGAACGGGTACTGGTTGTAGAGCCACGAGTACTGCAACGTCAGCGTCAGGGTCCGCCTGCCGCCGCCGTCGACGGTGACGTCGAGCGGAGCCGTGATGCCACCGCCGGTCGCCGAGTCGGGGATCGAGTACCGCACCGTGAGGGCGTTGGCGGCCTTCGGCAGCGTGAACTCCACGTACTGCCCGGGCGCGAGCTTCACCGCCGAGCGGCCCGACGCCTCGGCGGGCAGCGTGTACGCGGTCCGGTCGGGGCCGATCACGGTGCCGTTCGTCGCGGCCTTCTCGGCCTCCTGCTCGAGGAATCCGACGGTCGCGCCGCGACCGTCGACCAGCGACGGATCGAGCGCCGCCCGGGTGACGGGGGTGGGGGCCGGGGGCGGGGGCGGTGTGCGCCCGTGGGCCGAGGCCGCACCGCCGGTGCCGACGACGACCGCGAGCGCGAGCACGACGGCGATGGAGCGGTGCGGTGCAGACCGCATGACTGTGTTCCTCACGGGAGCGCCTCCTTGCGCAGCCGGGACGGCACCGGTGGCAAACGGGGGCACGGCGCCGCATGGACGGGACACACCGTACGGAACAGACAAACACGACGACAAGAGCAGATGGGATAAAGCAAGAACTTACGCGAACGAGCGCAAGACCCGACTACTCTCCGACGGGATGGACTGGTGTGCACGGCAGGAATTGGGAGCAAGTCCCCGGACGGAGCAAGGGGTCATGCGTCGAGGTGGGTGACCTCGGCCCAGACCGCGGCCCACGAGCCCCTTGGCCCGTCACAGACCTGGACGAGCCCGCCCTGCTCCTCGTTGTCGACGTCGACGCCGTTGTCGACCACCGCCACCGGCCGGCACCCGACCGCCCAGTCCGGCGCGCTGTCGTACCCGACCAGGACCACGGGCCCGACGACCCCAGCGGGCGGTCCCCACGCCGCGTACCCGTTGTGGCCGCTGGCCACGGGGACGTCGGAGCCGTACCACTCGAGCGCGCCGGCCTCGCCGTAGTTCCCGGTGACGACGAGCTCGGCGTCGTTCGCGGCGACGGCCTCGTCGACGGTCGCGACGAGCGACGGCCAGCCGATCATCTCCAGCTGGTCGTCGTTGAGGTCCGCGTAGACCGACTGGCCGAACGACTCCTCGGGCAGCAGCGGCAGCGCGGTGGGCCAGGCGACCAGCGCGCCGAGCCCGAGAATGACGCCGGCGTTGACCATCCCCCGGGTGCTCCGTCGCGACTCCAGACCGCACGCCCCCGCTGCCAGCAGCACGGGCACCGCACCCACGACGTAGTAGGCCTTGCCGCCGGTCAGGAGGAAGACGATCACGAGCACGAGGAACGCCCAGCCCAGCGGGCGCGCCCGGACCAGCGACGGCACCCGCAGCAGCCGGACGAGGCCGTAGATCCACAGCGCCGCGGCGACCGGGGAGAACTGCACGAGCAGCAGCCCGACGAACTCGAGCCGCGGACCGATGCCGGAGTACTCGTCGCGGATGTCCGAGGCCAGCGTCAGCTGCGGCCAGCCGTGCGTCGCCTGCCAGACGAGGTTCGGCAGCCAGATCAGGAGCGCGATCCCGGCGGCCGCCCAGGCCCACGGGGACCGCAGGTGGTGCCGGACCTCGCCCGTCAGCGCGATGCCGACGACGATCGCCACCAGCAGGAACGCCACGAGGTTCTTGTCCAGCAGAGCGAGCCCGGCGAGCAGCCCGACCACCAGCCACCCGCGGGGCGCGTCCCGGGTCAGGGTGCGCAGCACCGCGTAGACGATGGCCACCCAGAACAGCGTGTCGATCGTCGTCGTCGACAGGATGTGGCCCAGCGTCACCACGACCACGCCGGTCCCGGTGGCGACGACCGTCAGCAGCTGGGCGCCGGTCCCGCCACCGAGCTCGCGCGCGGTGAGCGCCGCGAGCACGACCACGCCGGCGGCGGCGAGCGCGCTGGGCAGGTGGAGGGCGACGAGCGAGCCGGGCGCGACCAGGTCGGCGAGGTGCGCGACCACGGGGATCACCGGCGGCTGGTCGGGGTACCCCCAGGCGAGCCGGCGGCCCGCCGCCACGAAGTAGAGCTCGTCGCGGTGGGGTCCGTACCGCCCGGACAGGGCGACGAGCACCGCGAGCAGCACGCCCGCGGCCGCGAGCACCCAGGGCCAGGCCACAGCCGGGAGCGCGCCGCGACGCCGGCCGACGTCGGCGACGACCACGAGAGGGAGCGTAGCGAAGCGCTACTCCAGGACCGAGAGCTCGTCGGTCGCCTCCGACCACCCCAGGAGCAGACCCTGGAACATCTGGACGTCTGTGACACCGGGCGGGTACGCGATGCGGTCCACCTCGGCACCCGTCCCCAGGTCGTAGGCGACGAGGCCACCGTCGGCCACGCCGGACGACGGCGTCGACGGCACCAGGACGTGGCGGCCGTCGGTGGCCAGCGAGCCGCCGCGGCCGAGCGCCGCGCTCGTCTCCCAGACCGTCCTGCCGGTGCGTCCATCGAGCGCGACCAGCGAGCTCGAGGTGCTGAGGTACACCCGGCCCCGGACCACGATTGCGTCGTAGCCGGGCGAGACGTCGGCGCTCCACCGCGCGCGCCCGGTCTCCCGGTCCCACGCGTGCAGCCGGCCGAGCGCGGTGAGCACCAGGCCGGGCACGCTGCCGTCATCCACGCTGGTCTGCAGCAGGCGCCCGTCGAGCACCCGGTCGCCGGCGGGATCCCCGTCGGCGGACAGGAGCGTCGTCTTCTCGACGACGCCGCCTCCGGCGTAGCTGGCGAGGGCGAGCTCGCCGGTCACGGGGTCGACACCGATGCTGCCGTCACTGCCTCCGACACGCAGCCCGGCCCGGACCACCGCGCCAGCCCCGGACACGAGCGTCAGCGCGCCGCCGTTGCTGAACGCGAGGACGTCGCGGGCGGCGAAGAAGGTCCAGGAACGATAGGTGAACGCGTCGGCGGTCGCCGTCGGGTCGTCCACGAGCGGCTCCGCGTAGCGCCAGCGCTCCTCGCCGGTGGTGGGGTCGTGCGCGACGACCTCGACCCCGCGCTCCGCATCGCGGTGGCCGACGACCAGCAGATCGCTGAGCACGGCGAGCCGGGCGCCGTCGTCGGCGGGCCACTCGACCAGCACGTGCCCGTCGCGGGTGTCGAGGACCACCACCCGCGTGGTCGTCGGCTCGACCAGCGTCTGGGTGCCCCCCTCGGTGATGCGCAGGAAGCCGTCGGTGACCAGGCAGGCGGCGAACGTCGACGGCTGCGGCGCCGGCGCGCCCGCCAGGCACGTCCCGCCGTAGACGGAGCTCGCCGGCTTCGCCCGCTCGGCGTCCGGCCCCAGCAGGGGCGTGGACCACACCGTCTTCCCGGTGCGCTCGTCGACAGCCGTGAAGGTCTGCGACCCGTCCGCGGCGACGACGAGGCTCGCCGACGCCTCCCCCGTGTCGATGCCGCTCCACAGCGAGGTCGCCTCGTCCTGCGAGAGGCTCCGCACCACCCGTAGCGAGTCCCCGAGCGGAGGGACCACACCCGGCACGCGGGCGAGCCGGGCGACCGCGGCGGCGTCCCGCTGGTCGATCACCCACTGCGTCCCGCCCAGCGCCAGCACGGCCACCGCGGCCGCGCCGACCGCCCACCAGCGCCACCGGCTCCGCCCCGGGGCCGGGTCGGGCTCGTCGTCCGCGGCCCCGTCGACGAGGTCGACCTCCTGCATGCTGCCGGCGCGGGCCACGACGGAACTCTCCTGGCGCCGTCAGCCCAGGACCACGAGGCGGCCGTCGTCGCCCCACCCGAGCAGCAGGTGACCCACGGCCACGCTCGAGCGCAGGCCGTCGGGGAACGGGACGCGCCAGGCGGCGTGCCCGTCGTCGAGCGCGAGGGCGACCAGCTCGCTGCGCGGGCCTCCGACCACCGGCTGGTCGGCGACTACCAGGTGCTCGCCGTCCGTCGCCAGGAAGCCGGGCACGTTGCCCTCCGTCGTCTCGCCCCGCCAGACCACCTCGCCCGTCCGCCCGTCGAGCGCGACGACACCGTTCTGCGTGCTCAGGTAGACGCGACCGCCCAGCACCAGGGCGTTGACGGACGCGACGACGTCGGCCTTCCACCGCGCGTCGCCCGTGTCGGCGTCCCAGGCGCGCAGGGACACGTCGGAGGTGAGCACCAGGCCGGGCACGCTGCCGTCGTCGACCGTGAGCGGGAGCAGGCCGCCGGGCAGCTCGACGTCCCCGCGAGAACGCTGCGTGAGGGTGGAGCGCAGAGCACCGGACCCGCTGCTGGAGAGCAGGGCCAGGCGGCCCGCGACAGGGTCGACGACGACGTCGGCATCCCCGGGCTGACTCGCCCGCAGCAACTCGCCCGACGACGACAGCACCGCAGCCGTCCAGCCCGGCACGGCGACCCCCACCACGCCGCCGGCCGCGAACAGCCGGGTCGAGCCGGCGAAGGACCGCCGGTCGGGTCCGGGCGCCGGCGGTACGTACGTCCAACGGACGTCGCCGGTGAGCAGGTCCCGCGCGGTGATCCCGGCGTCGGGGACGCTCACCACGGCGAGCCCGGCCAGCGCCGCGAGCGCGGTCGCCCCGGGCGCGGGCTCGTCCGCGACGACGTGCCCGTCGCCGGTGTCGAGGACGACCACCCTCGTGGTCGTCGCGGGCCTGCGGGTCTCGACGCCCTCGTCGCCGTACTGCACGAAGCCGTCGCTCACCAGGCAGGCGGCCTGCGCGGGCGCCCCCTCGGCGCCGGGGACAGGGACGCACGTCCCCGCCGCGCTGCGGTCGAGCGACCTCGCCCGGGCCTCGTCCGGTCCGACGAGCGGCGTCGAGAACCGCTGCTCCCCCGTGCGCTGGTCGAGGCCGACGAACGCCTGCGAGCCGTCGTCCGCCACGGCCAGACCGACCATGGCGGTGCCGGCGTCCACCCCCTGCAGCAGGACCGCCTGCGCCGCGGGGTCGGGACGCCACAGCACGCCGACGTCCGCATCGACGGGCCGCACGACGCCCGGCGTGGCGGCGAGCCGCTCCTGGGCCGCCCGCTCGCGGGCGTCGAGCGCGGTCTGGGTGACGACGAGGGCGGTGACGAGCACGGCGGCGGCGCCCCCGACGGCCCCCCACCACCGGCCGCGACGACGGGCGGGCGGGTCCGCGACGTCCGCCGGCGCGTCCACCGTCTCGTCGAGCTCGACGTGCTGCATCGCGCTGCTGGCGCTCATGGGACCCCCGGCAGGGCGTCGTCGAGCAGCTCCACCTGCTCCACGTGACGCCGCGGTCCCATCCAGCGACGGTACTGCTGTCTCAGTCGAGCAGCCTGCGCTCGAGGAACGACCGCTCGGCCCGGTTGGTGGTCCGCGTGAGCGCCACGCGGTAGGCGTCGGCGGCCTCGTCGGCGCGGCCGAGGCGGCGGAGCAGGTCCGCCCRGACGGCCGGCACGAGCGGGTGGTCGGGGACGTCCGCGAGCGCGTCGAGCCCCGCCCGCGGCCCGCGCGCCATCCCCACGGCGACCGCCCGGTTGACGCGCGCGGCCGGCGACGGGAGCACCGCGACGAGCTCGTCGTAGAGGCCGAGGATCCGCGGCCAGTCGGTGTCGGCGGCCGTCGGCGCGGTGACGTGGCACGCCGCGATCAGCGCCTGCAGCTGGTACGGCCCGACGCGCTCGCGCCGCAACGCCCGCCGCAGCTCGGCCAGACCCGCCTCGACCAGCGCCGCGTCCCACGCCGACCGGTCC
Source organism: Cellulomonas sp. P5_E12 (assembly GCF_054049315.1). Lineage (NCBI taxonomy): Bacteria > Bacillati > Actinomycetota > Actinomycetes > Micrococcales > Cellulomonadaceae > Cellulomonas > Cellulomonas sp. P5_E12. The sequence continues at coordinate 304,109 of NZ_JBFUMP010000002.1, read as the reverse complement.
TGCTCCTCGAGCGGGACCAGGACCCCGTCGTCGTCGGCCCGGGCCGCGGCGCGCGAGTGCTGGAGCAGCATCAGCGCGCGCAGCCCGGCGGCCTCGGGGTCGTCCGGCACCAGGTCGGTCAGGAGCCGCGCGAGGTCCAGGGCCTCGTGGCAGAGGTCCACGCGGACCAGGTGCGGCCCGGCCGTCGCGGCGTAGCCCTCCGTGAACAGCAGGTAGACGACGGCCAGCACCCCGGGCGTGCGCTCCGGCAGCTGGGCGGCCGACGGCACGCGGTAGGGGATGCCCGCGACGGCGATCTTGTGCTTGGTGCGGACCAGCCGCTTCGCCATCGTCGGCTCGGGCACCCCGAACAGCCGCGCGATCTCGGCCGTCGTCAGCCCGCAGAGCGTCCGCAGCGCCAGCTCGACCCGCGACGAGAGCGCGAGGGCCGGGTGGCAGCAGGTGAAGAGGAGGCGTAGGCGTTCGTCGGCGATCCCGCTGTCCAGGGCGTCCAGGTCGGGCTCGTCGCGCGGCTCGTCGACGAGGGCCCGCAGCTTCTCGGCGCCGACCCGCTCGCGCCGGATGCGGTCGATCGCGCGGTGGCGCGCCGAGGTGGTCAGCCACGCGCGCGGCACGTCGGGGATGCCGTCACGCCGCCACGTGCGCAGCGCCGCGGCGAAGGCGTCCTGCGTGCACTCCTCCGCGAGGTCCCAGTCGCCCGTGAGCCGGATCAGGGTGGCGACGAGACGCCCCCAGTCCCGCGCGAACGTGTCCGCCAGGACCCGCTCGACCTCGTCGGTCACGAGACGCGCACCGGCCTGACCTCCACCTGCCCGATCGCCGCCGCCGGGTGCGCCGCGGCGATCGCGACCGCCTCGTCGAGGTCGGCGCAGTCGACGAGGGCGAGCCCGCCCACCTGCTCGCGACCCTCGGCGAACGGGCCGTCCGTGAGCAGGACCTCACCGTCCCGCAGGCGCACGGTCGTCGCGGTCGCGCTCTCGTGCAGGCCGACGTGGGCCCGCAGGACCCCGCGCCGCTCGAGGTCCGTGATCCAGGCGTCGAACGTGCCGAAGGCGCCCTCCCGCATGCGGGCCTGAGCGGTCTCCTCGTCGGCGCTGATGAGCAGCAGGTACTCCATGACTGATCTCCCTCGGTGGTGGTGTTCTCCCCTAGGACGAACGGCGCGCTCCACCCAGGACAGTGTCCATCCGCGACCGTCTCCTACGTCCTGGGGTAACACCTGCGACCGAAGGAGAACCATGCAGACCCTGACCTCACCCGACGGCACCCGGATCGCCTACGAGCGCGCCGGCGACGGCCCCGCGATCGTCTTCGCCACGGGCGCCTTCAACGACCACACCACCTGCGCCGAGCTGGCAGACCGGCTGGTCGACGACCACACGGTGGTCACCTACGACCGGCGCGCCCGCGGGCAGAGCGGGGACACCGCGCCGTACGCGATCGAGCGGGAGATCGAGGACCTCGCTGCGCTGGTCGACCTCGTCGGCGGGAGCGCCGCGGTGTTCGGCTTCTCCTCGGGCGGGAACCTTGCTCTCGCCGCGGCGGCCGCGGGCGTCCCGATCACCCACCTCGCCCTCTACGAGGCCCCGTTCGCCCTCGGCACCCTTCCCGCGCGACCGGCCGGCCTGCCCGAGCGGCTCGCGACGCTCCTGGCGCAGGGCCGGCCAGACGACGCCGTCGCGCTGTTCCAGACCGAGGGCGTCGGCATCCCCGCCGCCATGGTCGAGCAGTTCCGCGCCTCGCCGGGCTGGCCCTCGCTGGTCGCGATCGCGCGGAGCACCGTCTACGACGCGACGATCACGTCGACGCTCGGAGTCCCGACCGACGCCATGGCTGCAGTCGCGGTGCCCACCGCCGTGATCACCGGCGCCGAGACGTGGCCCGGGCTGCCGGAGTCCGCGGCCGCGCTGGCCGCGCTGCTCCCGCACGCCCGGCACGTCGTCGTGCCCGGCGGCGCCAACCACGGCATCCCTGCCGAGGCCACCGCGGAGGTCGTGCGCGGGCTGCTCGCGTGATCACCACCGGTGCGCGACGTCGACCACCAGCCGGGACGAGGTGCCGGGGCCGTCGAGGGTGAACACCCGGAACGGCAGCCGCGCCCGCACGCCCAGCCCGACGCTCGTGTACCCCTCGAAGGTGCCGGCGAACACGACCTGGCGGAAGGTGCGGTATCCCGAGACGTTCCGCAGCTCGTTCTTGTTCGCCGGGGAGTAGGTCGGCGTGCCGGCCGCGGTGTAGGCCGGGTCGTTGACCGTGATCTGCAGGGCCGCGCCACCGCGGGTCGGGATGACGAACCCCGAGCCGTCCGCCGTCACCTGCGGCACGTAGTGCACGGTGTAGCCGCCGACGTCGCCCGCCACGTCGATCACGAGCCGGTCGTAGCACGCGTGCTGCCCGGTCCGGACGTTGACCACGGGCGCCTGAGACAGCCCGGACGCCGACTTCTCCAGCGAACCCCACACCAGGCCGCAGTAGGGCGCCGCCGTCGCGCCCGACGCCGGGACCAGCAGGAACGCACCCAACAGGAGCACGATCGACACGAATGCTCGCCTCATCGCACGACCTCCTCGTCGCGCGGGCATCGCGGTGATGTCCGATCCTCCAGGGTAGGGCTCCGACGGCGTGACATAACGGGTGAATTGCGGCACGTCGGGGTGCAGAGCAGGTGTATGCGCCGGCCGTCGGGCCGCTCCTTCCGAGGAGAGCGTGCGCGTGTCGCCCCGACTCTGTCGGTGGCGGCGCGCACGATGGAGACGGACAGGGCGAAGGAGCCGAGCAGATGACCGTCACCGACCAGCTGCACCAGCTGAACATCGAGGTCGAGGCGCAGGTGCGGCGCGAGCTCGAGGGCGCCCCGTGGTTCCGGATCGCGGCGGCCACCAGCCGGGCGCACCACGAGTACGACGAGGCGGTGCGCCGGCACGACGAGGCGGGCGCGCGACTCGCGCGAGACCGCCACGCGGTCCTCGAGCGGATGCTCGCGGACGCGGCCGCCCGAGCACACCGCCGCTGACGACGCCGTCGGCGGGTCGCCGTCCGGACGGCGGCGGTAGCGTGACCGCCATGACCGACGGGCTGCCTGCGCCGGACCGGCGCAACGCCCGCGAGCTGGCCGGGGTGGTCCTGCGCGACGCCGGTCGCACGGTCGCCCGCGCGGATCTCGCTATCGCCTACTGCGCCGCCGTGACGATCGTGACCATGGCGGTCCTGCTGCAGCCCGACGGGCGCCAGGAGGAGATCCTGGCCCGGGTCAGCGGCAACCTCAACAACCTCCGGGTCGAGCCGCTGCTGTCGATGCTCGGCAGCGCGTTCGTCGTCGAGAGCGTGGGGGGCCTGCTGCTCGTCGTGCCGCTCCTCGTCGTCCTGGCCTACCTGCAGCGGTTCGTGGGGCGGCTGGCCTCGCTGGTGGTCGGGCTGGCCGGGCACGTCGGGGCGGGCCTGATCGTCGCGGCCGGCCTGGCCACGGGCATCTTCCACGGGTTCGTCGACGAGAGCGTCGCCGAGGCGACCGACGTCGGCGTCAGCTACGTCATGGCCGCCGCCATGGGGTTCCTGGTGCTCGCCGTCCCGCCGCGGTGGCGCTGGTGGTACCTCGGCGCGACCGCGATCTTCTGGCTGCTCCCCGGCGCGATCAACCGCACGTTCACGGACGCCGGCCACGCGAGCGCGCTGACCATCGGGCTCCTGCTCGCCCTCGTCGCCGCTCGCGCCGTCGCCGCCGACCGACGCGTGCGGGCCTGACTACACCTCGCCGGGCAGCGCCGTCCGGACCACGATGCGCGTCCACGCCCCGAGGTACAGGCGGTCGCCGTCCTCGATCTCGCGACGCTGGCCGGGCGGGATCGGGGTGGTCGGCAACGGGTCGCCCGCGCGGCTCACGTAGGTGCCGTTGGACGACTGCAGGTCCTCGACCCACCAGCGCTGGCCGTCGGTGTTGAGCTGGCAGTGCCGCCGCGAGACGCCGGAGTCGGAGCCGCAGTCGACCGCGGGGTGGATGTTGCGCGACTCGGACGGGCGGCCGACCAGCACGCTGCGCTCGCGCAGGGGCACCAGCCCGGGCAGCCCGGCCGACGGCATCGGCTCCTCCGGCTGCTGCGCCTCGTACCAGTCGGGGTCCACCCAGATCTCCGCGACCCAGGCGTCCTGGCCGTCGGGGGGCGGGGTGGGCAGCTGCGGGGAGGGGTCGGGTGCGGGGTCGGGTGCAGGGGTCGCGACGACCGGCGCGGGGTCCGCGGCGGCCGGCAGGGAGCCCGTCGTGAAGTCGTAGCCGCACGTCTCGCAGAAGAGCGCGAGCGACGACGCCGGGGCTCCGCAGTGCGGGCAGGTGGTCGTCGTCGCCGCGACCGCGGGGGTGGGCGCGGACGCGGGAGGAGCGGCGCTCTCGATCGGCGAGCCGCAGGTGTCGCAGTAGTCGGTCGATGTGGACTGGTGGCCGTTGGGGCAGAGGACGGTGCTCACCGGCGGACCCGGGTGGTCTTGGTCGACGCGGTGTCGAGCGCCATCTCGTCCAGCTTGTCGGCGTTGCGCTTGAGTCGCACGGTGCCCTTCTCCTCGTCGTCGACGTCGACCACCCGGCGCAGCTTGGAGGTGGCCTCCTCGTTGCCGGTCTCGGCGGCCAGCTGCACCGCGCGGCCGAGCTTGACGGTCGCCGTCGCCTCGTCGCCGGCGGCCTTCGCCGCCAGGCCCTCCTGGATCACCGACGCGAGCTCGGCCTGGCCGGTGTAGTGCGCGACCTCGGGGTTGATCCGGGCGGTCAGCGAGCTGTCGTCGGACCAGCGGGCCTTGACCAGCCCCGAGGCCTGGACCTCTCCCCCGACCGCGATCTGCACGCGCGCCGCCAGCTGCTCCGAGCCGACCGGCTTCGACGCCACCCTGATGGCCACGTGGTAGTCGCGCGACTCGTCGCCCCACGCGCCGGTCGGGTACGCGCCCGTGAGGGCGTTCACCTCGGTGCGCCGCGCGGTGAGGTCCTCGACGGTCGGCGCCACCCGACGGACGAAGAGCACCTGCGCGCCCTGCGGTGCCCACACGCGCAGCTCGGCGTCGGCGACGCCCTTGGACATGGAGGTCTGGACGAGCGCGCGGAAGTCCTCGGCGATGTCCGCGGGCTCGCGGATGAGGTCGACCGTGCCCAGCAGCGCGCTCGCGATCGAGCGCAGCTCGGCCACCTCCCAGCTCGAGCCGACGCCGCGCGCGTCGCACTGGAAGTGCCCGGTGACCGCGCTGATCGCCTGCGCCAGCTCGAGCTTCGGCTCCGACTCGTTGCGGCCGTCGGTGAGCAGGATCGCGTGCCGCTGCGCCGCCTGCGGCACCTCGGCGAAGATCGCGTCGGCCAGCCGCAGCCAGGTGCTCATCGCGGTGCCGCCGGACGGCCGCATGAACGAGATCGCCCGCTTCGCCTCGGCCCGCGCGCCCGGCTCCATCTGCACGATCGCGACGGGTGCGTTGGGGTACGGGAAGGCGCGGTTGGCCACGTGGCTGCCGCCGATGACCGCGAACCACGTGCCGTCGACGATCTGGTCCACCGCCACCTGCGCCGCGTACTTGGCGGCCTCGATGTTGGGACCGCTCATGGAGCCGGAGGTGTCGATGATGACGATCTCCGCGACGCCCCCGCCGCTGGTGGCCGCGGTGCCCGCACCCGAGCTCGTCACCGTGACGATCGCGTGCACGTCCGTGGCGCCCTCGGAGAGGAACTCGTTCTGGAACACCTCGGTGCGGAAGTCGGCCACTGTGGCTCCTAAGTCGTCTCTGAGGTCTGGACAGTATCTGAGCCCGCGCCGACACGGGCGAGCGCGGCGGTGATGTTGTCGTGCCCGCCCTGCTCGTTGGCCCACCGCACCAGCTCTCCGGCGATCGCGTCGGGTGCCGGTCCGCACGCGGCCGCGGTGCGGTGCAGCAGGTCGGCCATGTCCGCGGCCTCGGAGCAGTAGTTCCACAGCCCGTCGGAGCACACGAGCACCCAGCCGGGCCCCTGCGCGCGGGTGGTCGCGGTGCTGGGCACCACGGTCTCGGCGTCGGCACCCAGCCACCGGGTGATCGCGTGGCCCTCGGGCGAGGCCTCGGCACGGGCCCGCGGGACGCCGCGGGCGATCAGCTCGTTCGCCGCAGAGTCGTCGACGCTGACCTGCAGCGCTGTGCCCTCGGAACCCGCGTCCGGCACCCAGTACACGCGGGAGTCCCCCAGCCACCCGGCGACGACCGTCGGGCCGTCGACGACCGCGGCGACGAACGTGCACGACGGCGGCTCGGCGCGCTCGGCCATGTCGCCGATGGCGTCGGCGATGGCCTGGTCGGCGGCCGCGGCCGCGGTGTCGAGGAGCGCCGACCAGGTGCCGACGGTGCTGCCCCCCACACCCCCGGCGAGCACGTCCCGGGCGGCGCGGGCGGCCGCCAGGCTGGCCAGGTCGGAGTCGGCGACCGTCGAGACGCCGTCGCAGACGACGAGCACAGCGGTCGTGCCTGCGACCGCGAGCGCCATCGCGTCCTCGTTGCGGGTGTGCCGACGACCGCGGTCGCAGACGCCGCCGACGAGCGCCGACGGGAGCTCGCTCCAGTGGTCGCGCTCCTTCGCCGCGGGCTCCCCGCACAGCTCGCAGTACCCGTCGTCGGCGATCGTCCCGCCGCACGCCCGGCAGACCGCGGCGACGACGGGCTCCGGCTCGACCGCCACCGCCGGCGCCGCGACCACCGGGGTCAGGGACGCGCCGCACTGCTCGCAGAACGCCGCGCCGTCCCCCGCGACCGTGCCGCAGGACGCGCAGGTCACCACGTGGTCCACCGACGCACGCCGTTCGCCTTGTCCACGAGCTCGATGCGCTCGTCGTGACTGTCGGCCAGCGTCGCGGACTCCCGCAGCGCCGCCTCGAGCGCGTCGCGCAGCCCGTGCTCCTGCGCGGGCACCCCGTCGAGCTGGACGTTCTTCGACGGGCCGTCCTTGAGCACCGTGGCGAGCGCGTTGCCGAGCACGTCGACCCGCAGTGCCGAGCGCGCGCGGGCGTCGATGGCCACGCCGTGCACGCTGGCCAGCGCGGCCGACAGCGCGCCCAGGTCCTGGGCGGACCCCGCCAGCAGGTGCGCGCGCATCATCCGGGCCTCGACGTACGAGCTGCGGGTCGCCGTGACCAGGTCGAGCGCCGCGAGCGCACCGGCCGTGTCGCCCCGCGCGCTGCGGATCCGGGCCAGGCCGAACGCGGCCGGTGCGGTGTAGTTCGCGTCCGAGCGCGCGCAGATGACGTACAGCGACTCGGCGATGTCCGGCTCGCCGCTGAGCTCGCACGACGTGGCGAGCGCGAGCTTGGGCGCCAGCTCGCCGGGTACCTGCCCGTAGACCGCGTTGAACGACGCGCGCGCCGCCACCGGCTCCCCCGCGGCCAGCTGCGACAGGCCGCCCAGCCAGGCCGCCCGCCACTCCCACGGGTCGTCGGCGAGGATCTGCGCGATCGTCCCGTCGAGCACGTCCCGGCGCCCGGCCTCGATCGCCGCCGTTCCCCGCCGCAGCCGGACCTCGACCGAGTCCTCGGGGGCCTCCGCCAGGGCGGCGATGCGCTGGACCGGGTCGTTGACGTTGACGCCCGCGAGCCAGCTGGCCGCCGGGTCGCTCGGGTCGACCTTCAGCGCGGGGAGCTGATCCCAGGCCAGCGGGTGGCCGGCCTCGTCGGACGTGGGCGCCTCGAACAGGACCGACGCCGCCGAGTGCAGGGCCGGGCTGCCCGGGCCGCGGTCGGTGGCGACGACCTCGCGCAGCACGCCCAGGGTCTGGGCGCGCAGCTCGTCGACGGTGGCGAACCGGTCGGACGGGTCGACCGCGCACGCCTTGGCCAGCAGCCGGTAGAACGAGTCGTAGGTCTGGAAGACCGGGGTGTCGGCCACCGGCGGCAGGGACGCGGCGTAGGTGGTGGTGTTGCCGCGGAAGTCCAGCACCAGCGTGGCCAGCGTCCGGCCGATCGTGTAGATGTCGGAGGCCACCGACGGCCCGACCACGGGCACCTCGGGCGCCTGGTAGCCGACCGTGCCGAAGATCGCCGAGTCGAGGTCGTCGATCCGCCGCACGCCGCCCAGGTCGATGAGCTTGACCGCGTCGCCCTGCTGGATGACGTTGTCCGGCTTGAAGTCGCAGAACAGCAGGCCGACGTCGTGCAGGTAGGCGAACGCCGGGAGGATCTCCAGGACGAACGCGAGCGCCTGGTCCACGGGCAGCGGCGTGACGACCCCCGCGGCCTCGCGACGGTCCTGCAGGATCTGCTTGAGCGACCGGCCGCCGACGAACTCCATGACCGTGTAGCCGGCGCCCTCGTGCATGGCGAAGTTGTAGATCTCGACGATGAGCGGGTGCTCGACCTCGGCGAGGAACTGCCGCTCGGAGATCGCCGCCGCGTACGCGTCGGGGTCGCCGGAGTTCAGCAGGCCCTTGAGCACGACCCACCGACCGGACACGTTGCGGTCGCGCGCCAGGTAGATCCAGCCGAGGCCGCCGTGCGCGAGGCAGCCGACCACCTCGTACTGGCCGCCGACCACGTCGCCCGGGTTGAGCGCGGGCGTGAAGTCGAAGTGGGTGCCGCACTTGGGGCAGAACCCGGCGGTCCGGCCGGGCACGCCGTCGCGCGAGCGGCCCACCTCGGCGCCGCACTTGGGGCAGAACCGCTTGCGCTCCTCGACCTCCGGCACGGCCATGACGGCCTGCAGCGGGTCCTGGACCGGCGCGGGCGGGACCGTGGTGAGCCCCGCACCCAGCCGCGCGCCGCGCAGGCGCGTCGACGAGGTGCCGACGCGGCGCGTGGGCCGCGACCCCGTGGCCGCCGTGCGCGCCGAGCCGAGGGCGACGGTCGCCAGGCGGCTCGAGCTCGTCCGGCCGGTGCGGGTGGATCGCTCGGCGACCTCCTCGCCCGCCGCGTGGTCCGGGGCCGCCTGGGCGACGCCCGTGCCCAGCAGCGAGGTGGCGGACGCGGTCGCGGAAGGCGCCGACGAGGCCGGCTGCGGCGAGCCGCAGACGTTGCACCAACCGTCCTCGTAGGTGCCCGTGCAGCCGGGCTCGATGCATGCGGTCATCGGGGTCGTCCCTCCTGACCCGCCGAGGGCAGGTCGCGGGTGAGGTACTCGTACTGCTCCACGAGGAAGCGGGTCATGGTGAGGTCGCAGGGGGTCTGGGCGACGACGGCACGCGCCTCGTCGTACCCCGACCGGACGGTCGGCGACGCGCTGCGCCCGTTCGCGTCGGCGGCGGCGCGCGCACCCTCGAGGCGGTAGCGCAGCTCCGCGCGCTCACGCAGCGGCGCGCTGTACGCGTCGGCGACGGCGTCGAAGGCGCGGCCCACGGCCGCCAGCCGGTCGACGTAGGAGTCGAGCTCGGTGCGCGTCGAGGGCACGGGACCCAGGCGGGAGACGTCGGGCACGGCGAGCTTGGGCGGCCGGGCGATCTCGCGCCGGCAGCGGTCCGCCAGCTCGTGCAGCGTCGGCTCCCGCTTCTCGAGCGCCGCCACCGTCGCCGCCGCGTCCGCCCGCCCCTTCTCCACCGTGCGCCGCTGGGACACCTGCACGATCAGGTCGCGCTCCGCCACCGCGGCGCGGGCCTCGAGCTCGGCCAGCGGGCCGCTGATGTCGGCGCCGCGGGCCGCCTGCGTGACGAGCTTCTGCTCCCGCGCACGCAGGGTGGCGACGAGCTCGCCGGAGGCCACGTCGAGGCCCGCGAGGTCCTCGCAGCGGACCAGCCCCGCCCGCAGGCCACGCAGGCGCGACGCCTGGTCCGCCGTGTCGGGGTCGAACGACAGCCGCGCCCGCACCTGGGAGATCATCGCGTCGCACAGCGTCACGGCCTCGACCAGCGAGACCAGCGCGGCGCCCAGCCCGGAGTCGAGCCGCCCCCACACCAGCTGCGACATCTTCTCGCGGTCCACGGCGTCCGCCCGGCCCGAGTCCCACACCTCGACCAGCTCGTCGGTGCGCGTCCGGATCGCCTGCCACATGGTCAGCGCGAGCAGCACGTCGTCGGTGTAGCTCTCGGACGCGGGCGAGGCCTGGGCCGCCTGGTCCAGGCGGTCCAGCTCGGTGCGCCGGTGCGCCAGCCACGCCTCGAGGCCGCTGAGGTACGCGAGCAGCTGGGGCGCCGGGATCGGCTCGCCCAGCCTCCCTGGCGGGTCCGGCGCGTCGGGTCCGCTCACCGGCCGTACACCGAGGTGGGCGGCGTGGGCGCCGGGCCCAGCGCGTGCAGCCAGCGGTCGTAGGTGGCCGCCCAGGTGCCGTCGGCCTTCATCCGGTCGAGGACGCCGTTGACGAACCGCACGAGGTCGACCTGGTCCTTGTTGACGCCGATGCCGTACGGCTCGTCGCTGAACGCGTCGCCGACCACCTTGGCGTACGGGTCCTGCGCCGCGAACCCGGCGAGGATCGTGTCGTCACCGGTGATCGCGTCGACCTTGCCCTGCTGGAACAGGACGAGGCAGCCGGTGTGGGTCGGGGCGCTGACCGCGGTGACGTCGGGGTAGGTCTCCTGCAGCCGCGTGAGGGTCGTCGTGCCGTCCGGCGCGCAGACGCGCTTGCCCGCCAGGTCGTCGATGCCGGCGGCCGTCGAGTCGCGGGTGACCAGCACCTTCTGCCCGGCGTGCAGGTACTCGCCCGAGAAGGCGATGGAGTCCCAGCGCTCGCAGTTCATGGTGAACGTGCGGGCCACGAGGTCGACCTCGCCGTTGGCGAGCACGTCGAGGCGCTGGGCGGAGGTGATGACCCGGAACTGGAGCCTGTTCGGGTCGCCGTCGAAGATCGCCGCCGAGATCGCGTGCAGCATGTCGATGTCGAAGCCCTCGATCTGGCCGGACAGCGGGTTGCGGGCGCCCATGAGCAGGGTGTCGGCGGAGATGCCGACGCGCAGGGCACCGCGCTCGCGGATCGCGTCGACGGTCGGCGCGGGGCCGCCGTCGGGCGCGTACGACGTCGTGGCGTTGTCGCACTCGGTCGCCGCGGGCAGGGCGGCGGCTGCTGCCGGGGCCGGCGCCTGTGCGGCCGGCTGGACGGCGGTCGGGGCGACCGAGCAGCCCGCGAGCAGGAGCAGGGACGCGACGAGCGTGCCGCGACGCCATCTCTGGATGGTGCTCACCGGTACTCCTCCACTCGGGTCGAGATGCCGCGCCAGGACAGGACCGCGGCGAGCAGACCGGCGACCAGCATCAGCCAGCCGACGAGGACCGCGGAGCCGCCGGACCCGGACAGCCCGACGTGCGTCTCGTGCGCACTGGCCTCGAGGCTGGTGGACGCGGCGGTCGAGAACGCGTCGAACGTCCCGTTCGGTGTCCCGTCGCCGGTGCTGATCGCCAGCGCCACGGCGCCGTCCCAGTCGCCGCCGTCGTCGAGCTTCCGGATCTCCTGGTGCGCGGCCACCCAGTCGTCGAGCAGCGGCACCAGGCTCGGGTCGACCGTGTCCCGCGAGAGCAGGGTGCGCGCCTCGTCCGTCTCGGCGACGAACGTCTCCTCGTACGCCGCGCCGGACCCGCGCTTGATCAGCGTGAACGACTCCATCGACTTCGCGTCGTTGGCCAGCGAGTACGCCCGGGACACCGAGACCGTCTCGTCGTACGGGCCGTGCTGCACGTCCGTCGCCCGCTGCGCCGTGGACCCGAGCACCACCGCTCCGCCGACGCTGGCGGCGAGCGCGAGGACGGTCGACCAGAACAGCCCGGCGTTCAGGCGCCGGTGGGTGCGCCGGGCCAGCCACACCTGCACGACGACGAGCACCGCGAGCGCCAGGATGCCGAGCGCGAGCAGCCACGGCACGGACGCCACGGAGTCGAACGACGCGTCCACCCGGTCGCTGTTGGCGCCGACCAGGTCGTCCAGGTGCGGGAGCACGTCCGTGCGCAGGACCGTCGACGCCTGGTCGAGATAGGCCGCCCCGACCGGGAAGCCCTGCCGGTTGTTGGCCCGCGCCTGCTCGACCAGCCCCGTGTACGTGGTCAGGCCGGCGGTCGCCTTGCCCAGCAGCTCGGCGTCCGCCTCGTTGGAGCCGGCCAGCTGGGCGAGCCCGCTCGCGGCCGAGGCGACGGCCTCGTCGTACCGGGCGCGCTGCTCGGGCGGCTCGAGGCCGCCGACGAGGAACGCGTTGGTCGCGGTCGCGTCCGCGACCACCAGGTCGTTGCGGACGTCCTGGATGCCGACCAGCTGGGTGGTGTCGGCGTCCGCGTCGGCGAGCGCGTCCGACTGCGCGAGGCCCGCGCGCAGCCCCAGCACGCCGACGGCCAGGGAGGCGACGATCGCGAGGACCCCGGCGACGCGCATCTTGCCGGGCGTGCGGCTCAGCGCGCCGCGCAGGCCCCTCCGGTGCACCGGCGCGGGAGCGGGTGCCGGTGCGACCGCGGGAGGGGTCGCCGGCTGGGCGATGGTCTGCGTCACGCTGACTCCTCGATGTGGTCGGGCACGGCGGCGACGTCGGACTCCGGCACCAGGTCGTCGGGGAGGAGCAACCTCAGCTGCTCCACCGTCGGTTGCTCAACGTCCCGCAGGCGCCAGGCGTGCCGCGTGATCGCCTGGTCCAGCACGTTGCGCGCGTACCGACCGTTCCCGAAGCCCTCGTCGCGGATCTGCAGCGACGCGAGCTCCTCGAACCGGGTCAGGCACTCGGGGGTCGGCTCGAAGTCGGCCTTGGCCGCGGTGCGCGCGAAGATCTCGCGCAGCTCGGCGTCGGTGTAGTCGTCGAACTCCACGGTCGTGGAGAACCGGCTCTCCAGGCCCGGGTTGGTCGCGAGGAACGTCGCCATGGGCCCGGGGTAGCCCGCGACGATCACCACGAGGTCGTCGCGGTGGTCCTCCATGTCCTTGACCAGCGTGTTCACGGCCTCGGCGCCGTACTGGTCCTCGGCCAGGCCGTAGGCCTCGTCGACGAACAGCACGCCGCCCAGCGCGGTCGCGACGACCTCGGACGTCTTCACGGCAGTCTGCCCGAGGTACCCGGCGACCAGCTCGGAGCGGTCCACCTCGACCAGGTGCCCCTTGGTCAGCAACCCGAGCGCCTGGTAGATCCCGGCGACCAGGCGCGCGACCGTCGTCTTGCCCGTGCCGGGGTTGCCGAGGAACACGAGGTGGCGCGTGAGCGTCGGAGCGGTGAGCCCGGCCTCGGTCCGCAGCTTCTCGATGCGGAGGAGCTGGGTCTGCTGGCGGATCTCCGCCTTGACGCGGGACAGGCCGACGAGCGCGTCGAGCTCCGCCAACAGCTCCTCGAGCGTCTTGGCGGGCTTCTCCTCCGGGTGGAACGTGGTGCCTGGCGGCGGTGTGGCAGCTTGGGCCGTGCCCGGGAGCGGCGTCCCCTGTGGTGGCCCACCCACGGCTGCCCGCTGGACCGCGGCGGTGGCGGAGGCGCGCGCGATGACGTCGATCTCCGCGGGGCCGAGGTCGCAGGCCGCGGAGACCACGCCGGCGAGCGCGGTCGCATAGGCCTCGGCGTGCGCGGAGCCGTCCGCGACGAGCCCGGCCAGCAGGTCGGTCGGCGCCGACCGCCACCGCCGCGCGCTGGACGCGGCCGAGAAGAAGGCACCGTAGGTGGCGTCCGGCGAGCCGACGGCGGTGAGCCACGCGGCCGCGGCACCCGGGACCGACTCGGCGACGGCGGCAGCAAGCCGGGCGCCCTCGTCGCGGACCGCGGCCTCGTCCAGCCCGGCCGCGGCGCCGGCCTGCGCGAGCGTGTCCAGCGCGTCGGGAAGGGTCACGGGAGCTCCCTCTGCGGGGTGTCGAGGCCGGCGTCGGGCGCCAGGGCCAACGAGGACTCGCCGAACTTCTCGGCGAGGAACTGGCCGTGGGCCACGAGCGCGTTGGCGTCCTCGCGCGACACGGCGTCGGAGATCTTGTCCAACGTGACGCCCAGCAGGTCGAGCTGGTCGCAGAGCACCATGAGCGAGGTCTTCCCCTTGGACACCACGCGGCGGTCGGCGAAGTCCCGCGGCAGCCGCAGGTAGCCGCCGACGGCCTCGGGCAGGTAGCTCGTGGCGGTCGCGACGACGGTGTGCGCCTGCCGGCTGCCGGCGCCCAGCCGGTCCAGCCGCGGCGCCATCTCCTCGACCGTCCGGGCGATGCGGTGCACCCGGGCCGTCACGGCGCCGGGGACCCTGCCGACGATCTGCTGCTCCACCTGGTGCGCGGACGCGAGGATGTCGGCCGTCGTCGGGGCAGGCGGAGGCGCAGGGAGCTCGGGCTCCTGACGCCGCCCCCTCAGGCGCGCGAACCAGCTCATCTGTGGCGCCTACCCAGGCCCTCGGTGCTCAGCTCGTGCCGAGGTCGAGCGACCCGCTGGCCACGTCGGTGGTGTCCGCGCGCTTGACCCGGTCGAGGTAGGTGCGCGCCTTCGTCGTCTCGGTCTCGAGCACCCCAATGGTCGTCGCCATCGAGTCGAGCGCCTTGACCTTGAACGTGTCGATCGAGTCCATCGTCGCGTAGATGTCCGTGAACGCCTGCTGCAGCTGTGGGAGGCCGACGGTGGCCTGCGCGGCCTGTTCCTGGATCCCCGCCGACTGCTCCTTGAGCATCTTGGCGGTCGACGCGATGAGGCCCGTGGTCGTGGTGTTGAGCGCCGTGATCTGGTCGAGGACCAGGCGCTGGTTGTTCAGCGCCTGGGCGACGATGACCGCGGTGCGCAGGGCGGCGACGGTGGTGGTCGTCGCCCGGTCGACGCCCTTGATGAGCTCGACGTTGTTCTTGATGATGATGTCGATCGCGAGGTAGCCCTGGATCGAGACCGCGAGCTGCGTGAGCAGGTCCTGGTGCTTCTGGCGCACGTAGAACAGGACGTCCTCGCGCAGCGCCTTGGCCCGCGCCGGGTCGGTCGCGTCGAGCTCCGCGATGGTCGTCGACAGGCGCCGGTCCAGCGACTCCGCGACGTAGATGTACTGGTGCAGGCGGGCCATGGTGTCCCAGAGGTGCTGCTTCTCCAGGTTGAGCGCCGCGTTGTCCTTGCGCAGCTCGTCCTGCCCGTTGTAGAGCGCGCGGACGATCGCGTCGATCTGCTTCTGCGAGCTCTCGTAGCGGCGGAAGTAGTCGGTCATCGAGTCGCCGAACGGGATGAGCCCGAGCAGCTTCTTGCCGATGGTGGCCTCGCTGGGGTCCAGGCTCTCGACCGTCTTGCGCAGGTCCAGCAGCGACTTGCTCACCTGGGACGTGCCCGAGACGCCGCCCTCGCGCAGCTCCTTGACGGGCATCTGGAGCAGGCGGTTCGACGTCTCCGCCGCACCGCGGATGTCGGAGTCGCCCATGAGCCGGATGTCGTCGGCCTTGCGCGCGAGCTCGGGCGAGCCCACCTGCGCCGCCATCAGTCCGTCGACGTACGCCGAGACCTTCGCGTCGAGCCCGGGCAGTGCCGCCTCGGGGATCTGCGGCGCCATCGCGGGGGCGGCGGTCTTCGCCACCGGGGACATCGGTGCGGGGGCATCGAGCGCGAACACGGACTGCGGCGCGGGGGGCTGGAGCGGGGCTGCCTCGGTCATCGTCGTCCTTCACGTCCAGGTCGTCGCACGGGCGATCATTCTGCGCCTTGCAATGGTCATGGAATGGTCAAGCATCCTGTTGCGGACAGTAGCACGCAAGACCGTTCCGGCCCGGTGACCAACCGATCTCTGCCATGCCCAGGCAGGGGGCCGACGAGCGCGCGGTGAGATGGGGCAGGATCGGGAGATGACCGCCGACGACAAGGCCTCCCTCGAGGAGCGGCTCCGACGGCTCGGCATCGCCCAGGACGTGCAGCGCGTCGTCGCCGCCGGCATCGGCAAGCTGCCTGTGAGCGACTCCACCAAGGACTCCCTGGCGTCGAAGAGCGCCACCGCGGTCGTCGTCGTCGGCGAGACCGGCGTCGCGCTCGGCAAGGGAGCGGCGACCGCCGCCAGGGACGGGGCGGACGCGTTCCAGCGCAGCCGCCAGGAGCACGCCGCTGCTCACCCGGCGCCCCCGGTGGACGACGTCACCACCCGGCTCGAGCGCCTGAGCGCGCTGCACGCGGCCGGCAGGCTGGACGACGAGGAGTACCGCGTCGCCAAGGCGAAGGTCATCGCGGGGGGCTAGGGCTCGTCGTCGGGGCGCACCTCGTCGCCGGTGACCGGGTTGACGGCCCGCTCCCCCCTCGGCAGGTTGGACAGGTCGGGGGCGATGACGATGCCCGGCAGCCCCGAGTCAGGCAGCCGGAACACCGGCTCGTCGGCGGCCGTGGAGCCCACCAGCACCAGGTCGTGCGACCCGGCCCGCGGCAGCGTCTCGCCGCGGAAGTACGCCGGCGCCCGCAGTCGCCAGATCACCATGAGCACCGCGCCGATGAGGATCGCGACCACGCCGACGACCGCCACCGCGCCCACACCCGCGATCGTGACGTCGTTGCCGTTCTCGTCCTGCAGCCAGTCCACCTCGGCGAACGACTTCAGCGCGTACACGAACGCGACCAGCAGGATCAGCCCGCCCAGCGAGGGCAGCACGCCCTGCATGAAGAAGTCGCGCGGCTTGTGGTGCAGCGTCCGCCGGTAGAACCACGAGCACGCGAACCCGGTGAGGCCGTAGTAGAAGGCGATCATCAGGCCGACCGACCCGATCAGCGCGGTCAGGAGGCTCGGGCTGATCAGCGTGAAGATCGCGTAGAAGAGCATGGACGCCAGGCCCATCGCGATCGTCGAGACTCCGGGGGTCAGGTACCTGGGGTGGATCTTGGCGAACGCCGCGGGCATCGCCTTGTACGCGGCCATCGAGAGGGTGGTCCGGGCCGTCGGCAGGATCGTCGTCTGCGTCGACGCGGACGCCGAGGTGAGGATCGACGCCGACAGCAGCAGCAGCCCGACGTGCCCCAGCGCGGTGTCGCCGAACAGCGCCGGCCCGATCGCCGCGAACACGTCGTCGGCGTTGTCGGGGTTGCCCAGGCCGATGCCCGTGGTGCCGACCCCCGCGAACGCCACCGCCGCGGTGGACACGAGCGTGTAGGTGACCAGCAGCAGGACGGTCGACAGGATCGCCGCGCGCCCGGGGGTCTTGGCGGGGTCGTCCGACTCCTCGTTCACCGAGACGGCCGTGTCCCAGCCCCAGTAGATGAACACGGCCGTGAGCAGCGCCGGGGCGATGACGTCGGCCACGCTCAGCCCGCCCGGCCAGAACCAGTCCCAGGACGGGATCAGCGAGTAGGACTCCGCGTTGCCCGAGTACACCTTGCCCAGCGCGACCACCGAGAACATGATCAGCACGGCGACCTCGATGGCCAGCAGGACGTACTGGATGCGCGCCGACACCTCGATGCCGCGGTAGCAGAGGTACGTCATGATCGCGATCCACAGCAGGCCGGCGACCGTCGTCCACAGCGTGTTCGACGCCAGGTCTCCCACGGCCTCCCACCCCAGGTCCGCCACGAACGTGAACGAGTACGCGCCGGCGATCTGCGCGAGGTTCGCCATGACGATCACGTCGGCGGCGATGATCCCCCAGCCGCCAAGCCAGCCCGTGATCGGCCCGAACGCCCGGGCCGCCCAGGTGAACGTGGTCCCGCAGTCCGGCTCGGCGCGGTTGAGCTCCTGGTAGGCGACGGCGATCAGGTACATCGGGACGAAGGCGAGCAGGATGATGGCCGGCGCCTTGACGCCCGCCAGGATCGCCCCGCCGCCCGCCACGACGAACCCGAGGCTCGCCGCGAGGCTGTACGCGGGCGCGGTGGACGCGGTGCCGACGACKACGCTCGACACCAGGCCGAGCGCGCCGCCCTTGAGTCCCTTGCCGGTCTCGGGGAACCCGAGCGGAGCGGCGTCCTCGGTGGGAGCAGTCAACGGAACCTCGCAGCGGCTGGGCCCGGGGCCCCGTTGCCTCGGGCGGTGACGACCGTAGACCCGCCGCCCGCCGACGGGAAGGGGGTCAGCGCTTCGGCCACGTCCACGGCGGGCCGTCGAACCGCTCGCGCCCGGCGACCGTGGTGGCCGCGCCGGTCTTGCTGAGCTCGACGGTGGTCGAGCCCGCCTCCCGCAGCGCCCGGACCAGGTCGCCCGAGTGGGTCACGACGAGCACCTGCGAGCGCTCGGAGGCCGAGGCGATCAGCGCTCCGACCGCCGGCATGAGGCTCGGGTGGAGGCTGGACTCGGGCTCGTTGAGCACGAGCAGGTCGGGCGCCCGGGTGGCCAGGCACGCCGCGAGCAGCAGGAGGTAGGTAAGCGTCCCGTCGGAGAGCTCGGCGACCGAGAGCGCCCGGAGCAGCCCGGGCTGGGTCATGCCGACGCGGCACGTCCCGTCCTCGTCCTCGTCGACGACCACCTCGGAGCCCGGGAACGCGGCGTCCACGCAGGCCTGCAGGGTCTCGTCGTCCCCGATGCGCCCGATGGTCAGCAGGGCCGCGGCAAGGTCGTCGCCACCGGGTGACAGGACGGGAGTGAAGGTTGCGACCCCGGGCCTGCGGGCCGGGGCGTCGGCATCCGTGCGCAGGTGGTCGTAGAACCTCCAGCGCCGGGCCTGCTCCCGCAGGGCGAAGAGCTCCGGCGTCGCGCTCGGGTCCGCGAGCACGGCCATGACGGACTCGTGCTGGCTGACCGAGAGCGGCGCGTCGTGCCAGGTCCCGTCGTCCTCGCGGCTCCGCACCCGCATCCCGATGCGCTCGGTGAGCACGGTGGACGGCCGCAGCACGGGACCGGCCCAGACGACCTCGGACTTGATCTCCGGGTCGAGCCTGAACGGCCCCATCTGCGGCAGGCCCAGATCGATCGCGTAGGACAGGTCCTCCGTCGCGACGCCGAGCCGCACGGCCACCGGCCCCTTCGGGCGCGGCCCGGCGTGGATGGCCGAGCGCATGCCGCCCTCACGGGCGAGCGAGCTGATCGCGCCGTCGCGCACGATGTCGGCGAGCAGGCGGAGCACCCGGTAGACGCTGGTCTTGCCGCTCCCGTTCGCGCCCGCGACGACGGTGAGCCGGTCGAGCCCGAGCACGACCTCGTCCAGGCTCCGGTAGCGCTCGACGGCCAGCGTCCGGATCATGCGGCGACCCTAGCGAGCGCTCGTGTCGGACGGGGGTCGTAGGGTCGCGGGGCATGGAGGTCCTCTCGCGTGCGCAGGCACGTCGGATCGCGGTGCGCGCACAGCTGCTCACCGCCGAACGGCCGACGGACGTCCACGAGGTCGTGCGGCGGCTGACCATGGTCCAGCTCGAACCCACCAGCGCGATCGCCCCCAGCGCCGACCTCGTCCTGTGGAGCCGGCTCGGCTCGGCCTACGACCCGCGCGAGCTTGCCGACGCACTCGACGACCTGTCGCTGCTCGACTTCCGCGGGACGGTCCGGGTGCCGGAGGACATCGCGCTGTTCCGCGCCGAGATGGCGCAGTGGCCGGGAACGGGTCCGGACGTCAAGGGCTGGCAGCTGGCCAACGCCCGCTGGCTGCACGACAACGAGGGCTGCCGCCAGGACATCCTCGAGCTGCTCCGCTCGGACGGCCCGCTGACGGCGCGCGAGCTCCCGGACACCTGCGTGCGGCCGTGGCGGTCGAGCGGCTGGAACAACAACCGGAACGTCGTGATGATGCTCGAGGTCATGGTCCACAACGGCGACGTCGCCGTGGCCGGGCGGCGGGGACGCGACCGGCTCTGGGACCTGGCCGAGCGCATCTACCCCGACGACCCCGGTCCCCCGCCCGCGGAGGCCCTTCGCCTCCGGGACGAGCGACGCCTGCGCGCCCTCGGCATCGCGCGCCCCACCGGCACCGAGCAGCCGGTCGAGCCCCTGGCCGTGGGCGAGGCCGGCGAGCCGGCCGTCGTCGAGGGGGTCCGGGGAACGTGGCGGGTCGACCCGGAGCTGCTCGACGGCCAGTTCGAGGGGCGGGCCGCGCTCCTGTCACCCTTCGACCGGCTGCTCAGCGACCGCAAGCGGATGGCCGAGATCTTCGAGTTCGAGTACGCGCTGGAGATGTTCAAGCCCGTCGCCAAGCGCCGATGGGGGTACTACGCGCTGCCGATCCTGGTGGGCGACCGGCTCGTCGGGAAGCTCGACGCCGCGGCTGACGTCAAGGCCGGAGTCCTGCGCGTCCACGCGATCCATCGGGACGGGTCGTGGAGTGCGGCCGATGCTGCGCTGGTCGACGCCGAGATCAAGGACCTGGCCCGATGGCTGGAGCTGGACCTGGCGCGGGAGGACTGAGCGCTCAGAGCCCGACCATGCGCATCCCGGCGTCGTTGTAGCGGTTGCCGTGCACGCCGATGCGGTCGGCGGCGGAGGTGAGGTCGGCCAGGTCCTGCGCGGTCAGCTGGAGGTCGGCGGCGCCGATGTTCTCCTCGAGCCGGGTGAGCCGGCGGGTGCCCGGGATGGGCACGATCCACGGCTGCTGGGCGAGCAGCCAGGCGAGCGCGACCTGCGCGGGCGTGGCAGCGTGCCGGGAGGCGACCTCGGCGCCCAGGTCGACGAGGGCCTGGTTGGCCTGCCGGTTCTCCTCGGTGAACCGCGGGATCGTGGTGCGGATGTCCTTCTCGGTGAACGACGTCGACGCGTCGACCGTGCCGGTGAGGAAGCCCTTGCCCAGCGGGCTGAACGGCACGAACCCGATGCCGAGCTCCGCGAGCGTCGGCAGCACGTCGGCCTCCGGGTCCCGCGTCCACAGCGAGTACTCGCTCTGCAGGGCGGTGACCGGGTGCACGGCGTGCGCCCGCCGGATCGTCGCCGGACCCGCCTCGGACAGACCGAAGTGACGGACCTTGCCGGCGGCGACCAGCTCGGCGACCGCACCGGCGACGTCCTCGATCGGCACGTCGGGGTTGACGCGGTGCTGGTAGAAGAGGTCGATCACGTCGATGCCGAGGCGCCGCAGCGAGGCGTCGGCGACCTCCTTGATGTGCTCCGGTCGGCTCGACAGCCCGTGGTGCGAGCCGTCGGCGTGCAGGTCGAACCCGAACTTCGTCGCGATGACGACCTGGTCGCGCACGGGCGCCAGGGCCTCGCCGACGAGCTCCTCGTTGACGAACGGGCCGTAGACCTCGGCGGTGTCGAAGAACGTCACCCCGCGGTCGACGGCGCCGCGCAGGACGCCGATCATCTCCTGCCGGTCGCCGGGGTTGGGCCCGTAGCTCTGGCTCATGCCCATGCAGCCGAGGCCGATCGCGGAGACCTCGAGGCCCTGTCCGAGAGTGCGTGTGTCCATTCCTCGACGGTACGTCGCGGCCCGGCGACGAGGGAGGCCCTGGCAGTACCGCCCTGGCGTGCCAGACTCACGCCGTGAGCGCATTCTCGGGCCGCGACGTGCAGTCCCGGATCTACCGCGCCGGGGTGTTCGGGCGGCGACCCGTGGTCCCCGTGGAGCCCGCGCGGCTGGCCGCGGCGGCTCGCCGGCGGATGAGCCCGGCCGCCTGGGCGTACGTGGCGGGCAGCGCCGGCCGGCAGCAGACCGCGCGGGCCAACGTCGAGGCGTTCGGGCGCCACCGGCTGGTGCCGCGGATGCTCGTCGACGTGGAGAGCCGGGACACCTCGGTCGAGCTCTTCGGGCGCCGGATCCCCGCCCCCCTGCTGCTCGCCCCCATCGGCGTGCTGGAGATGGCGCACCGGGACGCCGACCTCGCCGCGGCCCGGGCCGCACGGGCGTTGGGCCTGCCGATGGTGATCTCGTCGCAGGGCTCGGTCCCGATGGAGCAGACGGCCGCCGAGCTCGGTGACACCCCGCGCTGGTTCCAGCTCTACTGGAGCAAGGACGACGACGTCGTCGACTCGTTCGTCGACCGCGCCGCGGCGATCGGCAGCGACGCGCTCGTCGTCACGCTCGACACCCACGTGCTCGGCTGGCGGACCAAGGACCTCGACCTCGGCTACCTGCCGTTCGCGCGCGCGGAGGGGATCGCGCAATACACCAGCGACCCGGCATTCCGCCGGCTGGTGCACGCGCGCGCCGCGACGACCAGCCCCTCGACGGACCGCCCGACGCCCGCGGCCGTCCGGGCGCTGCTCTCGATGGCCCGCCACTACCCCGGTGACCTGCGCACCAACCTCCGCTCGCCCCTGCCGCGCGCCGCCGTCGAGACGTTCCTCGACGTGTTCTCGCGGTCGTCGCTGACGTGGGACGACCTCGCCCGGCTGCGCGAACGCACCTCGTTGCCGATCGTGCTCAAGGGGATCCAGCACGCCGACGACGCCCGGCTCGCGCTCGACCACGGGGTCGACGGCATCGTCGTGTCCAACCACGGCGGACGGCAGGTGGACGGGGCCGTCGGCTCGCTCGACGCGTTGCCCGGGGTCGTCGATGTCGTCGGCGGCCGGGTCCCCGTCCTGTTCGACAGCGGCATCCGGGGCGGCGCCGACGTGGTCAAGGCGCTCGCGCTGGGCGCGGCCGCCGTCCTCGTCGGCCGGCCCTGGGTCTACGGGCTCGCGTTGGCCGGGGCCGACGGAGCGCGCACGGTCCTGGAGCACCTGTGGGCCGAGCTCGACCTCACCATGGCGCTGTGCGGCGTCCGCTCGATCGACCAGATCGGCCCCGACCTGCTCGCGGAGGCACCATGACCGCCGAACCGCCCGTGATCTCGGTGATGCTCGCCGTCCCCGACGCGGGGGCCGCCGCCCGCTGGTACGGACGCGCGCTCGGCGCGACGATCCTCTGGGACCTCGGATCCGTCGTCGGGCTCTCGGTCGACGGGGCGCCGTTCTTCCTCGGTCAGCCCGAGGGAAACCGCTGGGCCACACCGGGTGAGCTCGGCGGCCGCACCGTCCGCGTCGAGGTGTTCGTCGACGACCCGGACTCGTTCATCGCGCGCGCGGTGGACGCGGGGGCGGACGGCGACGTCGACCCCGTCCGCACCCACGAGATGCCGTGGGGCCCGCACCGGCAGGGCAGTTTCGTCGACCCGTTCGGCCACCTGTGGCTGGTGGGCGACCGGTCGCCGCTCGGAGCTCACATCGCGCCCGTCCTCGCGACCGGCGACGACGTCGACGCCATCCACGCGCTGCGCCGGTCGCTCGAGGACTGGATGGCCGCGAACGGCACCGTCCAGTGGCCGCGGGGCTCGCTGCCGCGGGAGCGGGTCGCGGCCCAGGTCGATGCGGGCGAGTGGCACGTCGTGCGCGACGACGGCGGTGTCGTCGGGGCCGTCCGGCTGCTGTGGTCGGACCCGGACTTCTGGGGGGCTGACGGCTCCTTTGCGGTCTACGTCCACGGCCTCATGGTCGACCGCCGCCACACCGGCGCGGGCATCGGCACGGCACTGCTCGACTGGGCGGCCGCCCGTGGGCGCGACGCCGGGGTCGACGTGTTCCGGCTCGACTGCCGGACCACCAACCCGGTGCTGCGCGCCTACTACGAGGCCTACGGGTTCCGGGCCGTCGGGCAGCGCGACTTCGCCGACTTCTCCTGCACGCTGCTGGAGCTCGACCTACGGGGCTGACGCATGTCGGTGGCTCTTCGTAGCCTGACGGGATGACGCAGCAGCAGCGGACCTATCCCCCGGGCGTGACGTCCTGGGTCGACATCGAGCAGCCGGACGTCGAGGCGGCCAAGGCGTTCTACGGCCCCGTCCTCGGGTGGTCGTTCCACGACGCCACGCCGCCCGGGCTGCCCTTCCGGTACGTGATCGCGCAGGTCGACGGCCGGGACGCCGCGGGCATCGGCGGACCGTCGGACCCCTCCGGCGACGCGCCGGCCGACCCCTCCTGGCACACCTACGTCGCCGTCGAGGACCTCGACGCGGCGCTCGCCCGGGTTGTCGCGGCGGGCGGCACGATCACCACCGGCCCGACGGTTGCGGGCGAGGGCGGCGCGTGGGCCGCGTTCACCGACCAGCAGGGCGCCGACCTGCGGCTCTGGCAGCCGAAGCGGCGCCTCGGCGCACAGATCGTCAACGCGCCGGGCGCCTGGAACTTCAGCGACCTGCACACCAGCGACCCGGCCGCCGCCCCCGGCCTCTACACCCGGGCGTTCGGGTGGGAGGTCGCGGATGTCGGGTTCGCCACGATGATCCGCGTCCCCGGGTACGGCGACCACCTCGCGGCCACGGTGGACCCCGACATCCACGAGCGGCAGTCCGGCGTGTCCGTGCCGCCCGGGTTCGCCGACGCCATCGGCTGGATCGCGCCACTCAGCGACAACGAGACGCCCCACTGGCACGTCTCGTTCGCCGTGGCGGACCGCGACGAGACCGCGGCGCTGGCGACCGCGCACGGGGGCGCGGTCGTCGCGACCGAGGAGAACCAGTGGGCGCGCACGGCGACGATCCGCGACCCGCAGGGAGCCGTGTTCACCGCCAGCCAGTTCGCCCCTCAGTAGCCGCGCGAGCTGTCGGCTGTCACCGCCGCGCCGCGGAGGGTCCCCACGTACTCGTCGACCGTCATCGGCTTGGAGAACATCGGATAGTCGTAGGTGATCGCGTTGTCGTGCTCGGCCTGCGAGGTGGCGCCGACGGCGTCGGTGAGCGTGATGACCTCGAAGCCCTTCTCGTAGGCCGAGCGCATGGTCGACTCCACGCAGCAGTTGGTGAGGAAGCCGCCCAGCACCACCGTCGTGATGCCCTTGGACCGCAGGATGAAGTCGAGGTTGGTCGACCCGAAGGCGTCGAGACCGCGCTTGCCCTCCACGACGATGTCGTCGCCGGCGGGGGCGACGTCCTCGACGAAGTCGGCGCCCCACGAGCCCTTGACGAAGGCGTTCGAGTCGACGACGCCCTTGAGGATCCCGTAGGGGTGCGCGGTGATCTCGCCGTACCCCGCGGCGAATGCGATGGGGCTGTGGATCACGGTGGCACCCGCGGCGCGCGTGGCCTCGAGCGCCGTCCTGGCGTGCGCGAGCATGCCGGTGCTCTCCATGACGTCCTGGACCGCGCCGTGCAGCACGCCGCCCTCGCTGGTGAAGTCGTTCTGGAACTCGATCAGGACGAGTGCCGTGGTCTCCGGGTTCATCTCTGCTCCTTTGCTGGATGGTGCGGAACTTTGTGGTGCGGATCAGTGGAGGGCCTGGTCGGCCAGCAGCTCGACGACGTGCCGGTAGGTCGCGCCCGTGGCCCGCGTCATGCCCAGCTCGCAGGTGCGGTTGCAGCTGGCGTGCGCCTGGGCGCCCAGACGAGCGACCTCCGCGGCCTCCCGACGGGTCGCCGCGGCGGTCAGCTCTGGGCGCAGCATCCCGCGGTCGCCCGCGAAGGCGCAGCACCCCCAGTCGAGGGGCACGGTGACCGTCTCGGCGACGGCCTCGGCAACCGTGCGCAGGGCCGGGTCGAGCCCCAGCTGCGTGGACGAGCAGGTGGGGTGCAGGGTGAGGGAGTCGAGCCGGCGGAACGGTCCGAGGACCGGCAGCACGCGGTCGGCGACGAAGGCCACGACGTCGACGACCTGCACCTCGCCCCCGACGAGCTGGCGGAAGCCCTCGGTGCACGACGAGGCGTCGCAGACCACGGGCAGCCGGCCCCCGTCGGTCGCGTCGCGCAGGGCGGGCAGGACGGCGGCGCGCATCGCGTCGTGACCCGCGGCGATCCCCTTGGACGACCAGGGCGTGCCGCAGCACAGGTTCTCGATCCCCTCGGGGACCAGCAGCGTGATGCCCGCGGCCGCGCAGAGGTCCTCGAACGCGACCTGCACGCCGGGCCCCTCGGCCGGGCCGAACATCACGTTGACGCACGCCGGCACGTAGACGCCGTCGGGCGCCGCGACGGGCCGCGGTCGGCGGCGGGGCGCACCGCCGCCGGGGAGGTCGGACGTCCACTGCGGCACCGTGTCGGTCCCGAGGACCGCGCGGGCCGCCGCGGTCACGGCAGGCACCAGCGGGCCGGGCACCGCACGGGCCACGGTGAGCGCGGTCCCGGCGAGGGCCGTCGTCGCGCCCCAGTGCTTCGCCGCCGCGGTCCAGACCGCTCCCTCGGGCGCGGACAGGTTCTCGCGGCGGAGCGTCTTGATCAACAGGCCGGTGTTGATGCCGACCGGGCACGCGGTGGCGCACATCCCGTCGACCGCGCAGGTGTCCACGCCGGGGTACTCGTAGGCGCGCTCGAGCCGCGCGGCCGTGGCCTCGTCGCCCGCCAGCTCCGCCGCTCGGATGTCCCGGCGCAGCGCGATCCGCTGGCGCGGCGTCAGGGTGAGGTCCCGCGACGGGCACACCGGCTCGCAGTAGCCGCACTCGACGCAGCGGTCGACCTCCGCCTCGACCGTCGGGGCCAGCTTGATGTGCCGGAGGTGGGCGTCGGGGTCGTCGGAGAGCAGGACGCCGGGGTTGAGCAGCCCACGCGGGTCGAACAGGCGCTTGACCTCGCGCATCACGTCGTAGAGCTCGTCGCCATACTGGCGCCGGACGAACGGCGCCATGACGCGGCCGGTGCCGTGCTCGGCCTTCAGCGATCCACCGTTGTCCAGGACGAGCGCCACCAGGTCCTCGGTGAAGGCGGCGTAGCGCGCCAGCTGCTCGCCCGACTCGAACCGGTCGGTGAGCATGAAGTGGAGGTTGCCGTCCTTGGCGTGACCGAAGATCACCGCGTCGTCGTAGGCGTACCGGCCGAAGAGCGTCGTCAGTGACGTGCACGTGTCCGCCAGCCGCTCCACCGGCACGACGACGTCCTCGAGCAGGGCGGTCGTCCCGCTGCGGCGCGCGCCGGCCACCGAGGTGTACAGCCCCTTGCGCAGCTTCCAGAGCTGATGGCGGGTTCCATGGTCGGCGGTGAGCGGGACCCCGCCGAGCACGGGTCGCGCGCCGCCGACCAGCGACGCGAGCTCATCGGCGGTCGTCGCCTGGTACTCCACGAGCAGTGCCGCCTGCCGGTCCACGGTGAGCGCGGCGACCGCCGGCGGACAGTCGGCGAGGGTCTGCCCGACCCGCAGCGAGGTGGCGTCCATGAGCTCGAGGGTGGCGGCACCGGTGGCGACCAGCGCCGGCAGCGCCCGGTTGGCCGCGTAGAGGTCGTCGAAGACGAGCAGCGCCGACGCCGCGTGGGTGCGCAGCGGGACCGTGCGGAACGTCGCCGAGGCGACGAAGGCGAGCGTCCCCTCGCTGCCCACCACCAGGTGCGCCAGCATCTGCGGGACGGTGTCGAAGTCCACCAGCGCGTTGAGGCCGTAGCCCATGGTGTTCTTCATCGCGAACTGCCGGGCGAGGGTCGCCACCGAGGCAGGCTCGTCGAGCACCCGTCGGCGCAGCGCGTGCAGGCCCGCGTACAGGACAGGCTCGACGACGCGCAGCAGCTCGTCCGCGTCAGCCGCGCCGGTGTCGACGACCGTCCCCGACGGGAGGACCACGACCAGCGACTCCAGGGTGCGGTAGCTGTTCTCGGCCGTGCCGCACGCCATGCCCGAGGAGTTGTTGGCGACGACCCCGCCGACGGTGCACGCGACCTCGCTGGCCGGGTCCGGCCCGAACCGGCGACCGAACCGGGCCAGGTGTGCGTTCAGCTGGCGGACCGTCACGCCGGGCTGCACCCGCACACGGTCGCCGCCGTCCAGCACCTCGACCCCCTGGAAGTGCCGGCGCACGTCCACCAGCACGCCGTCGCTGCCGGCCTGCCCGGACAGGCTGGTCCCGCCCGAGCGGAAGGTCAGCGGTACCCCCGCGTCGGCCGTCGCGCGCAGCAGCCTGCCCACCTCGGCGGCGTTGCGCGGGGCCACCACCGCCTCGGGGACCAGCAGCACGTGGGACGCGTCGTGCGCGACGGCCCGGCGGCTCAGCTCGTCAGTCCGGACCTGCGCACGCTCAGCGACGCACCCGGCCAGCAGGGCGGCGAGCGGCGTCGGTGCCGTCGAGGTCATCGGGCTCCCTCATCACGTGTCGTGCGATTGTCGGACAAGTCGGCGCCGCCGTCGAGGACCGCCCTCGCCGGGCTGACCGGGGCGGCTGCCCCCACCCGGTCGGGCATTCCTCCCGGCCGCCCGGGACGGGTGCCCCATGACGCCCGGGACACCCCGGCGAGACGTTCGTACCTCAGGAGTCAGGTGCTCCCCGAGGAGGAACCGATGCGTCGCATCAGGATGTCGATCGTCGAGCTGGACGACCCGCTCAACCCGAGCGAGAACTCAGCCGAAGGGCCGCCTCCCCGCGCGGCACGGGCCGCGTTCGCCACGCTCGCGGCCGCCTGCCTCGCGGTGGTGCTCACCRCGAGCGTGCTCGGCGCCACCGGGCCGGCCGCCACGCCGGCCCCCAGCCCGGCGCAGTACGCCACGGCGCCGGCCGACCGGTGCCCGGGCGACCACATGCGCCCCGGCGCCAGCTCGTGCCTGGACCCGTGCGCCCGCTACGAACACCTGTCGCCGTCCGAAGGCGTCGCGTGCGCGCACGCTCGACGGGTGGAGACGCCGACGCCGCTGGGCTTCTCGACGGGCACGCCCGAAGGTGCATGGTGAGCGCGCCCTCGGCCGCGAGGGCGGGCGCCGCGAGCGGCCTGCGCGCCGCCCCGATGCCGATGCCACCCCACGTCCGCGCACTGACGGTCGCGAGCGGAGTCTGTGGCGTGGTCGGCACGGCGCTGCTCGCCGCGTTCTTCGCCTTCGCCGACCCGTTCACCACGTCGGGCGGCCCGTGGCACTGGGCCGGCCGCGCGAACGACGTCGTCGGCTCGCTCGCGTGGTTCCTGCTCATCCCGGCGGTTGCCTGGTTCGCGTTCGTCCTGCGCGACGGCCTCGTGCGCGTCTGGTCGGCGCTCACGGTCGTCGGTCTCGCCGCGATGGCGGTCGCCGGTCCGCTGTTGGTCCATGAGCAGATCACCCTCGACGACCAGTACGCCGTGTCGGCCGTCGGCCTCCCCCTCGTGGTCGGCTGGGTCTGGCTCGTCTCGCGGCGCGGCGCCCGGTGGGGCGCGATCGGCGGGGTCGCCGCGGCGACCGGGCGGGCAACCGTCCTGGTCTTCGTGCTCGGCGCGGTCGTCGGACTGGCCGGGCTCGCGCTCCTGCCGTGGGGCAGCCCCGCCCTGGTCGTCGCACTCGTGCCGGGGGTGCTCGGCTGGGTCGCGTTGACGGCGTGGCCGCTGGTGCTCGGCATCCGGCCCCCCACGGTCGATGCGGCAGTCCGGGAGCTCATGAACCAGCTCACGCGGGCCTGCATCGCCGGCTACCGCGCGACCGGCGGCCGGTTCATGGGTCGCGCCAAGGGCGCGCCGGTGCTCCTGCTGACGACGACCGGGCGCCGGTCGGGTCTCGTCCGCAGCGTGGCCGTCGTGTTCGCGGAGGTCGACGACGCCTACGTGGTGATGGCGACGAACGGCGGCCGGGCCGCGCTCCCGGGGTGGTACTTCAACCTCGTCGCGGACCCCGATGCGGACGTCGAGATCGGCCCGCGGGTCCGGGTGGTCCGGGCCCTGGAGCTTCAGAACGGCGACTACGACGACGCCCGCACGGTGCTCACCACGGCGTACCCGAGGCTCGAGCACTACTGGACCACCACGCCCCGGCGTATCCCGCTGCTCCGGCTGACCCCGGTCGACCCGTGACACCGCCCCGGGAGGCGGCCACGATGAGCGCATGGGTGCTCCGTCCGCGGGACGGCGGGTGACAGCGCAGGGCAGCCCGGCAGGCGTGCTGGTGCTCGTGTCGGTGGCGCTCGCGATCTGTGCCGCGTTCGTCGCCTGGCGTGTTGACACAGCCGGCGAGTGCGCGCGGCTGACGTCGGCGCCCAGTGCGTGGGCGACGACGGGCGTGCTCCCGGTCGCCGAGGTCGGCTGCCCGGTGCACGCGGGCGACGAGGTGACCGGCATGGTCACGTCGTCGGTGGACTCCGTGCGGTACGCGCTCGTGCGCGACGGCGAGCATCTCGTCGTCGACGTCCGGCTCGGGCCGGCCGACGTCGCCACCCGGCTGGCACCGGGATGGTCGACGCTCCTGTTCGTCGGCTCCTTGCTGGGCGTGGGTGCCTACGCGTTCGTGCGTCGCCCGCGCGACCGGGCCGCCCAGGCCCTCCTGCTCATGGGGACCGGGCTCGCCACCAGCACGATCGTGTACCTGCTCGAGCTCCCGCTGCATGGCGGGTTCTCGTCGTGGCCGCGGAACCTGTTCCTCGGTGCTGTCGTCGGCTGCTACCTGCTCGGGTGGGGCGGGGTGCTCGCGTTCGCGCTCATCTTCCCGTGGCGGACTCTGTGGTCGCGGTTCGCGACACCGGCGTCCGTCGCGCCCGCACTCCTCGCGACGGCGGTGGCGGTGATCGGCTCGTCCGCCGGTCCGTTCGCGGCCGCGAGCGCGGCCCTCAACGCCGAGGCCGCGCTGACCCTGATCGTGTTCGTCGTCGCGATCGTCGTGTTCGCCCGTCGGGTTCGCGGCGGCGCACCTGATCAGGATGCCGCGCGGCAGGTCCGGTGGGTCGGTCTCACCGGGGCGGCCGCGCTGATGCTCGCCGCCGCGCTCTGGCTCGTCCCGCAGCTCCTCGTCGGTCGGTCGCTGCTGCCCGGCACCTGGATCGGGCTTCCGGGTCTCGTCGCCGTGGCCGGACTGCTCGTCGCCCTGCTGCGGCAGCGACTCTTCGGCCTCGACGTCGTCCTGCTGCGCACGCTCGTGGCCTCCGGGCTCACGCTCGGCATCGTCGTCGTCTACACGGGCATCACCGCCCTGCTGGGCGCCTCGGCCTCGGCCGTGGTGCCCGTGCAGGTGGCGCTGGTGGCGGCCGCGGGTGTCGCGCTCACGCTGGACCCCATGCGCCGGGGACTGACCGGCCTCGGCCGCCGGGCGCTCTACGGCGACCGGGACGACCCGTACCGCGCACTCAGCCGGCTCGGGGAGCGGATCGCGGACGCCACCCGTCGCGACGTCCTCTCGCTGGTGGCCGACGAGATCGCGCACGCGCTGCGCTCGCCATGGGTGGGGATCGACGCCGTCGGCCGACCGCTGGTCGCTGCGGGGCCATCGACCGGTCCGCCGTCCGACGACGCCGTCGAGGCCCTCCCCCTCGTGCACCACTCGGAGCGCCTCGGCACCCTGCGGATCGCCCGCCGCCGACCGGACGAGCCCTTCGACCCCGCGGAGCGTCGGCTGCTCGCCGGCCTTGCCGGGCGGGTCGCCGCGGCCGTCGCCGAGGAACGCCTCGACGCCGCCGTGCGGGCCTCGCGCGAGCGCCTCGTGCTGGCCCGCGAGGAGGAGCGTCGCGCGCTGCGCCGCATGCTCCACGACGAGGTCACCCCGACCATCGCCGGCATCGCGCTGCGTGCGGCCACCGCCCAGGCCCTCGTCACGCAGCAGGGGCGGGAGGGCGAGCTCGACCGCGCGCTCGCCGGCATCGCGGTGTCTGCCACCCAGGCGGCGGCCGAGGTCCGCGAGCTCTCGTACGGGCTGCGTCCCCCGGCGCTCGACGAGCGCGGGCTGGTTCTCGCGCTCCGCGAGCACGCCGACGAGCTCGCCGTGAAGGTCGACGTGGTCAGCGACCTCGGCCACGAGGTCCTGCCCGCGGCGGCCGAGGTGGCGGCGTACCGGATCGCCGTCGGCGCGCTGGCCAACGTCGTCGCGCACGCCGGAGCCGCGCACGCACAGGTGTCGATCGAACGTCTGCCGGACGCCTTGCGGGTCACCGTGCAGGACGACGGCACCGGGATGGCGCCCGGGGCGCGGGCCGGGGTCGGCCTGACGACGATGCACGAGCGGGCCGGTGAGCTGGGGGGCGAGCTCGTCGTCTCGCCGGCGCCCGGTGGCGGGACGCGGCTTGTCGCCGTCCTGCCTCTGGTGGCGGTCGGGGCGTCCACATGACCGGGGACGCCACCCGCGTGGTGGTCGCCGACGACCACCCGTTGTACCGCGAAGGGCTCGTGGGGCTGCTCGCGGCTGCGGGCGACATCGTCGTCGTCGCGCAGGTGGGCAACGGGGCGGACGCGGTCGCCCGGACCGAGGAGCTCACGCCCGATGTCGTCGTGCTCGACCTCAAGATGCCCGAGCTCGACGGTGTGGAGGCGACTCGGCGCATCGTCGCCGCCGCGCCGCACACCGGCGTCCTCGTCCTGACCATGTACGACGACGACGCGCTCGTGTTCCGCGCCATCCAGGCCGGCGCGCGCGGGTACGTCCTCAAGGCCGAGGAGCCCGCCACCGTCCTCGCCGCCGTGCGCTCGGTCGCGCGCGGGGACGCCGTGTTCGGGCGGGAGCTCGCCGGACGTCTCGCCGCCTGGTTCGCCGCCGCACCGCCCGACCTCGGTCCGTTCGTGCAGCTCACCCCGCGCGAGAACCAGGTGCTGGACCTGCTCGCGCGCGGGCTCGGCAACCCGGCGATCGGCGAGCGGCTGGGGATCAGTGCGAAGACCGTGCGCAACGTCGTGTCGAACGTGCTCGTCAAGCTCCAGGTGGCGGACCGCGCCGCGGCGATCGCGCGCGCCCGGGACGCGGGCCTCGGTCGGGCCTGAAGCCTGGTGTCAGGCCGCGCCGTCCACCTCGGTCATGTCACCTGTGCCCGGGTCGGCGCCCGTCGGGGCGTAGCGCAGCTGGACCGCACCGGCGCTCCCCGTCACCGGCGGCTCGAGCAGCGTGAGCCCCGACGCCCGGACACCGTCGGGGAAGACCTTCTTCCCCTGGCCGAGGACGATCGGGTAGACCCAGAGCGTCAGCACGTCGAACAACCGCTCGGCGAGCAGCGTCTGGACGAGGTCGACGCTGCCGATGACGTGGGTGCTCTCGTGCCGGTCCCGCACGGCCCGGATCTCCGCCACGACGTCCGCGCCGAGCAGGGTGGTCCCCGCCCAGCCGAGGTCCGGCGTCCCGCGGCTGGCGACGTACTTGGGCACGGCGTTGAGCTGGCGCGCGATGTCGCCGTCCTGGTGCGGCCAGTACCCGGCGAAGATGTCGTACGTCCGGCGTCCGAGCAGCAACGCGTCCATGGCCGCGATGCCGGCGCCCACCTCACGGCCGACGACGTCGTCGAACAGCGGCGCCTGCCAGCCGCCGAAGGGGAAGCCGTCGGACGGGTCCTCCTCGGGGGCGCCCGGCGCCTGCGCGACGCCGTCGAGGGTGACGAACAGGTCGATGTGCAGGCGGCCCATGGCTGCTCCTCGGCTGATCCACGGTGTGGGCGACCGTTCGAGGGTAGACCCGGGTTGGGGCAGGCCGAGAGCGGGTTGAGGTCAACCTCCGCCGACGCTCGGTGGCGCGGGGACGAGTCGATCGCCCCCGGGCAGTGCGCTCGTCGCGGCCAGGACGAGGGCGAGCGCGCCGAGGCCGACGGGGAGCGACCAGACCGTCGCGACGGCCCCGACGAGGAGCGGGCCGCCGGCGTCGCCGAGCTCGCGACCCAGCTCGGCGGTGCCCATGGTGCGACCCATGCGCTCATGGGGTGTCGTCTCGGCGAGGTAGGCGAACGCGAAGGGCGTCGACACCCCGATCCCCGCCCCGATGAGGCCGCCCGCCAGGTAGAGACCGACGACGGAGGGCAGCACGGCGGCAAGCAGGGCGCCGCCCGCGGCCAGGAGCAGCCCGCCCGTCATCCCGGCGGGGTCGGTGAGACGGTTCCGGTCGCGCAAGGCACCCGCCAGAGGTTGCGTCAGGGTCGAGCACAGCGCCAGGACCGAGGCGATCCCCAGGGCGGCCAGCAGCCCCGCCCCCAGATGGTCGGCCAGGGCGGGCAGGAACCCGATGGCCGCCCCGAGCGCGCCGGTCGACGCCGCCAGGACCAGGGTGGGGATCACGAACTGTCGATGGGTGGACTGCCGGACCACGTCGGCGACGGTGTAGCGCGGCCGGGGCAGCGGCTCGATCCGGGGCAGCCGGACGGCGACCCAGACCGCGGCCAGTGCGGCGACGGCAGCCAGCGCGACGAAGAGGAGCGGGAACCCGCCCAGGTGCAGGAGTGCCGCGCCGATCAGTGGGCCGAGGGTGTAGCCGAGCGCCTTCCACGAGCCGTACCGCCCGAAGTACCGGCCGGCCCGGCCCGGGCCCGCTAGCCGGGCGACCGTGGCGGACGCGGCCGGGGAGAACGCCGAAGCGGCCGCCCCCTGCCCCAGCCGGGCGAGGACGAGGACCAGCGGCTCCGCCCCCCACACCCCGATCGACGACGTGACGGCGAAGGCGACGAGGCCGCCGACGATCACGGGCTTGGCGCCGATCCGGTCGCTCAGGGAGCCGAACACCGGCTTGAGGACGACCTCGGCGACGTCGTAGATCGCGATCAGGAAGCCGATGCGCAGCAGGTTCAGCCCCAGGCTCTCCCCGCTGGCACCAAGTCCCGCGGCGACGCTGTGGGCGCCGAAAGCCGTGACGAAGCCGGCCGCGTACAGCGGTGGCAGCGCATCCGTCGGCCGCTCGAGGCCGCGCTCCGCCTTGGCCATCAGCTCGTCGCGCCCGATTCCGCGCGGTCCAGGTACGCCCGCCCGCGCGGCGAGAGCCGGTAGCCGACCTCGAGGCTGTGCGTCAGGCCGAGCTCCTTGAGCCGGCGGACGTCCCGCTTGAACGGAGCGGTCTCGCGCCCGACCGAGGCGGCCAGGTCGGGCGCGCGGGTCGCCGGGCGGTCGCGGACCAGCTCGAGCGTCTGTCGCGTCCACGGCGTCGATGCGTCCCAGCGGGCGAGCGTGGCCGCGAGCGCCTCCAGCTGTTCCGCAGTGAACGACGTGTCGGCGGACAGCGCCTCGCGCGGGTCGGGACCACCCCACGAGAGCCCGATCCGGTACAGCGGGAGCTCGGTCCGGCCGCCGACCACCTCGTCCACCGACGACGCACCGGCCGCGCGCGCCTCGTCGGGCGTCGCGCCGCTGACCTCGTCGACGGGTCCGACGAGAACGATGCCCACCGACGACAGGAATGAGCCGCCGGGCTTGACCCGGGGCGTCGCCCATCGCCGGAACGCCAGCGTCACCTCGCCGCTGCGGATCCCGTCGGCGATCCGCTGGTTGAGGAGCATGCCCACCATGATGGGCGATTGTCGATGCGTCGTGGGTCGAGGTCGCTGGTCAGCGGGGCGCGACGAGCCACGCCAGGAACGCCACGACCCGCCCGCGCTCGGCGGCGGGCGCGAAGGGGCCGAGCTTCTCGTGGACGCTGTCGCCGCTGGTCGAGCCGATGGCTCGCTTCGGGCTCTTCCCCGGGCAGGTGTGACGACGGCGCGCGGACCTCAGGGCAGCTCGCCCATGCCTGCCCCGCGGGCGCGGCGGATGGCCTCGGCCCGGTCGGGGACGTCGAGCTTGGTGAACAGCGACGACACGTGGTTGCGCACCGTCTTGTCGGAGATGAACAGCTCCCGCGCGATGCGCCGGTTGTCGTGGCCGCGGGCGACGAGCTCGAGGACCTCCCGTTCCCGGTCGCTCAGCCGGGGGAAGACCTCGCGCCCGGGTTGAGCGGCGAGCCCGGCGAAGTAGTCGACGAGGCGGTCGGCGACGGTGGTGCTGAACACGGCGCCGCCGGCGGCGACGGTCTGCACCGACTGGATCAGCTCGGCACGGCCGGCACCCTTGACCACGTAGCCGCGGGCACCCGCGCGCATGGCCGCGACGACGGCGTCGTCCTGGTCCGCCATCGTCATCACGAGCACGCGGGTCTCGGGGCTCGACCGGAGCACCGCCCTGGTGGCGTCGATGCCGGACCCGTCGGGGAGGTTGAGGTCCATGAGCACCACGTCCGGGCGGAGCTCGGTCACCAGCGCGAGCGCGGCGGCCACGTCGTGAGCCTCACCGACCACCTCGAGCCCTTCGGCGCCGGAGAGCGCCGCACGCACGCCGTCGAGGAACAGCGGGTGGTCGTCGACGAGCAGCACGCGGGTCATCGCGGCCCTTCCAGGGTCGAGGGGAGCACCGCGCGCAGCTCGGTACCGGGTCCGGGATCGACGGCCCGCACGGTCAGGGATCCGCCGATCTCCTCGGCGCGCTGCCGCATCGACGCGATGCCGAGGCCCGATCCGGGACGCGGGTCGCGGCCGCCGTCCGGCCCGACACCGTCGTCGACGACGACGAGGGCCAGCGCGTCGGCGCTCCGGGTGAGGGTCAGGACGATCCGGTTAGCGTGCGCATGTCCCGAGACGTTCGCGAGGGCCTCGGCCGCGATCCGGTACGTCGCGACCTCGGTGGCCGCACCGACCTCGCCCACCTCGTCGATGGCGACCTCGACAGCGAGCCCGGTCGTGCGGTGCCGCTCCGCGAGCAGCACCAGCGCACGGGCGAGCCCGAGGTCGTCGATCCCGGGCGGGCGCAGCCCGTTGGAGATGGTGCGCACCTCCGCGACCGCGTGGCCGACGCTGCCACCGGCGGCCTTGAGGAGGGCGCTCGCGGTGGGATCGGCCACCAACGCCTGCGCGGACTCGACCTGGAGCCGCAGGCCGGCCAGCGTCGCCCCCACGCCGTCGTGGAGCTCCCGCCGCAGACGCTGCCGCTCGGCTTCACGGGCGGCCACGAGCAGCTCGCGGCTGCGTTGCAGCTCCTGGTGCAGCCGCAGGGCGGCGATCGAGGGCGCCACGAGATCGGCGATGCCCGCGAGGATGTCCGCATCCCGCTCGGTGACGACGACCTCGCCCGGGCGCGGCGCGACGACGAGCCACCCGGCCGTCTCGCCCCGATGCCTCATCGCGAACCGCTCGCCGGACGTCGACGAGTCCCCGGCCCTCGCCAGCCGTCGCTCCTCGCCGTCGACGAGCAACCACACCTCGGCCGCGCCCAGCCGCAACGACGAGACGACGCTCTGGCACATCACGTCCGGGACCGCGGCGATGTCGAGCCCAGGCGCGGCGAGCCGCGACGAGAGTCGGGACGTCACCGCGTACGGGTCGGCGCGGTCGCCGTAGAACAGGCGGTCGGCGCCGGCCCACAGCCGCCGACCCAGCGGGTGGATCAACGCGCCTGTTACCCCCGCCGCGACGGCGGCGCTGAGCGCCGAACGCTCGTCGCCGACCGCCTGCAGCACCGCGAAGACGCTGAGGTAGACACCGATCAGGCAGATGGCGAGGCTCGCGGTCACCAGGGCACGACAGACCGCCGTGTCGAGGTCGTAGAGCCGGTGGCGCGTGACCGCCACCCCGATCGCGATCGGGACCAGCGCCACGGCGGCGGCCTGGACGAGCACGTCGACCGGACTGGGGAGCAGACCCTGCGCCAGGGTCGCCGCGACCAGCGTCCCGGCCGCGACCAGGAGGACGACGACCTGCCGCCGACGAAGCCCCTGCGACCGACGCAGCCGGAGCACGAGGCTCCACACCGAGGCGATCGTCGCCGGCACCAGCAGGACCGCCGCGGCGACCGCCAACACCTTCGCCACGCCCTCGTTAGTGACCGGCTTGGCGATCGGGACGGCGCCCTGGAAGTCCTCTGGGTAGAGACCGACAGCGAGGGCGAGCAGGACGATCCCTGCACCGGCGGCGGACGCGACGACCCGCCAGATCCGACCGGGCAGCAGCCCGTCCGGGTACAGCAGCGGGACCCAGGTCACCAGCGGCAGGAACCCGGGGACCCAGAGCCAGCTCTGCAGCTGGACGAGGATCCCGACGAGGTCGCTCGGCTCGGACGCGACGAGCGCGAGGGCGGCCGTCAGCACGGCGAGCGCGGACGCGAGCCCCGCGCCGAGCATCACCCACGCGAGCGCCCGCGTCCCGCGAGCAGGGGCCCGCCCCAGGAGGATGACGAGCGCGGTCACCGGGTAGACGAACCCGACGGTCGCGTCGACGACCAGCTGGGGGGCCGGCGGCAGGTGCCAGACGTCGCCGATGGTCATGAGCGCGACCGCGGCGACCGATGCGCCGCACGCGAGCGCGGCGACCAGGCTCGCCCAGCGGTGGCGCAGCACGAGGCGCACCGCAGCCCCACGCCCGGGCTGACCGGGTCGCGGGGCGGGGCGGACCGACTGGTCGACCACAACGGCCATGGCGGGGATCCTAGATCCCGCACTGCTCGGTCGAGGGCTCAACGGGGTTGCGGCGCTGCATCCACGCGGCGACCGCCGAGACCACGCCGAAAGCGAGCGCCAGGAGCGACCACGTGGTCCCCTCGCCGAACGCGAGACCGGCGAGGCCGAAGCCCAGGCACGAGACGGCGACCCACGCGACGAGCGAGCGGCCGGCCGGCAGCAGCGCCGCCAGAACTGCCAGGACGATGAGCGTGACCGACGTCCAGGCCATGTCGAACAGGTGCGGGTTCTCCGAGTGGAGGCCGGTCGTCGCCAGGTTCTGGAGCGCGAGCTGGTTGATCGCGTAAGGGGTCAGGAACGCGGCCAGGGCCAGCGCGAGAGGAGCGAGGACGGGGTCGATGCGGACCGGACCCCGCAGCCGCGGCCGCCGCGGCATCGCGAGCCAGAGCAGGGCGCCGGTGACCACGATGACGCCGATCAGGAACGGCGCGCCGCCCCCGGGAGCCACCACCGCGCAGACGACGCCGGAGCCTGCGAGGGCGAGGTGCAGAAGGCCTGTCGCCGTGGACGGTCGGCGACCGCTCCACCCGGCCCGGACCAGCGGCAGCAGTGCCCCCAGCCACAGCGCACACAGGATCAGGCCCTGGCCGGTCGCCTGGTGGAAGCGGTGGTCCGGCTCGATGCCGGTGACGAGCATGCGGGTGAGGTTGACGGTGAACACGACGGGGAGCGCGGAGGCCAGGAAGGCCGTGACGCCGACAGCCGCGCGGCGCCGCCAGCTCGACGTCACCGCCGGCTCGGGAGCGGAGTGGGAGGTGGACGGGGCACTGAGGGTTGTTGTTGTCATGACCGCTACGGTCGTCGGCCGGGTGTCCCGGGCACATCGCCGAGGTGTCCCGGAGTTGTCCCGGCCCGAGCACGCGACGGGACCGTCACCCTCACCCCGCGGGCCGCCGGCGGTCTCCGCGTCGCGGTCCACCTGCCCGCTGCACCACCTGACGATCGGGGATGAGAGCCGCCGACCGACGAGACCGTTCGAGCGTCGGTACGGTGGCATGAACCGCGAACGTTCCCGCCCGAAGAGGATGGTGAGTCGTGACCACGTACCGAGTCGGGTACTTCGTCGGGAGCCTGTCGTCGTCGTCCATCAACCGCACCCTGGCGAAGGCGCTGGTCCGCGTGGCGCCGCACGACCTCGAGCTCCGCGAGATCCCGATCAAGGACCTGCCGCTGTACAGCCCCGACCACGACGACGACTTCCCCGTCGAGGCCCGGGCGTTGAAGGAGGCGATCGCCTCCGTGCAGGCCGTTCTCTTCGTCACTCCGGAGTACAACCGGTCCATCCCCGGCGGGCTGAAGAACGCGATCGACTGGGCCTCGCGACCATGGGGCCAGAACTCCTTCGACCACATCCCCGCGGCCGTGATCGGGATGTCGACGGGACCCATCGGCACGGCCATGGCCCAGCAGAGCCTGCGCGGGGTGCTCAGCTTCGTCAACGCCCGGCAGATGACGGCACCCGAGGCATATCTGCGCTGGACACCGGACATGTTCACCGACGACGGGGAGGTCCTCCTGGAGGGCACCGAGGCGCTCCTGCGCCGGTTCATGGCCGAGTTCCGCGAGCACCTGGTGCGCGTGCTGACCGTTCTCCCCCGGGCGTGACCCGGCGCTGAGGGTTTGTCAGTTCGTCGCCGCGTCGACCGCGCGGTGGTCGGTCAAGGTCGTCGCGGCCCAGGAGGCGAGGACCTTCAGACCGTCCGCGGACGGCGAGCCCGGGACCGCCGAGTACACGTTGAGCTGCAGCCCGGGGTCGGCGGGCAGGACGAGGGCCTCGTAGTCGAGCTCGAGCAGGCCGACCGCCGGGTGATGGAACACCTTGGTCCCGGAGCGGTGATACCGGACGTCGTGCGAGGCCCACAGGCGGCGGAAGTCCTCGCTGCGGGTGGACAGCTCCCCGACAAGGTCGGTCAGGCGCTTGTCGTACGGGTTCCGGCCGGCTTCGGCGCGGAGGATTGCGACGGCGTCGTGCGCCATGCGGTCGGCCTTCTCGCCCCAGAACGCTCGCGCGCCGGCCGGGTCGAGGAACTGGAAACGGGCGGTGTTGACCGGCCTGCCGGGCGCACGCTGCATCGAGTCGTAGAGCGGCGAGTACAGCGCACGGCCGAGCAGGTTGGCGCCGAGCACGTCCAGGCGACCGTTGCGCACGAATGCCGGCGCACCCTCCAGGGCGTCCACGATGCGCTGGACGACGGGACGCAGGACAGGCGTCGGCGCCGTGCGGGCTCGGGACCGGGCGGCGCCGGATGCGTTGGCCGCACGGGCCAGGTCGAACAGGTGACCGCGCTCGGCCTCGTCCAGCTGCAACGCCCCTGCCAAGGCCTCGAGGACTTCCTCGGAGACCCCGGAGAGGTTCCCGCGCTCCATGCGCGTGTAGTAGTCGATGCTCACGCCGGCGAGCATCGAGACCTCCTCGCGGCGCAGCCCGGGCACGCGCCGGTTGCCGCCGTACGCCGCCAGACCGGCGCGCTCCGGCGTGATGCGGCCGCGACGCGTCATGAGGAACTCACGGGTCTCCGCGCTCAGATCCATACCGACGACGGTACGTTCCGGCGTCCGCAGCGGGGAGGTACTGGCGTTACCGGGTCACGACAGGCCCTCCAGAGGGCTCGGCTCGTTCGTACGGTGGACGCCATGACGACCGCGATCCCCGCCCTCACCCTGAACAACGGCGTGGCCATGCCCGCCCTCGGCTTGGCGTCTTCCAGCCCCACCCGCCGAGACGGGCGCCGCCGTCCGCACCGTCGTTGAGGTCGGCTACCGGCACGTCGACACGGCCAGCGGCTGTCACCGCCACCACCCTGCGCGTCGACCGGCGGTGAGCGAGAACGCGCGACCGGAGGAACGGGCGACGGGGATCTCGTCGACCGCGACTCAAGCGCGGAGTACGTCCACCCCGGCGCGTTCGACCTCGGTGAGGACGGGGTTCTGCGGGTCGGCGTCGCTGACGATCCCGGCGACCTCGTCGAGACGAAGCACCGAGAACGGCGATGCCGCGCCGATCTTCTCCTCGCTCGCCATGACCCACGTCTGGGCCGCTCGCCGCGAGAGGGTTCGCTTCATCGCAGCCTCGTCGACGTCACCCGTCGTCAGGCCCGTGTCCGACCGCACGCCCGTCACGCCCATCAGGAACAGGTCGGCGGTGACCTGAGCCGCCGCCTCGGCCGCGGCCGCCCCGGATGCCACGACCGAGTGCTTGAACAGTCGACCGCCGATGATGAACACCTCGGCCGGGTGGTCGACGAGCGCGACGGCGATCGTCGGGCTGTGGGTGATCACCGTGACCTCGAGATCGACCGGGAGAAGTCGGGCGACCTCGAGCGCCGTCGTGCCGCCGTCGAGGATCAGCGTGCTCCGCGGCTGGATCAGACCCACGCAGGCCAGCGCCACGCGGTGCTTGCTCGCCGTCGCGATCTCCTGCCGTCGCGCGTAGCTTGCCGCGGCCAAGGGCACCGGGATGGCGCCGCCGTACACGCGCTGGCAGAGCCCCGCGTCGGCGAGCTCGCGCAGGTCACGACGGATGGTGTCCTCGGAGGTGTCCAGCTCGGTCGCCAGCTCCTTGGCCACGAGCCGCCCGTCGACCCGCAGCCGGTCCAGGAGGAGTTCTTTCCGCTGAGCAGCGAGCATCTGCACGATCTCCCTTGTTTCTTCCGATTCATGCATACTACTGCACATGACGACACCCATGATGATCTTGATTGCTGGCCCCTACCGCTCCGGCACGGGCGACGACCCCGACCTGATGGCGCAGAACCTCGAACGTCTCGAGCAGGCCGCCTGGCCCATCTTCCGCAGCGGTCACCTCCCGATGATCGGCGAGTGGGTGGCACTTCCCGTGCTCAGCAGCGCGGGTGCCGACGGCCCGCTGAGCCCGCTCGCGCAGAGCGTCATGTACCCCACGGCTGAACGACTGCTGCAGCACTGCGATGCCGTCCTGCGCCTGGAGGGCGAGTCGACCGGCGCTGACCAGGACGTCGCAATCGCGCAAGAACGCGGATTGCCGGTCTACCACCGCGTTGAAGACATCCCCGGGTTCGTGGCCTCTGAGCTGCCCGGCTGACGTCAGCGCGCCCGGCAGGCTCGAGCCTGCACAGCCCCGGCGATCTCCACGACGGCTCGACAACGCGCGCCGAGCGTGCGGCGGTGAGCCGGCGGGCCTTCTGGGTGATCCGTGCGGTTGTTCGGGGCGCACTCGTGCCAGAGTCGACCCCGATGGACGACGCCGCCCCGAGGGCTCACATCTCGCCCGCGCGTCTGCGCGTGGGCGTGCTCCTGATCCTGCTCTGGTGGATCCCCGTGTGGCTCGCTGCGCCGGTGATCAGCGCGGCCTTCGGGCTCGACGCCGAGAACGTCCTCGTCGGCCTCATCGTCGTGCAGACGGTCCTCGGCGCCCTCGGTGCCCTGGTCGCGGGCGCGCAGATCACCCGCATCCTGCGCGGCGTCCCGAGGAAGCAGATGCTGCCCACCGTCTGGCGCGTGTTCCGCCACGGCTCGCTCGACTGACGACGGCCTCAAGCCGGCACCAGTCGTTCGCAAGTGGCACACCCGGCACCTTTCGTCAGGAAACCCGGTCGAACCGGACGTATCAGGCCGGTCCGGCCGGGTTCCTGACATGGCGGCAACCCGCCGCCTCTGTCCACCGTGCCGAAGCTGGAGAGCACTCGTCATGAGCAAGGTCCTGTTCACCCTCACGCCGATCACCGGGCACGTGCGACCCGCGCTGCCGATCGTGCGGGCCCTCGTCGACGCCGGTCACGACGTCGCCGTCTACACCGGCAGCAAGTTCGCCGACGCCGTGGAGGCGACCGGCGCGCGGTACGTCCCGATGACCCTCGGCCGCGACGAGGACGACTCCGACGTCAACGCCTGGTCCGACGCCAACGGCGCCCCCGCGCCCGGCCTGCGCCGCCTGCGCTGGGAGGTCGTGCACCTCTTCGTGCGGACCGTGCCCGCCTACGTCGACGACGTCTCCGCCTACCTCGCCGCCGAGCAGCCTGACGTCGTCGTGGTGGAGAGCGCGTTCGTCGCCGGAGCGCTCGCCGCTCGGCGGCACGGCGTGCCGTCGGTCCAGCTGTCCGTCCTCCCCCTGCAGCTCTCGGGCCGCGACGTCCCACCGTTCGGGCCCGGTCTGCAGCCGCCGCGCCACGCGCTCGACCGCCTCAAGCAGCGGGTCCTGACCCTGCTGATCCAGAAGGTCGTCTTCCGCGAGGCCCAGCGCGAGGCGCAGCTCGTCGCCGAGCAGGTGGGCGCCGGCGACCTCGACGTCTTCTTCTTCGACTGGGTGGGGACGCTCGCTGACCGGCTGCTGCAGGCGTCGGTGCCGGGGTTCGAGTACCCGCGGCTGGAGCCGCACCCCGAGCTCGAGTTCGTCGGCCAGATCACGCCGCGCGGCGTGGACGCGTTCGACGAGCCGGCGTGGTGGTCGGACGTGCGGGCGGCCCGCGAGGCCGGGCGGCCGGTCGTCCTGGTCACGCAGGGGACGATCGCCACCGACCCCGACCGGCTGCTGCGCCCGACGCTCGAGGGGCTCGCGGACGAGGACGTGCTCGTCGTCGCGACGACCGCGATCGGGGAGCCCGACGACTTCCTGCCGGACCGGCCGTCGAACGTGCGTGCCGCACGGTTCGTGCCGTTCGAGCACCTGCTGCCGCTC
Organism: Cellulomonas sp. P5_E12; assembly: GCF_054049315.1. NCBI lineage: Bacteria > Bacillati > Actinomycetota > Actinomycetes > Micrococcales > Cellulomonadaceae > Cellulomonas > Cellulomonas sp. P5_E12. The sequence continues at coordinate 260,783 of NZ_JBFUMP010000002.1, read as the reverse complement.
GTCGACGTGATGGTGACCAACGGCGGCTTCGGCGGGGTCCAGCAGGCGCTCGCGCACGGCGTCCCGCTCGTCGTCGCAGGCCGGACCGAGGACAAGGCCGAGGTGACCGCACGGGTCGTCTGGTCGGGCACCGGGGTCGGGGTACGGACCGACGCGCAGGACGTGGCCGCCGCGGCCGCCGTCCGCGCGGGTGTTCTCGACGTGCTGGCCGACCCGTCGTACCGGCGGCGCGCGACCGAGCTCGCCGCGGAGTATGCGCGCTACGACGCCGTCGCCCGCACGGTCGAGGTCGTCGAGGAGACGGCGCGGGAGCGCGCGACGGTCGCCGCCTGAGGGGCCCGGTGGGCGCGGCGTCAGGGGGACCGCCGCGCCCACCGACGCCAACCCCGGTCTGCGAGGGAGACGCGCGTCAGCGCGGGCCAAGTGAGGACGCGGCCCTCGTGGCGCAGCACGCGGCTCAACGCCCAGGGGCACTCCCCTGGTCGTCGATCCCGACGGCGACCCCGTCGGCAAGTTCGCCCGTGGGCGCCTCACGGCCCTTGTCGTCGCCCATGAGAAGGCTCGCGAGGATGGTCGCGATCAGGATCACCACGCCCATGATCAGGTAGGACTGGGAGAACCCGTTCTTGTCGTAGGACCGGCCGAACGCCCCGGAGAAGACCGCAACCCCCAGGGACTTCGCGACGCCGAAACCGAGCATGTACGCGGTCGCGGAGATCTTCACGTCGAACATCCGGGTGATGTACTTCATCACCGAGACGAGCATGAACGGCATCTCGATCGCGGCGAGCCACCGCCAGGCGATCAGTGCCCCCGTGCTGGTGAAGAGCGCGGAGCCCAGCACCCGCACGACGAGGATCGCGGCGAAGACCTGCAGTCCGCGCTTGGCGCCGATCCGGTTGATGATGGCGGGCGTGAAGATCAGCACCACGGCCTCGAGCAGGATCTGGATCGACACCACCGTGCCGAACAGCGCCTCGGGGTCCGTGTGGTCGACGAGGCCGGTGAAGTAGATCGAGTACTGCTGGTCGAACACGTCGTACAGGGCGGCCGTGCCCATCATGAGGACCACGAAACCGAGGAAGTTGCGGTCCGTGACCAGCTTGCGGATGTCCTCCTTGCTGACCTTGTGCACCTTCGACTCGCCCCCGGCCCCCTTCGCACCGGCTGGCTGGCGCGGCACTCGCGCGACGAAGAGCAGGACGCCCAGCACCAGGGCAGAGAACGACGCGGCCCACCAGATGTTGTCGGGGTTGGTGCTCCAGACCAGTCCGCCGATGGCCGAGGCGAAGGAGCCGCCGAGCGCGCCGAAGAGCCGCGCGTGGCCGTACTCGAACCCGTTGGCTCGGCTCGCGCGCTCGTTGAAGGCCTCGACCACGGACACGCCCGCATAGGTGACGAGGCTGAGGTACATGCCACCGACCACGGCGGCGAGGGTCTGGTCGACGTCGATGAGCGGCTTGAACACGAACAGGAAGAACGGCCCGATCAGCGCGGCGCACACGACCACGAACGAGAACAGCGGCTTGCGGAAGCCCAGGCGGTCCTGAAGGAATCCGTACAGCGGCTGCAGGCACAGCGCGGTGAGCGCCATGACCGTGCTCACCCTGCCGATGCTCGTCGACGACATGCCCTCGTCGTCGAGCCACAGGCCCATGAACGTGAAGATGAACTGCCAGGCGACGAAGTAGAAGAAGTAGATCCCGCCGTAGTTCCACAGCACCGGGCGCTTGATCGAGTCGACGAACCTGGGCCCGGTGGCCGGAGCCACGGTGGCCTGACCGCCCCGGTCGCTCATCAGATCGTCCCGTCGGACGCAAGCACCTCGACACCGGAGGGCACCGGACGGCTCAGCGGCTGCGGCACCCCCCATCGGGGCTCACCGTCCGCGAAGGGCAGGACCTGCGCGCAGGCGTGCCGGTTGGGATCCCACAAGGGGTTGCCGATGAGCTCCGTGTAGCTGCGGGCGTGATAGACCAGCACCGTCTCCCCCTCGATCGACTCCGTGAAGCTGTTGTGGCCCGGACCGTAGACGCCGTTCTCGGGGGCGCTGGTGAAGACCGGCTCGGGAGACTTGGTCCAGCTCGCAGGATCGAGGAGATCCGCATCCGCGGACGCGGTGAGCAGCCCCATCGCGTAGTCGATACCCGTCGCGGAGGCGCTGTAGGTGAGGAACAGCCGCCCGTCCCGCTGCAGGACCGACGGACCCTCCGCGACCCAGAACCCGATGATCTCCCAGTCGAGCTCCGGCCGGCACAGCATCACCGCGGGCGTCGCGAGCGTCCACGGGTTCTCCATGCGCGCGATGTAGAGGTTCGAGTGCCCCTTCACCGCGAAGTCCTGCTGCGCCCACACCAGGTACTGGTCGCCACGGAGGACGAAGCTCGTCGCGTCGAGCGCGAAGGACTCCCAGCCGGTGTCCACCTGGCCTTTCTCCGTCCAGGTGCCGGTGAGGGGGTCCGCGTCGAGGCACTCGAGGCAGTAGACACGGTGGTTGAAGGTGTCGTCCGCATCGGGGACGTCGAAGGTGACGTCCGGGTTGGGCGCCGCGGCGTAGTAGACGTACCAGGCTTCACCGATGCGATGGAGCTCGGGCGCCCAGATGAGGTTGGACTGCGGCCCTTCGGCGTGCTTGCTCCAGATGGTCACCTCGGGCGCGGCCTGCAGGTCCGCGAGGCGTTCTGCCCGGCGCAGGACGATGCGGTCGTACAACGGGTGCGAACCCGTGAAGTAGTACTGGCCGTCGTGGCGCAGGACGCAGGGATCTGCGCGCTGGAGCACGATGGGGTTCGACACGGGGTCCACGGGCATGGAGTGCCTCCTCGCCGCTGAGACAGGGACAGGATCGCAACGTAGCAGGACAAAGCGACGCTGAGGACGGCTCTGACCTGCACAACTTCGGCCAGGTCTGACCCTGAGGCGCACTTCCCGACGAGTCGCGGCGTCAACCCATGCCGGCACGACCTGTCTCGCCGTGCCCTCTGCGGTCGGCAGTGCGTCAGACGCGCGGGACCCAGCGGGCGCCGAGCTCCGCGGTGGTCGGAGCGCCCTCGGGAAGCGGGTCCGCGGTCACCGGGCGCAGGCCCGCGAGCTGGATCTCGACATACCGACGACGCAGTTGCGCGGTGCGGGCTGCGTCGGCGCCGTGGACCGCGGTCAGCTGCTCCCAGAGCATCGGCAGGTCCTCGTCGACGACGTCGCTCCGCACGACGCCGGCCGCCTGCGCGGCGGTGAGCAGCTCGTGCGCAAGGCGGCCCGAGTCGGCCGCGCGAGCGCGATGCTCATCGGTGGGGTGGAACAACCCTGCCAGGCTGACGGTCAGCGCGTGCACGTCCGCCTCCACGATGCCCCGGACGAACACGGCGAACGCCTCGCCCGCGTCCGCCTCGGCGCTCGCGCGGCGCGCGATGTCGATGAACTCGCCGAGACCGTCGAGACACAGGCGCGCGAGCAGCGCCTCCTTGCTCGGGTAGCGCCGGTAGAGCGCGCTGATGCCGACGCCGGCGGCTTGGGCGACCGCGGACACGGGCGCGCCCGGGTCGAGCGTGAAGCACTCACGAGCGGCGGCGAGGATGGCGACGTCGTTGCGGGCGGCCTGGCCGCGCCGGCCGCTCAGGGCTGTCATGGGCTGACCGTAGCACTTGAACGGAACGGATCGCTCCGCTATGTTCCTACTAACGGAATGGATCATTCCGTTAAGCCCTCGGAGGCCTGAGGAGAGCACGATGACCGACTTCGACGTCCTGGACCGCGCACACACCGCCCTGCACCGCACCGTCCGCGCGCTCCGCTCGCCGGACCTCGCCCGCCCGACCCCATGCACCGCGTGGGACGTCGCGCAGGTCCTGCAGCACGCCGCCGGCGACCAGCGCGCGTACTCCCTGTTCATCACAGGCCGGGACGGCCCGACCGGCGACCCGTTCGCCCCGGACGGTGCCCTGACGGGTGCGCCGCTCGAGCTGCTCGAGCCCGCCCTCGCCGCTGCCGCCCGGGCATTCGCCGGCGTCGACCCGCGGGGCACCGCGCCGACACCTCTGCCGCAGGGCACGCTCCCTGCCCACCTCGCCGCGGGCGCGGCGGCCCTCGACGCGGCCATCCACGCCTGGGACATCGCTGTCGCCACCGACCAGCCGTCCCCCCTCGACGACGAGCTCGCCGCGGCCCTCCTGCCGGTCGCCCACGAGCTCGTCGAGCCGCTGCGACAGTGGGGCGCGTACGCGCCGGCCCTCGACCCGGTGGACGTCGACGACGCCGCGGCCGAGCTCCTGCGCTTCCTCGGCCGCGACCCGGAGTGGTCACCGCTTGCACGTGCAGCCGGGTAGCGGCGACCCGAGACCTGTGCGGGACGGGCCGACGCGAGTCGGCGCCCGACCCACCGCACGTTGCGCTTCCGCTGGTGCGAATCGGCACGAACAGGACGGCGCTCGGGGTTCGTGCCAGCGCTGCGGTGGTCGGGTCTTGCGATCTCGCGGATCGGGTCGGTCAGGTCGTCAACCAGGGGTGATCCGGAGGTCAGTTCACCGCGACACGAACCGCGCCCGAACAAACGTTCGATACGCTCGCCCAGTGAGTGGAGGTCGCGATCCCCGCTCGGTGGCGAACCGAGAGGCACCTGAGGCGCCACCCCTGCGCCCGCAAGGCGACGTGCCAGTAATTGTGCGGGTGATGTGGTCCGACGGATCCGAGGAGTGGCGGCCTGCGCGGGCGGTGCGGTGGACGTCGACGCACGTCATGGTGGCGTGGCGGGACTCCCAGCGCGATCCGCACTCCGAGCGACACGAGTGGCTGCGGGCTGGCGATGTGGCACGTTCAGTGAGTTGGTTGGTGGCTCCGCGAGCGACCACTGCGCAACCTGGCACAACCGAATCGCGCCGGGTAGACCCCTGACAGGGTGCCCGATGGGATAGCCCGGACCCGTCGTGTCGTAGGGTCTCAGTCGAGGTGAGGGGCACCAGGGGCTTGAACTACACGGGACTTGTCCCGAGCGTTTCTCTCAGTTATGTCCCCATCCACCGGGCCTCTAGCTCAATTGGCAGAGCAGCGGACTTTTAATCCGCGGGTTGTGGGTTCGATCCCCACGGGGCCCACTTGACCAGGGATTCTTCCTAGTCCTGGCGCATGACGGTCGCGGCGGAGGTGGTCGTCAATACCGGCGCGGTCGAGCTCTGGCTGCCGGTCGGGGCGGCTGACGCCGACCAGCGGTGTCACTCGACCATCGACCCTCCGCGGCCGGATGCCGACCGCGCAGGCTCGATGGTCGGCCACGCTAGGCCGGAGGATGCCCCGGCTGTCCCGGCTGCTCCGGGCCGATGCGGTACGGCCGCATCATCTCGTTGTCCTCGTGCTCGACGATGTGGCAGTGCCAGACGAACTGGCCGCCGCGGCCGAACCGCATGCGGATCCGGGTCACCTCGCCGGGGTAGGCGATGACGGTGTCCTTCCAGCCGTTCTCACCGGGCTCGGGCGGTCGGGCCCCGCCTGCGGGGGCGATGTTGTGCGTCGCCTCGTCGATCACCACCGGCTCCCGGTCCGCGACCTGGAAGACGACCTCGTGGACGTGGATCGGGTGGGCGTCCGCGGTTGAGTTGTAGATCTCCCAGGTCTCCGCCGCGCCCACGGCCGGGTTCTCGGTGATCGGGTCGCTCCACATGTAGGTGGACCACGTGCCCGTGGCGTCCACGGTGCCCAGCAGCGCAGCGATGGGTGGGGGGTCGTCCGCGAGCTCGGGAGCCATGGACATCTCCTCGACCAGCGCGAGTCGCCGGACCGACGTCGTCGGGAGAGGGTCGATCGCGGGGAGCACCAGGAAGGCCGGGGGCGTGGTGAGGTCCGGACTCGTCGCGGGGACCACGACGAGCTGGAGCACCTGACCGGTGGACGCCGGGTCGGCGACATCGAAGTCGTCGTCGGGCTGCCCTCCACCGAAGGGCTCGTCCGGTCCGAGGTTCCTGATGATGTGCGAGCCGACCGGCACGTGCGTGAGGTCGAGGATCACGTCCGCGCGCTCGGCCGGGCCGAGGAGCAGGCGGCCACCGTGCTCGGCAGTGAGGTTCACCGGTGCGGCGAGGAATCCACCCTCGGTTCCGATCTGCCACGCCTCCGCACCAGGGAGGCCGAGGTCGAGGATGAGGAATCGCGAGTTGCAGCCGTTGAGCAGACGGAACCGGTATCGGCGCTGCTCGACGGTGTGCGTCGGCCAGGTGTGGCCGTTGACCATCATCGTGTTGCCGAAGAACTCGGGGTTCCAGATCGGCGAGACGTCACCCTCGGGCACGTACGGGCCCACGGTGCCGTCGAAGTACTCGCGGGAGTCGGGATAGAAGAGCGACCCGTCGGAGAGGAACGAGCGGTCCTGGATCGCGAGCGGGATCTCGCGGTACGGCTTGCTGCTGGGGAACCCGTCCGCCGCCTTGGGTGCGGGCCCCGGCAGCACCGCAGGCTGTCCTGTCCGCGAGTCGATCACCGCGTCGTCCCCGTGCGGCCCGCCCCGCAGCAGGTAGAAGCCTGCGGGTCCCGCGTAGACGTTTGCGCGCGTCATCCCCAGGGTGTGGTCGTGGAACCAGAGCGTCGAGGCGCGCTGGTCGTCTGGGTAGTGGAAGGTCGCGCCTCCCGCGGGCCAGGACACGCCGTGCGCCCCCTCGGCCTTCGACCGGAAGAACGCGTACCAGGTCCCGTCGTGCGCGTGATCAACGGGGACGTCCACGGCGTCGGGCAGGTACCAGGCCTCCGGGTAGCCGTCGCTCTCGTCGCCGACGCCGACGGCGCCGTGGACGTGCGTCACCACGGGCACCGGGCCTCGGTAGGGCCCCGGCGTCGCGGCGAACGTGGGCCGGCTGTCACGGTCAGTGGTGCCGCCGGGTGGGTTCGCCCAGTGCAGCGTCGGGTCGATGGGCAGGAGGTGCGGCAAGAAGTGGCCGTCGGCGTCGACGAGCTCGTTGCGCCAGGTGACGCGGACCGGTCGCTGCCACTTGGCCTCGATCGTCGCGCTAGGTGCGTGGAAGAGGAGGGTGGCCTTGCCCGAGCGGGCCGACGTCGGCCCGTAGGCCCACAGCGTGGTCGGTGGGAGAGGCGCGGGCAGCACCTGCTGGCTGATCTGCCGGACCGCGATGTCGTACAGATCGGCCTTCTTGCCTCCGCGCAGCGCGGTGCTGCCCGTGGTCGGCATCACCGGCGGGACCACGAGAGGCGTCACCCACTTCGGCACCGACAGTGGGTCGAGGAAGCCGGCGGCGGCCTCGCCGGCCGCGGCCTCGAGCACCCAGGGCCTACCGCCGAGGACCCCGACGAAGTAGAGGCCGAAGGCTGCGCCGGCAGTCTTGAGAACGGTCCGTCGTGAGACGCCTGCTGCTGACGGCGACGTGGTGATGTCACTCATTTCGACTCCTCGTCGAGCGCGTTGCTTGGACGCTACGCCCGGCGTCCTGGGCATCGGCTAGGGTCTTTTGTCCCGATATCTCCGGACCCCGAGCCCTTTCTGCGCAGCACCTGGCAGGCACCAGCGCACGACGCGAGAGGTCCAGCCGAACCGGCCGGACCTCTCGCGCGTGCGCGGTCGAGCAAGGACTACGTGTGCGTGTGGCTGAGCATCCACGAGTAGATGTCGTTCGCGGCACCGATCGTGTACGTCTGCGTCCACGAGTCGTGATCCGCACCCGGGTAGATCGTCACCTGAGCCGGGACCGCGGGCGGCGGGCACGTGTTGATGTTCGCGACAGGCTCGATGCTGCCAGCCGGGTTGACCGTGTCGTCAGCGTCGCCGGCGAACGCCCACAGCGGAACCTTGCCGAGCGCGCAGCCGACCGAGCCCCACATCGGGCGGCCATCACCCGCGATGGGAACCGCAGCGGCGACTGTCTCGTTGCCGTGCGTCTCGAGGTACGACCAGACGCCGTAGGCGCCACAGCTGAGCCCGGTCAGGTACACCCGGGACGGATCGACGTCGTAGGCAGCGATGGCGTAGGTGAGGAACGCGTCGACCTCCTGGGGCGTCATGCAGGGCGAGTGCTCGGGCACGTTGCCCAGCTCGTGCTGGATGGCCATCACGCACGAGGCGCCCTGGAACAGTCCGTCGCAGCTGGAGAACACGTCGTCGCCGTCGTCGGGTGCGTGCTGCGGGGCGAGGACGACAAACGGCTGGCTGGCAGCCCAGCCGTCGTTCGCGATGAACCGCGGGATGGCTGTGCCTTCGAGGAGGGGGAGCTGGTCGGCCGAACCGTCCCCGCTCTCGCCGTAGCCGTGCAGGAACACCAGCAGCGGCGACTTCGTCGGTGCGGCGTAGTCCGGCGGCAGGTACTCCATGTACCCGGACGCCGAGCCGGTGGAGCCGACGGGCTTCAGGGTCATCCGGTCGGCCGAGCCCGTGCCGACGAGGTCGCCTGGGACTTTGCAGTAGTCCTGGTCGAAGCCGGGGTGAGGCCCGCGGACCGTGGCGCTGATCAGCTCGAGGAACTGCTTGCCCGGGTCGGTGTCGCCCCCGGTGTCCCACAGTGCCTCGAACTTGATGACACCCCGGTCCTTCTGGACGACCTTGCCGGCCGAGTCCTCGATGACGCCCGGGCTGTCCTTCACCACGAGCGTCGACTGGAAGACGGTGCCCTCGACTCGGGTGGCCTTCATGTCCTTGATCTGCTGGTTCCCGCGACGCACGTACCACTGGCCGGTGTCGACCCGCGTGTGAACCTGCCGGTAAGAGAAGGAGTCCGTGACGTAGTAGAACGTCTCGTTGTCCTTCTTGCCCGCCCGCGCCTTGTACGTCCCGGTGATCTCCTCGTGGACGGAGACCGGGTACCCGCAGTCGTTGTACGTCCAGTCGTTGCTGTTCGAGTACGGCGTCACCTCGACATTGCCACCAGCCGACGCCGGCACCGCAGTGATCGTCAGCGCCGCGGCACCGAGAATTGCGACCAGCGCCCCTCGTCGTGAAGTCCTCATCGACCTGACCATGAGCCCGCCTCCAGCGGCTCGCTGCGGGCCCCCACCCACCGACAACCACTACCCCTGACAACGCCGCGGGACGGCGCGCTGGTCGGCCACGGCCACCCTCGAGGCGGCCGTAAGTCGGGACAAAAGGTGTAACTGGACGTTGGATCGGGACGCTACTCGCTCCCGCAGCCGACGCGCCAGCCGTGTGCACACGTCGCGCACGGCGCTCGCCAAGCCGTTCGCCAGCCCACGATGCTCGTCTGACTGCGCCACAGCGAGCGACCTTGCGCGACCAGTCGGGTTCCCCGCTGAGCGAACGCGGATCCGGAATCCCCGGCCAGGGGCGACCGTTCGGATGAGCAGCACACGCAGTGCTCGTCCGACCGACGAGCACCGCCCCCTCCAGCGAGACGAGGTGTCCGCCCATGACCACCGCCACTGTCGACATCGCCACGACCGAGCTCACGCGCCAGGACCGGTGCGACCGCTGCGGCGCCCAGGCGTTCGTGAAGGCGACCCTCCCGTCGGCCGACGGGCTGGAGCTGCTCTTCTGCGGCCACCACTTCCGCGCCCACGAGCTCAAGCTGGTCGCGGCCGGCGCCACGATCCAGGACGAGCGCCACCGCATCGACGAGCAGGCGCCCGAGCGCGTCTAGCGGTAGTACCCCGCCTCGATGTCCTCCAGCAGCCCGCCGATCCAGCCGAAGTGCTGGGCGGCCTCCGACGGCTCGATGGACCTCCGCGCGGTGAGTGTCGGCGACCGGTCCTAGCGTGGCCGCATGACCGTGAAGGTGCTGCCCGCGTTCGGCCGCTACGACGACTTCTTCGAGGTCGTCGGCGTCAAGAAGCCGGGCGGCGGCGGGTGCTGGTGCATGGCGTACCGCGACAGCCGGGTGCCCAACGAGGAGCGCGGGCAGTACATGCGCGACGAGTGCGCGCAGGAGCCCGGGCCGGGGGTGCTCGCCTACGTCGACGGCGAGGTGGCCGGCTGGTGCTCGGTCGCGCCGCGCACCAGCTACCGGCGGCTCATGAACTCGCGCACGATCCCGTTCGTCGACGACCGCGACGCCTGGAGCATCGTCTGCTTCGTCGTCAGACCGCGGTTCCGCCACCAGGGCCTCATGCACGAGCTGCTCGAGGGCGCGGTCGCCCACGCGCGAGCGAGCGGTGCGCAGGTCGTCGAGGGCTACCCGATCGACGTCGGCACGGGCGACCGGGTCGACGTCATCTCGGGCTACGTCGGGACCAGCCGCCTGTTCGAGGCGGCGGGGTTCACGCAGGCTGCGCCGACCACCGGCCACAGCGGCGGCCGTCCGCGCGTGATCATGCGCCGCGAGCTGTGATCACTCCACGCGGGACTGCTCCAGCACCGGAGCCGTACCCCGCACGCGTGGGCCGTACCGCAGCATGTCCGAGGCCAAACCGACCGTCAGCACCCCCAGCGCCAGCACGACGAGCGCCTGCTGCAGCACCGTCCAGCCGAGCGGCCTCATCGACAGGTGCGCCAGCAGCGCCATGAGCAGGCCGCGACCGATGATCGCGACGGCCGCGACCAGCACCGTGTCCTGCCGAGGTCCCGTGCTCGACGCCAGGCGGACCAGCAACCAGACCACGATCGCGAGCCCGACGGCGTAGACGGCGACGAGCGCGACGCTCCGGTCCGGCACGGCGAGCAGCAGCAACGCACCGCCGACGATGCACAGCACCGCACTGGTCCGGCACGTGACCTGGCGGCCGTACCTGACGAGGAACGTCCGCTTGCCCAGCAGCGTGTCGCCGCGCACGTCGCGGAAGTCCTTGAGCAGCAGGCGGCCGATGATCGCGACGTAGAGCCCGCCGAGCAGCGCGACATCGCCGGAGCTCAAGCGCGCGTCGGCCGCCAGCAGCCCCACCAGGTACGGCACGGCGACGATGCACAGCGGCAGCACCAGGGACGCGACGACCCCGCGCTTGGAGAAGCTCAGCGGCGGCACCGAGTACGCGGCCCCGACGAGCAGGCCGGCGACCAGGACGACGAGGACCGGCCAGCCCAGCGCCACCGCGCAGGCCACCGCCAGCACACCTCCCGTGACGGCGACAAGCACGAGCTCGCGCGGGGTGCTCCCGGTGGTGAGCGGCCGCGACCGGTCGCCGGCGAGGTTGATCCGGTCGACGGCGACGTCGGCCAGATCGTTGAGGACGACGGACGCGAGCAGGTAGCCGATCACGACGACGAGCACACCCAGCGTGCGCCACGCGTCGTCGGCCGCGCCGTGCTGCGCCAGACCGATGGCCGCGTAGCTGCCGAGCAGGAGCACGAGCGCGGGGCGCGCCATGAGGACGACGAGCCGCACGTGCGCCCGAAGGTCGCCCCTCACTTGTTGCTCGCCCACTGGTTCATGCCCACGACCACCAGGACGCCGAAGGCCAGCACGGCCAGCCCGCAGACACCCAGGACGATCGACAGCACGAGGCCCACCATCTGCCAGCCGGTGAGGGCGCGGCGCGGTCCGCGAGGGCGATAGTCGTCGGTGGGCACGGGCGAACCTCCAGTCGGGGTGGCGGGAGCGTATCTCCCGGCGAGGCCCCGCCGTGCTGGCTGTGCCAGGATCGCCCGAACACGAACGAGGGAGCACCGATGGCAGGCGGTCTGGCCGCACTTCTCGACGACATCGCCGCCCTGGCGAAGCTCGCCGCGGCCTCGGTGGACGACGTCGGCGCGGCCGCGGGACGGGCGAGCGCGAAGGCGGCGGGCGTCGTCATCGACGACACCGCCGTGACCCCTCGCTACGTGCACGGCTTCTCGCCCGACCGCGAGCTGCCGATCGTCCGACGCATCGCCGTGGGCTCCCTGCGCAACAAGCTGCTGTTCATCCTCCCCGCGGCGCTGCTGCTCAGCCAGTTCCTCCCCTGGCTGCTGACGCCGATCCTCATGGTCGGCGGCACCTACCTCGCCTACGAGGGCGCGGAGAAGATCTGGGAGCTGGTCAGCGGGCACGCCAAGGAGCACACGACCACCCCGGTCGCCGTCCAGGGCGAGGCCACCGAGAAGTCGATGGTCACGGGCGCGATCCGCACCGACTTCATCCTGTCCGCCGAGATCATGGTGATCGCCCTCAACGAGGTGGCCGACGAGCCGCTGCTGTCCCGCGCGATCATCCTGGCCATCGTGGCCCTGGCCATCACGGCGCTGGTCTACGGCGTCGTCGGGCTCATCGTGAAGATGGACGACATCGGCCTCCACCTGGCCGGCCGCAGCAACGCCGCGGCCGCCGCCACCGGGCGCGTGCTGGTCCGCGCCATGCCGAAGGTCCTGTCGGTGCTGTCGACCGTCGGCATCGTCGCCATGCTCTGGGTCGGCGGCCACATCCTGCTCTCGGGCGTCGACGAGCTGGGCTGGCACGCCCCCATGGAGCTGCTGCACCACCTCGAGGACGCGGTGGACGGCGTGCCGGGCGTCGGCGGGTTCCTCGCGTGGCTCGTCGACACCCTCGGCTCGGCCCTCGTCGGACTCGTGGTCGGTGCCGTCGTCGTCGGGGTCATGCACCTGATCCCGAAGCGCCGGAAGGCAGCCGACGGAGCCCACTGAGCCGACAGAATGGCCGACATGGAGCTCGGGTTCACGGCCGGCGTCGCGGCGATCGTCCTGTTCGGCGTCCTCGGTCAGATCCTCGGCAAGGCCACCCGTATTCCGTCGATCATCCTGCTGCTGCTGCTCGGCCTGCTGGTCGGCCCGGTGCTCGGCTGGGTGAACCCGGACGCCATCCTCGGCGAGGCGCTCTTCCCGCTGGTGTCGATGGCGGTCGGGCTGCTGCTCTTCGAGGAGTCGCTCAAGCTCGACTTCTCCCGGCTCCACGGGGGAGCACGACGGCCGGTGCTCGGGCTGGTGACGGCGGGCGCTCTCATCACCGGCATCGGCGCGACGATCCTCGCTCGCGCGGTGTTCGACTTGCCCCTCGACCATGCCCTGGTCATCGGCGCGATCCTCATCGTCTCCGGGCCGACCGTCGTCGGCCCCATGCTCGCCGTGATCCGGCCGAAGCAGCCGCTCGAGTCGGTGCTGGCGTTCGAGGGCATCTTCATCGACCCCATCGGCGCCACCGTCGCGCTCGGGATGGTGAACCTCGCCCTCCACGACGGGCTGCACCTCGGATCGACGGCGCTGGCCGGCGTCCTCACCGGGCTGGCCGCTGCGGGGCTGTTCCTCCTGCTGGTGACGGTCGGCAAGGTGCCGCCGGCCACGCACGTCGCGCTCGGGGTCGCCATCGCGCTCACGGCGTTCGCCGCGGCCGAGGCGCTCCACGAGGAGTCGGGTCTCTGGGCGACGACGACCCTGGGTGTCGCCCTCGCCAACCAGCGGTGGGTGCGGCTGGACGCGCTGCACGAGTTCGGCAGCCACGTCGGCATGCTACTGATCGGGTCGCTGTTCATCGTGCTGTCGGCGCGCGTCGACCTCGACGCCCTCCTGCACTACGCCCCGCTGACGCTCGTCCTGGTCGGGCTCCTCGTCCTCGTCCTGCGACCGCTGGCCGCCGCGGTCGCCACGAGCCGGACCGCGCTGAGCCGCCGAGAGCGGGCGATGGTCGGCTGGATGGCGCCGCGCGGCATCGTCGCCGCGTCGACCGCGAGCGTGTTCGCGCTCCAGTTCGAGGACGCCGGCGAGCCGTTCCCGGAGCTCGTGCCCGTCGTCTTCGGCGTCGTGCTGGCCACCGCGATCATCTACGGCGCGACGGGACCGCTGGTCGCGGGCCTGCTGGGGGTGCGTTCCGACGATCCGGAGAACATCGACGAGGACGGAGTCCTCCGTGAAATCTCCGGGCGATCGTGACCATCCCGAGATGTGGATGTTACTTACCGGTAAGACCCTCGTGATGCCTGACACATCTGTGTGCTACCCATAGCCCACTGAGAATCCAGCCGGCGGGCGCTACCCGTGCGCCCGCGGCCCTGACAGAAGAGGTAGCGCATGTCCTCCCTCGCACCATCTCGTCGCCGCGTCCTCGCGGCGACCGCGGGACTCGCCGCGACAGCCCTCGTGCTCACCGCCTGCTCGGGCAGCAACGACGACGAAGGCGACGGTGGCAGCACCTCCGCCGCAGGCGGCTCGCTGACGATCGGCACGACGGACAAGGTCACCACCCTGGACCCGGCGGGCTCGTACGACAACGGCTCGTTCGCCGTGCAGAACCAGGTGTTCCCGTTCCTCATGAACACCCCGTACGGCAGCCCCGACGTGCAGCCGGACATCGCCGAGTCGGCGGAGTTCACGGCGCCGACCGAGTACACGGTCAAGCTCAAGCCGGGCCTGAAGTGGGCAAACGGGCACGACCTGACGTCGTCCGACGTGAAGTTCACGTTCGACCGGCAGGTGAAGATCGCGGACGAGAACGGCCCGTCGTCGCTGCTCTACAACCTGGACAGCACCGAGGCCGTCGACGACACCACGGTGGTCTTCCACCTGAAGTCGGCGGACGACCAGATCTTCCCGCAGATCCTCTCCAGCCCCGCGGGCCCGATCGTCGACGAGGAGAGCTTCTCGGCCGACGCGCTGACGCCTGACAGCGACATCGTCGACGCCGACGCCTTCGCCGGTCAGTACACGATCACGGGCTACGACTTCAACTCGCTGGTCTCGTTCAAGGCCAACCCGGACTACAAGGGCATCCTGCCGCCGGCGAAGACCGAAGAGGTCAACCTCAAGTACTACGCGGACTCGTCGAACCTCAAGCTGGACATCCAGGAGGGCAACATCGACGTCGCGCTCCGTAGCCTCTCCGCGACGGACATCGCGGACCTCAAGACGGACGACAACGTCAAGGTCGTCGACGGCCCCGGCGGTGAGATCCGCTACATCACGTTCAACTTCGACACGCAGCCGTACGGCGCCAAGACGGACGACGCCGACCCGGCGAAGGCCCTCGCGGTCCGCCAGGCGGTGGCCGACCTGGTCGACCGCGAGCCTCTCTCGGAGCAGGTCTACAAGGGCACCTACACGCCCCTGTACTCCTACGTCCCGGACGGCCTGACGGGCGCCACCCAGTCCCTGAAGAGCCTGTACGGCGACGGCAACGGCGGACCCGACGCCGACAAGGCGAAGGCCGCCCTCGAGGACGCCGGCGTCACCACGCCGGTCGCGCTCAGCCTGCAGTACTCCACCGAGCACTACGGCCCGTCGTCCGGCGACGAGTACGCGCTCGTCAAGGAGCAGCTGGAGAAGGACGGCCTGTTCAAGGTCGACCTGCAGACCACCGAGTGGGTCCAGTACTCCAAGGACCGCACCTCCGACGTCTTCCCGGCCTACCAGCTGGGCTGGTTCCCGGACTACTCGGACGCCGACAACTACCTCACGCCGTTCTTCCTCACGGAGAACTTCCTGAGCAACCACTACGACAACAAGACGGTCAACGACATGATCCTGCAGCAGGCGACGACGGCTGACCCCGACGCCCGCACGCAGCTCATCGAGGACATCCAGGACGCGGTCGCCAAGGACCTCTCCACCGTCCCGCTCCTCCAGGGCGCCCAGGTGGCCGTCGTCGGCAAGGACGTGAGCGGCGCCGAGGACACCCTCGACGCGTCGTTCAAGACCCGCTACGCCGCCTTCTCCAAGAGCTGACACAGCACCACCCGGCCGACGGTCCCGTTCCCGAGCACAATCGGGGACGGGGCCGTCGGGCTCGTCCGCACCGCATCTTCGCGGCACGACCATGCACAGGCAGGAACCATGACCTCCACCACCACCGGAGCGCCCACCGGCGTCGCGCCCGGGCAACCAGCGGCGCCGGCGACCCCGGCCGCGAAGAGCAGGCGATCGGGGGGGCACCTGGGCAGCTACCTGCTGATCCGGTTCCTGCTGATCTTCCCGACGATCTTCATCCTGGTGACGACCGTCTTCATCCTCATGCGCTCGACGGGCGACCCGATCACCGCCTCGCTGGGCGGCCGGCTCACGCACGACCAGCTGCAGGAGCGGATCCACGCCGCCGGCTACGACCGGCCGATCCTCGTGCAGTACTGGGACTACCTCACCAACCTCCTGCACGGCGACTTCGGGACGACCATCTCGACCAACCGTCCGGTGACCGAGGTGGTCCTCACCTACGGGGCCGCGACGCTCGAGCTGGCGTTCTACGCCCTGATCGTCGCGCTCCTGGTCGGCATCCCGCTCGGTCGGATCGCGGCCGCACGCCGCGACCGGGGCGTCGACGCGACCCTGCGGGTGTCCGGCATCGTCGCCTACGCGACGCCCGTCTTCTTCGCCGGCATCCTGCTCAAGCTCGTCTTCTCCGTGTGGCTGGGCTGGCTCCCGGTCGCGGGGCGCGCGTCCACCGACGCCCAGATCGAGATCCAGCGCAACGGCGCCGGGACCGGCCTGTACATCGTGGACGCGATCAGCACGGGTGACCCCGCCGTGGTGTGGGACGTGCTGCAGCACGCGATCCTGCCGGCCCTCGCCCTCGGCCTGCTGACCGGTGGGATCTTCCTGCGGCTGGTCCGCACCAACGTCATCGGCACGCTGTCGACCGGCTACGTCGAGGCGGCGCGCTCGCGCGGCGTGAACGAGCGGCGACTGCTGCGCCAGCACGCGTGGCGGCCCGCGCTCGTCCCGATCATCACCGTGATCGGCCTGCAGATCGCGCTGCTGCTCAGCGGCGCCGTCCTCACCGAGAAGACCTTCGAGTGGAAGGGCCTCGGCTTCGAGCTGGTCCAGTTCCTGCTGGCGCGCGACTTCGTCGCTGTCCAGGGGCTGGTCGTGCTGCTCGCCGTCGTGGTGGCACTGACGAACTTCATCGTCGACGTCATCGCCGCACTCGTCGACCCGAGGATCAAGTACTGACATGACCGCACTCACCCCCCTCGACGGCCCCGACGCCGTCCACGCCGCCCCGGCGGCCCCCGAGCACACCGCCCTCTGGAAGCGCCTGCCCGTGCTGCGCCAGGTCCGCACCAGCGTCGGTCTGCAGCGCACGATGCTCGTCAGCGGGCTCGTGCTCGTCGCGATCTTCCTCGTGACCGCCGTCTTCGCGCCCGTGCTTGCGCCCTACGGCTACGCACAGCTCTCCGTCGACGGCGTCAACTTCGGCTCCCAGCAGCCGCCTTCCGCCGAGCACCTGCTGGGCACCACCGTCGGCGGCTACGACGTCCTGTCCCGCACGATCTGGGGCGCCCGCCCGGCGGCCCTCGTCATCGTCGTCGCCGTCGTGCTCTCGATCTTCCTCGGCGTCGCCMTCGGTCTGGTGTCCGGGTACTTCGGCGGCTGGGTCGACCGCGTGCTCGTCGTGATCGCCGACGCCCTGTTCGCGTTCCCGTCGCTGCTGCTCGCCATCGTCGTCGCGATCGTCATCAGCGGCGGCGAGTCCTCGATGTGGGGCGGCGTCATGGCGGCCGCCATCTCCCTGAGCGTCGTGATGATCCCGCAGTACTTCCGCGTCGTCCGCGCCGAGGTGGTGCGCGTCAAGGCCGAGGCGTTCGTCGAGTCCGCCCGGGTGATCGGCTCGGGCCACCTGCGGATCATGGGCCGGCACGTGCTGCGCAACTCCACCCGCACGCTCCCCCTCATCCTCACGCTCAACAGCTCCGAGGCCGTCCTCACGCTGGCCGGCCTGGGCTTCCTCGGGTTCGGCATCGAGCCGACGGCCGCCGCGGACTGGGGCTACGACCTGTCCAAGTCGCTGTCCGACGTGACCAGCGGCATCTGGTGGACGGCCGTGCCCCCGGGCGTCGCGATCGTGCTCACCGTGCTGGGCGTCACGCTCGTGGGCGAGTCGCTCAACGACCTCGCCGACCCGCGCCTGCGCACGCGCCGCAGGGCCAAGGCGGCCGCACCGGTCAGCCCGGTCGTGGCCGTCCCCGGCGGTGTCGCGGACGACGACTTCGGGACCATCGACGAGCTCGAGGCACCGTCGAACCTGTACGGAGAGACCGAGGACCGCTCATGACCACCCAGAACGTCGTCGACATCACGGACCTGCACGTCTCGTTCGCGACGGACTCCGGCACCGTCCGGGCCGTCGAGGGCGTCACGCTCAGCGTGGCCGCCGGGGAGGTGCTCGCCATCGTCGGCGAGTCGGGCTCGGGCAAGACCGTCACCGCCCGCTCGATCCTCGGCCTCCTGCCCGAGACCGCGCTGACCAGCGGCGCCGTGCTGCTCACTCGCAAGGACGGCTCGGCCACGCACGACGTGGCCACGATGAGCGCGAACGAGCTGCGCGACGTGCGCGGTCGCGACGCGGCCATGGTGTTCCAGGAGCCGTCGACCGCGCTGAACCCGGTGTTCCCGGTCGGCTGGCAGATCGCCGAGGGCCTGCGCGCCCACCGCAAGCTGTCGGACAAGGACGCCCGCGCCCAGGCGATCGAGGTCCTGCGCCTGGTCGGCATCCCCGACCCCGAGCACCGCGTCGACTACTACCCGCACCAGTTCTCGGGCGGCCAGAAGCAGCGCATCGTCATCGCGCAGGCCCTGGTGCTGGACCCGGGCCTGATCATCGCCGACGAGCCGACGACGGCCCTCGACGTCACGGTGCAGGCCGAGATCCTCGACCTGCTGCGCCGGCTCCCCCAGGAGTACGGCTCCGCGATCGTGCTGATCACGCACAACATGGGCGTCGTCGCGGACCTCGCGGACCGCGTGGCGGTCATGTACAACGGCGAGATCGTCGAGCAGGCGGACGTCCGCACGCTGTTCGCGTCGCCGCAGCACCCGTACACCCGCAAGCTCCTCGACGCGGTCCCCCGCGTGGGCGGCCGCCGCCTGCGCGACCGCGTGCGCGTGGCCGACGAGCTCGAGGCCATGGTGGTCGACGAGTCCTCGACGCCCGTCGTCGAGGCGAAGGACCTGCGGGTCGTCTACCCRGGCCGGCTCCGGCAGCCCGCGTTCACGGCCGTCGACGGGGTCGACCTCGTCATCCGTCCCGGCGAGGTGCTCGGCCTGGTGGGCGAGTCCGGCAGCGGGAAGACGACGATCGGCCGCGCGATCGCGGGACTGACCCCGGTCAGCGGCGGCTCGCTCAAGGTCCACGGCGTCGAGATGCTCGGCGTCAAGGAGAGGACCTTCAAACCGGTCCGCAAGCGCATCGGGTTCGTGTTCCAGGACCCGGCGACGAGCTTCAACCCGCTGCTGACGATCGCGCAGTGCGTCGCCGAGCCGATGGTGGTCCACGGGCTCGCCCGCAACCCGCAGGAGGCGCGACCGAAGGTCGACGAGCTCATGGAGGCGGTGCAGCTGCCCAAGGCGTTCGGCGACCGGTTCCCGCACGAGCTCTCGGGCGGCCAGCGCCAGCGCGCCAGCCTCGCCCGCGCGCTCATCCTGGGCCCCGAGCTGCTCATCGCCGACGAGCCGACGAGCGCGCTCGACGTGTCCGTGCAGGCGCGCGTGCTCGACCTGTTCGCCCGCCTGCAGGCCGAGCTGGGCTTCGCGTGCCTGTTCATCAGCCACGACCTGGCCGTGGTCGACCTGCTCGCCCACCGCATCGCGGTGCTGCACCGCGGCGTGCTGGTGGAGGAGGGCACGGGCGACGAGGTCCTCGGCGCGCCGAAGCACCCGTACACGCAGCGCCTGCTGGCGTCGCTGCCCGTGCCGGACCCGATCGAGCAGGCCGCCCGCCGCGAGCAGTGGAGGAACCTGCGCGCCCAGGACTGACGGGGGGGGGCGGTTCACCCCCTAGGTGAACCGGCTCCCACGGTCGCCTCGACGCACGCCTCCCGGCGCGCCGCGTAGCGGTCGTACAGCGTGACGACGAGCGCGACGAGGTAGGCGAACAACAGGACGTCGCCGACGGACACCTGGCCGCGCTGCCCGGTCGCGAAGGCGGCGAACACGAGCATCGCGGCGACGCTGATCACGGTGTTGACGACGACCTGCACCCCCAGGGGCGCCCTCCTGCGCAGGCGGGCGCGCCAGACGGCGAGGGCCGCGTGGAGCAGCACGGTCGCCGCCACGACGAGCGCCACGACCGACAGGCGCCCCTCCACCAGCGGGAACGACTCGAACATGATCATCGTGACCAGCCCGGCGAGGACCACCTTCTCGACGACGTGGCGGACGCCGGACGGCGCCCAGGCCACGGGCCCCCGCGGTACCCACCCGACCCGTTCCGCGACCACGTCGGCGTCCAGCGTGAACGGCCAGTCGGCCGGGGGGAGTCGGCGGTACACGCGGCGCCCGACGATCACGAGCACCACGGCGACGATCGCCAGCAGGCCCCAGACCCACGGCCGCTCGTCCACCAGCTTGCTGAACTCGTCGGTGAAGTCCAGCTGCGCGACGTGGATCCACCACTCCTGCGGCAGCTTGATCACCACCCAGATGAGGCCGGCGGTCCACAGGAACGCCGCCTTGCTCAGCCGGTTGGCGTCCCACCGGGTGCGGACCACCTCGATGGCGATCACGAAGTACTCGAACGTGTTGGGGAACACCATGAGCAGCCAGCGCGCACCGGTGATCTCGAACGCGAGCACCCCGACCAGCCGGTAGTACCAGAGGAACGCACCGACGCCGACGGCGAACGGGTTGCGCCAGTTCCGCAGCACCGCCAGGTACGCGATCGTCAGGTAGTAGATGTCCAGCGCCTTGTCGTACGACTGGTAGTTGTCGAGCGGGAAGCCGGTGAACGCCGCGAAGATCGACTTGTCCACGCCGTCGATCACCAGCGCGGCCAGGATCGCGGGCAGCGGGAACCGCGGGATGAAGAGCGGCACCACCAGGCGCAGGCCCACCACCAGCACGAACACGGTCCAGTCGAGGGTGCTCGCGTTCGCCATGGTGCGGACTGTAGCCATCCGGACCGCCCACGCGGTCCGGGTGTTCGCCCCTAGCCTGTCGCCATGCGGAACAGGCTCGTCGTCGCCGGCGCGGTCGCGGCCGGGGTGCTGGGCGTCGTCGTCGCGCTGGTGGCGCTCTTCCCGCCCGTGCGCCAGGTTCCCGGTCCGCGCGCCGGTCTGGTGGTCGCCGGGGTCGTCGCCGTGCTGGGCGTCAGCATGCTCGTGCTCCTGCACCGGACGACCGCGGCGCGGTGGGCCGCCTGGTTCGCCGTCCCCGCCGCGGCGCTGGGTGCGGCGTGGTGGTGGCAGCCCCAGAGCTCGTTCGGCTGGTTCGCGTACGCACCGCTCTCCTCGGTCGTGG
This sequence comes from Cellulomonas sp. P5_E12, assembly GCF_054049315.1. Taxonomy (NCBI): domain Bacteria; kingdom Bacillati; phylum Actinomycetota; class Actinomycetes; order Micrococcales; family Cellulomonadaceae; genus Cellulomonas; species Cellulomonas sp. P5_E12. Next base: position 239,761 of record NZ_JBFUMP010000002.1, on the reverse strand, counting down.
TCGAAGGATCAGCGGGTGCCGACCTCCTTCTGCCCACACTCGTGCTCCTGCTCGGCGTGCTCGCGACGACGGGCGTGGTCGCGCTCGTCGGCGACGAGTCCCCGGTCCGCGTGCTCGCGGTCGTCGCGGCGGCCCTCACCGCCCCGCTGTGGGTGGTGCCCGGCATCCGCGTCACCGCGTACGGCGCATCGCTCTCCGGCGAGCTCGTCACCACCCGGGTCACCGTCGTGCGGACGGCGGCGCTGCTGCTGGTCCTCGTCATCGGCTCGGCCGTGCTCCTGGCCCGTCGGCCCGCACCCGGCCGGGCGACCGCCTACGCCATCCCCGCCGCCGGGCTCAGCTGGGTCTGGTGGCAGACGGGCGCGGGCGCCACCGTGGGCGTCGCGCTGTCCGGCGGCACACCGGGCCCCGGCTTCTCCGACCTGCTCCCGTGGCTGGTCACGCCCGTCGCGGAGAGCGCCCTCGTGATCGTCCTGTGGGTGCTGACGTTCCTCGGCGCGCGCGTCCTCGTCGGCCGCTACCGCCCGCCGGACTCCCTGCCCGTCAGCCCGTCCGAGCCCTGACGTCAGGCGATCGAGAGGTCGAGCGTCGCCTCGGACTGTCCCGCTGCGGCGGCCACGGTCAGCACCGGCCGACCGGCGGCCTCGACGCGCACGGACCACGGCGCCCTCGCGCCCCGGGCCTCCACCCGCACCTCGTCGCCGGTCCGTGTCACCACGAACGCGACGTCCGCACGCTCCCCGACGGCGGGGACCGTCGTCACCGAGCGATGGCCGTCCGGCAGGTCGAACAGACGCAGCGTGACGCCGTCGGCCCAGTCGTAGTCGGGCCGGTCGGAGCGAGCACCCAGGGCGAGCACCGATCCCGGCCGCACGTACAGCGGGACGGAGTCGAAGCCGTGCCGCTCGCGCACCCAGCGCGGGCCGGTGACCTGGTCGCCGGTGAGCAGCGAGGTCCAGGTGCCCTCGGGCACGTAGACGTCGACGTCTCCCTCGGCATTGAAGACGGGGGCGACCAGCAGGTCGGGCCCGAGCATGTACTGGGTGTCGATCGTGGCGGCTGCGGGGTCGTCGGGGAACTCCAGCACCATCGGCCGCATGACGGGCACGCCGTCCCGGTGCGCCTCGGCGCCGGCCGCGGCGAGGTACGGCATCAGGGAGAGCTTGAGCCGGGTGAACAGCCGCGCGACGTCGACGGCCTCCTCGTCGAAGGCCCACGGCACCCGGTACGAGCTCGACCCGTGCAGGCGGCTGTGCGACGACAGCAGGCCGAACGCCAGCCACCGCTTGAACACGGCGGCGTCCGGTGTGCCCTCGAAGCCCCCGATGTCGTGGCTCCAGAACCCGAACCCGGACGCGGCGAGCGACAGACCGCCGCGCAGCGACTCCGCCATCGACACGAACGTCGACTCGCAGTCACCGCCCCAGTGCACGGGGAACTGCTGGCCGCCCGCCGTCGCTGACCGCGCGAAGAGCACCGCCTCCCCCGGCCCCTGCTCGGCCTCCAGGACGTCGAAGACGGCGCGGTTGTACAGCTGCGTGTAGTAGTTGTGCATCCGCTGCGGGTCCGAGCCGTCGTGCCAGACCACGTCGGTCGGGATCCGCTCGCCGAAGTCGGTCTTGAACGCGTCCACGCCCTGCCCGACCAGCCGGCGCAGGTGCGCCTGATACCAGGCCACCGCCTCGGGATTGGTGAAGTCGACGAGCCCCATGCCGGCCTGCCACATGTCCGTCTGCCAGATCGAGCCGTCGGCGCGGGTCACCAGGAACCCGCCCGCGCGGCCCTCCTCGAAGAGAGCGGAGCGCTGCGCGATGTAGGGGTTGATCCAGACGCAGATCTTCAGGCCCTTGGCCTTGAGCCGCGCGAGCATGCCCTCCGGGTCCGGGAACGTCGCGGGGTCCCAGGTGAAGTCGGTCCAGTGGAAGGCGCGCATCCAGAAGCAGTCGAAGTGGAAGACGCTCAGCGGCAGGTCACGCTCGGCCATGCCGTCGACGAACGAGGTCACGGTCGCCTCGTCGTAGCTCGTGGTGAACGAGGTGGAGAGCCAGAGGCCGTACGACCAGGCCGGGACCTGTGCCGGGCGGCCGGTCAGCGCGGTGTACCGGCGGAGCACGTCCTTGGGCGTCGGCCCGTGGATGACGTAGTACTGCAGGGACTCACCGGGGACCGAGAACTGTGTCCTGCTGACAACCTCGGAGCCCACCTCGAACGAGACCCGCCCGGGGTGGTCGACGAACACCCCGTACCCGGCGTCGGACAGGTAGAACGGGACGTTCTTGTACGCCTGCTCGGACGACGTACCGCCGTCGGCGTTCCAGATGTCGACCGACTGGCCGTTCTTGACGAACGCGCCGAACCGCTCGCCGAGCCCGTAGACGTGCTCGCGCACGCCCAGGCTCAGCTGCTCGTGCACGTACGAGTCGCCCGCGGCGTCCGTGACGATCCCCACCGAGCGGGGGGTCGACGACGTCAGCAGCCTGCCGCCGGCCTCGAACCGCACGTCCCAGGCACCGGTCGTGGCGATCCGCGCGCTCAGCTCCCCGCTCCGGAGCGTGACGAAGCCGTCGTCCGGGACGACCTTCACGTCCCCGGCGCCGGCCGCCACCTCGAAGTGCGGGCCGCGGTCCACGCCGCCGCTGAAGTGCTCGATGCGCACCCGGATCACGTCGTCCATCGGGCTGTCGAACGCCACCGAGACGAGCGGGCGGTTGAGCGAGTCGCCGCGGCGCACCTGCGGGACCGTGGCCGCGTACACCCGGACGTCGGCGTCGCCGACGACGACGTCCGCGACGTCGCGGGGGTGCAGCACGGTGGTGCCGGGGAGCGTCTGCCAGTAGCCGTCGGTGAACTTCATCGTCGTCCTCTCGGTCCTGCTTCTGTCCGACCACGCGCCACGCCGCCCCCTCGTCGGGACGGGCAGCCGGGTCGGTGCACAGATCATCGAAGCGCTTCGCCTGACGGAGCGTACGCCACCGCTGCGGCCGCGCCTAGAGGCGTACGCCGACGAGAACGCCGACGTGAACGGCGACGGTCGGAAAATGCACCCCCGGCATCGCGCCCAACCATTCGGGAACCGTCCGGCTCCGCGTGCCGCTAATCTTGCGCCATGGCGACCATCGGCGATGTTGCCCGGGCGGCCGGGGTGTCCCTGTCGACCGTGAGCTACGTGATCAGCGGCAAGCGGCCGATCTCGCAGCCGACTCGCGAGCGGGTCGAGCGCGCGATCCGCGACCTGGCGTTCCACCCGCACGCCGGCGCGCAGGCCCTGGCGTCGGCGCGGAGCAACGTCATCGCGCTCATGGTGCCGTTCCGGCCGGGGATCAACGTCGCGATCATCATGGAGTTCGTCGCCGGGGTGGTCACCGCGGCCCGGACGTTCGACCACGACGTCCTGCTGCTCACCCAGGAGGACATCCAGGAGATCGACCGGGTGGCCGCGCGATCCCTCGCGGACGCCGTGATCGTCATGGACGTCGAGTCCCAAGACGCCCGGCTGCCGTCGCTGCGCGCCATGGACCTCCCCGCGGTCCTCATCGGCGTCCCGGACGACACCTCGGGCCTGGCCTGCGTCGACCTCGACTTCGCCGCGGCCGGCCGCCTGGCCACCCGGACGCTCATCGATGCAGGTCACAAGCGGCTCGCGCTCATCGGCGCGTCCCGCGAGCGGTTCGAGCGCCGCGCGAACTACGCGGTCCGCATGCGCGACGGGGTGGTCGACCAGGCGACGCACAGCAACGTCGAGCTGCACGTCCTGCCCTGCGACCCGAGCTATGCCGGCGGTGTCGCGGTGGTGGACCAGCTGCTCGCCGAGCATCCCGAGGTGACGGGTCTCGTCGTGCACAACGAGGCCGCCCTCGCCGGCGTCGTCGACGCGCTCGAGCGGGCCGGCCGACCGGTGCCCGACGCCATGTCGCTCGTGGCCATCAGCGCGGCGAACATCGCCGAGACGCTGCGCCACCCGGTCGACGCGATCACGGTCCCCGGCCACGACATCGGCCGGATCGCGGTCGAGATGGCGATGGCCCGGCTGCGCCAGGAGAGCACGGGCGAGACCCGCCTGGTCTCGCCGATGCTGGAGCGTCGCGGCAGCGTCACGCCCCCGTCCTGACGCCTTACCGGGTACCTCCCCCACGCCACAGCTTGACGTCGAAGCGCTTCGAAATCTGATGTCGAAGCGCTTCGAATTCGGCGTCCGCTCCCGACGAGGACGGCGATCTTCGGCGGATAACAATTCCGGCAAGACGGTTGACAGTCGCATCGGATCAGGCACACGATGGCGCCCATCAGTCATCGAAGCGCTTCGCTTCGACGGGGCCCCGCACCCCGACCCCAAGTACCACGTCAAGGGAGATGTGAAACATGCGTTCGAGAGTGATCACCGCCGCAGGCGCCCTGATCGCCGTGGGTGCACTGCTCGTCGGCTGCTCCGGCGGCGACTCGGGCTCCGACGACGACTCCACCAGTGGCGGCCCCGTCACGCTCGAGTACTGGGCGTGGGGCACGGCCCAGGACCCGATGGTCGAGGCGTGGAACAAGGCCCACCCCGACATCCAGGTCAAGCACACCGACGCCGGTGGCGGCACGGACTCCTCCGCCAAGCTGCTCACCGCGACCCGGGCCGGCAACGCCCCGGACGTGTCCGTCGTCGAGTACCAGACGCTCCCGGCGATGATTGTCGGGGACGTGGCCGCCGACATCACCGAGTACGTCGACGACGACCTCAAGTCGAGCTTCACGGACGCGACCTGGGGCCTGACGACCTTCAACGACGCGATCTACGGCGTCCCGCAGGACGTCGGCCCCATGGCGTTCATCTACAACCAGGCGCGGCTCGACGAGCTCGGCGTCCCGGTCCCCACCACGTGGGCCGAGTTCAAGACCGCGGCGCAGGCGGTCCGCCAGGCCGACCCGACGACGTACCTCGCCACGTTCAACACCACCGAGTTCGGCTTCTTCGCCGGTATGGCGCAGCAGGCCGGTGCGAAGTGGTGGACGGTCGACGGCGACAAGTGGACCGTCGGAATCGACGACGAGGCGTCGAAGGAGGTCGCCGACTACTGGCAGGACCTCATCGACAACGACCTCATCAAGGTCGAGGACCTGCTGACGCCGCAGTGGAACCAGGAGGTCAACGCCGGTCAGGTGCTGTCGTGGCCGTCCGCGCTGTGGGCCCCCGGCGTGATCTATGGCGTGGCCGAGTCCATGGCCGGCCAGTGGGCGATGGCCCCGCTCCCGCAGTGGACACCCGGTGACAGCGCGGTGGCCTACCAGGGCGGCTCGGCCGTCGTCGTGACGACGTCGTCGAAGCACCCGAAGGAGGCTGCGGAGTTCGCTGCGTGGATCAACTCCAGCGACGAGGGTGCCGGGATCCAGCTCGAGACAGGCCAGTACCCGGCCTCGACTCTGGGCCAGACGAAGGCGGAGACGTCCGAGCCGCCGCTGCTCATGCCGCAGCAGACCGACTTCTGGCAGCTCGCGTCGACGATCGCCGGCAACACGATCCCGAACATCTCGTGGGGCCCGAACGTCAACGTCGCCCAGTCGGCGTTCCAGGACGCGATGGCCAAGGCCGTGCAGGACGGGACGCCGCTGAGCGACGCCCTCACGGCAACCCAGAAGGTCGTCGTGGACGACATGAAGAAGACCGGGTTCGACGTCAGCGAGTGAGGACGTCCCGGCCGCGGCGTCACGTGCGCCGCGGCCGGGCCTCCCGATGGAGAGTGACATGACGACAACCACCACGACGCCGACGACGACGTCGACAGGTGTCACCACGCCCAAGAAGCTCCGCCGCTCGCCGATCGCCCCCTACGTGTTCGTCGCGCCGGCGGTCGTGCTGTACATCGCGTTCCTCCTCGTGCCGATGCTCTACTCGATCTACCTCAGCTTCCGAGGGCTGCGGCTGGTCTCGGGCGGCGCGTTCGGCAAGCGCAAGGAGGTGTTCATCGGGCTCGAGAACTACGTCTCGGCGATCACCGACCCCGAGTTCCTCGCCGGCTTCGGCCGGCTCGCGATCTACGGCGCCATCGCGATCCCGCTCACCCTCGGCCTGGCCCTCCTGTTCGCGCTCCTGCTCGACCTCGGCGCGACGAAGGCCAAGCGGTTCTCCCGCACGTCGATCTTCATCCCGTACGCCGTGCCCGGGGTCGTCGCGACCCTCATGTGGGGCTTCATGTACCTGCCCCTGACCAGCCCGTTCTCGTACATCACCGAGAAGCTGGGCTGGGGCACGATCCCGTTCCTGGAGAACCCCTGGATCTTCGGCTCCGTCGCCAACATCGCGATCTGGGGCGGGGTCGGGTTCAACATGATCATCATCTACACCTCGTTGCGCGGGATCCCGGGCGAGCTCTACGACGCGGCTCGCATCGACGGCGCCAACGAGTGGCAGATCGCCTGGCGGGTCAAGGTGCCGCTGGTGACTCCGGCCCTCGTCCTGACCGGCCTGTTCGCGCTCATCGGCACGCTCCAGGTCTACGGCGAACCGACCACCCTTCGACCCATGACGAGCGCGATCTCCCAGACCTGGGTGCCGCTCATGACGATCTACCGCGACGCGTTCATCCGCGACGACCTGCCCCGCGCCGCCGCGAGCTCGGTGTTCCTCGCGGTGTGCACCGTTGCCCTGTCCGTGATCCTCCTGCGGCTCACGCAGAAGCGCGCGTTCGGAGGAGAGAACTGATGGCCCGCCCGACCCTCGCGCACGACACGGTGCGCACCCCGTTGCTGTCGAAGGCGATTCCGACCGCGGTCATCCTCGTCGGGGCGCTGTACTGCCTCGTGCCGGTCGCCTGGGTGCTCGTCGCCTCGACGAAGTCGCGCTCGGAGCTCTTCACGACCTTCACGTTCGCCCCCGGCACCGGGCTGATCGACAACCTCCACGACCTGTTCGCGTACGGCGGCGGGCAGTACACCACCTGGGCCCTCAACAGCCTCCTGTACGCAGGAGTCGGCGCCGTGCTCTCCGTCATCGTCTCGGCGATGGCGGGCTACGGCCTGGCGAAGTACCAGTTCCGCGGCCGCGACCTCGTGTTCTACGCGATCCTCGCCGGAGTCCTCATCCCCGGCATCACGCTCGCGATCCCGCAGTACCTGCTGATGTCGCAGATCGGTTTCGCCGGGTCGTACCTGTCCGTCCTGCTGCCGGTGATCGTCTCGCCGTTCGGCATCTACCTCTGCCGGGTGTTCGCGGCGGCGTCCGTACCGGTCGAGACCATCGAGGCCGCCCGGCTCGACGGCGCCGGCGAGGCCCGGATCTTCACGAGCATCGGCGTGCCGATGATGATCCCCGGCATGGTGACCGTCTTCATGCTGCAGTTCGTCGGCATCTGGAACAACTTCCTGCTGCCGTTCATCATGCTGTCGGACCAGAGCAAGTATCCGATCACGGTCGGGCTCTACACGCTGCTGTCCAAGGGGTCCGGAGAGCCGGCGCTGTACAGCGTCGCGATCATCGGCGCGGCCGTGTCGATCATCCCGCTCGTCGCGCTCCTGCTCTTCCTCCAGCGCTTCTGGCGCCTGGACCTGATCAGCGGCGGGCTCAAGGGATGAGCTCTCCCGACCCGGCCGTGCGCCGCGTGGTCGGCCCCGGCGTGGAGGTCGGCGTCCTGACCGTCGGCGCCTCGGCGCTCGGCAGCGACCGCGTCGACGACGAGACAGCGGCGGCCACGATCACCGCGGCGCTGACGGGTCCGCTCGCGGTGCTCGACACGAGCAACGGCTACGGCCGCTCGGAGGAGCGGATCGGGTCCGTGCTGCGGTCGCTCGGCGGCGTCCCGGCGGGGCATCTCGTCGCGACGAAGGTGGACCCGGCCGACGGGGTCGACGACTTCTCCGGCGACCGCGTCCGACGCTCGGTCGAGGAGAGCCTCGAGCGGCTCGGGCTCGACCGTCTGCCGCTGGTGCACCTGCACGACCCCGAGCGCATCACGTTCGCGGCGGCGACGGCCCCGGGCGGACCCCTGGAGGCGCTGCTCGCGCTGCGGGACGAGGGCGTCGTCGGGCTCGTCGGCGTCGCCGGCGGACCCGCGGCCATGATGGAGCGCTTCGTGCGGCTCGGCGTCTTCGATGCCCTCGTCACGCACAACCGGCTCACCCTGCTCGACAGGTCCGCCGACGCCCTGCTCGACGCGGCCGTCGAGCACGGGGTGGCGGTCTTCAACGCCGCACCCTTCGGCGGGGGGATCCTCGCCCGGGAGCCGCGGCCCAGCGTCCCTCTGACGTACGCGTACCGGCCGGCGACTCCCGACCACCTCGCGGCGCTCACGGCGATCGCCGCGGCGTGCACCCGGCACGGTGTCCCGGTGCCCGCCGCGGCGCTCCAGCTCTCCACGCGCGACCCGCGCGTCGCGTCGACGATCGTCGGGGCGACCCGGCCGCAGCAGATCGACGACGCGCTCGCCTGGGCGCGGCACCCCGTTCCCGCCGACCTGTGGGACGAGCTCGCGAAGCTGGTCCCGGACCAGCGCGTGTGGCTCGGTCCCGACGGTCGATGACCTCGCAGCAGGAGACCCGATGACCCGCACGCCGTTCGTCCCCGACCGGATCTGGTTCGGTGGCGACTACAACCCCGAGCAGTGGCCGCGCGAGGTCTGGGCGCAGGACGTCGCGCTCATGCAGCGTGCCGGGGTGAACACCGCGACGATCGGTGTCTTCTCCTGGGCGCTGCTCGAGCCAGAGGAAGGCCGCTACGAGCTGGGCTGGCTCGACGACGTCGTCGAGACCCTGCATGCCGGCGGCATCGGCGTCGTGCTGGCGACCCCGACGGCCTCGCCGCCGCCCTGGTTCAGCGCGGCCMACCCGGACGCGCTGCCCGTCCTCGCCGACGGGACGCGGCTGTCGCACGGCAGCCGCGACACCTACTGCGTGTGCGCGCCCGCCTACCGCGAGCGCTCCCGGTCGATCGCCGGCGTGCTGGCCCGCCGGTACGGCGCGCACCCGGCGCTGAAGGCGTGGCACGTGCACAACGAGTACGGCACGTACTGCTGGTGCGACCACGTCGCTGCGGCGTTCCGGTCGTGGTTGCAGGCGCGGTACGGGACGCTCGACGCGCTCAACGAGGCGTGGTGGACGACGTTCTGGAGCCAGCACTACGAGTCGTGGGACGACGTCCTGCCGCCCCGCGCGACCCAGTACCTGCACAACCCGACGCAGGCCGTCGACTTCCGCCGATTCTTCTCCGACGAGATGCTCGACGCGTACCGCGAGCAGAGCGCCGAGATCCGCGCCACCGGGTCGTCGGCCCCCATCACGACGAACTTCATGCTCCCCACCTGGAACCACCTCGAGCAGTGGAGCTGGTCCGCCGAGCTCGACGTGCCGTCCGTCGACCACTACCTCGACACGACCGGTCCCGACGGTGAGGCGCACGTCGCCTACGGCTCAGACCTCACGCGGTCGTGGGCCGACGGCGGACCCTGGCTGCTCATGGAGCAGTCGATGAGCTCGATCTCGACCGACGGGCGGATCGCATTCAAGGACCCAGCGCGGGCCGTGCGCAACTCGCTCGGCTACGTGGCGCGCGGGGCGCAGTCGTCGCTGTTCTTCCAGTGGCGCGCGTCGGCGGCGGGCTCGGAGGCCTGGCACGGCGCGATGGTGCCGCACGCGGGGGCCGACTCCGCGACGTTCCGGGCGGTGTGCGAGCTCGGCTCGGTCCTCGACTCGATCGCCGAGGTGCTGAGCCCGCCCGCCGACGGACGCCTGGTCGACAGCGGGATCGCGGTCTGGTGGCACGCCGAGGGTTGGTGGGCGCTGGAGAACCGCAGCCTGCCGTCGGACCACCTGAGCTACTCCGACGCCGTGCGCTCCGTGCACCGCGCGGCGTGGCACGCGGGGCTGCAGGTCGACTTCACGCGGCCCGGGTCCGACCTGTCCCGGTACCAGGTGCTGCTGGTCCCGAGCATGTTCGCGCTCGACGACGACGCGGTCCGCTCGGCCGAGGAGTTCGTCGCGGGCGGCGGCCACCTCGTGGTCTGGCCGTTCACCGGGATCGCGGACGAGAACCTGCACGTCGTCACCGGCGGCTACCCCGGCCGGCTGCGCGAGCTGGTCGGTCTTCGCGTCGAGCACATCGCGCCGCTGGCACCCGGCGAGACCGTGACGCTGGACGACGGCTCGACGGGGTCGGTGTGGTCGGAGCTCGTGCAGCCCGTCGACGCCACGGTGCTGCGCCGGTACCGCGGCGGCGACCTCGACGGGCAGCCGGCGCTCACGCGGGTGCAGCGCGGGGCGGGGACTGTCACCTACGTCTCGACCCACCTGGACCTTGCGGCGACGCGCGCCCTGCTCGAGGAGGTCGCGTCCGGGGCCGGGGTGACGCCCGTGGTGCCGGACCGACCGGGCGACGTCGAGGTCGTGCGCCGGCGCGGGTCGGACCACGACTACCTGTTCGTGCTCAACCACGGCCCCGTCCCGGCTCGCGTGACCGGGCCGGGCCTGGACCTCGTCGGCGGCACGCGCACCGACGACGGCGCGCCCGTCGCGGCCGGCGGCTACCTCGTCGTGCGCGAGGACGCCGGAGCCGCGTGGGCCGTGACGCTCGCATGACCTCCGCGACCCGCGTGCCGACCCGTCCGGTCATCGCCGGGTTCCACCCTGACCCCAGCGTCTGCCGGGTAGGCGAGGCGTTCTACCTCGCGTGCTCGAGCTTCGAGTACGCCCCCGGCGTTCCCGTGTTCCGTTCCGTCGACCTCGTCGACTGGACGCTCGTCGGGCACGCGCTCGACCGTCCGGACCAGCTCGCACTCGCGCGGGTCGGTCCGTCGGGCGGGATCTACGCGCCCACGCTCCGGCACCACGACGGCCGGTTCTGGCTCGTCACGACGAACGTGGACGACGGCCCTGGCCACCTCGTGGTGAGCGCGGCCGACCCTGCTGGCCCGTGGTCGGCCCCCGTGCGCATCGAGGAGGCCGGTGGCATCGACCCCGACCTGGCCTGGGACGATCTCGGAACCTGCTACCTGACCTGGTCCGACGGCGGGATCCTGCAGGCCGAGGTCGACCTCGCGTCCGGGCGCCTGCTCACCGAGCCGCGGCGGCTCTGGAGCGGCACCGGCGGACGCGACCCGGAGGGACCGCACCTCTACCGCGTCGGCGACACGTGGTACCTCGTCCTCGCCGAAGGGGGCACCGGTCTCGGGCACGCCGTGTCGGTCGCCCGCGGCCCGGCCCCGACGGGGCCGTTCGAGCCGTTCGACGAGAACCCCGTGCTGACGGCCCGCGGAACGAGCCGGACGGTGCAGAGCACCGGGCACGGCGACCTCGTGGAGCGGTCCGACGGCTCGTGGGCCCTCGTGCACCTCGGGGTGCGGTCCGCGGGTCGGTTCCCCGGCTGGCATGTGCTCGGCCGGGAGACCTTTGCCGTGCAGGTCGACTGGGTGAACGGCTGGCCGCGGGTAGGCGAGCCGCTCGAGCCGCCGGAGACAGCCGGTTGGTCGCAGCGGCTCGACGGCACGGTGCCGGAACTCCCGGCTGACTGGGTCGGAGCCGCCGTCTTCCCCGACGAGGTCCTGCGCCGGGCCGAAGGCCGATGGCGGCTCTCGTCGCCGGCCGAGTCGGCGGGCGAACACGACGCTCGCACGTTCGTGGGGCGGCGCCAGGAGCATCGCACCACGACCGTCAGGGCGCGGATCGACGCGACCGACGGTGTCGGCGGTCTGGAGGTGCGCATCGACCCGCGGCACGCGCTCACCCTGGAGGTCGACGGTGGTCGGGTGCGCGCCGTGGCGCGCATCGGGTCCGTGACGACCCCGCTCGGGGAGTGGCACGGCGAGCCCGGCGACGATCCCGGCGGCGTCGTGCTCGAGCTGCGGGCCGATCCCGGGGCCGATGGTGCCGGCGGACCCGACGTGCTCGTCGCCTGCGTCGAGCGGTCGGGACTGCGCACCGAGCTCGGTCGACTCGACGGCCGTTACCTGTCGAGCGAGGTCGCCGGCGGGTTCACCGGCCGGATGGTCGGTGCGGTGTGCTCCCGCGGGCACGTCGACGTGCTCGACCTCGAGTACGCCGGAGCGACCTAAGAGGTCACGTCGTCCGCGCAATGACGATCAGCAGCATCGTCACGAGGAACCCTGTGACGAGGTTGAGCCAGAGGAAGCGGCGCCACCCGGCGTTGGCCCGCTCGCAGTCCTCGTCGCGCACGGACCAGAACTGCGCCGCGTTGACGGCATAAGGGATGGGCAGCACCGCCGCGAGCGACCCGGGCCACGGGACGACGAGCAGCACGGCCGCCGCCAGCACGTAGAGCACCGTCGACGCGACGACCGTCCGGTGCGCGCCGAGCGCGGTGGCCACCGACGCGATGCCGGCCTCGCGGTCGGCGCGCACGTCCTGCACCGCACCGAACGCGTGCGACGCCATCCCCCAGAGCACGAACGCCACGAGCACCGGCCACGTGGTCGTCGCCCCCAGGTCCGCGCCGACCAGCACCAACGCGTACAGCAGGGGGCCGACGAAGTGCATCGCGGACGTCAACGAGTCCAGCACCGGCCGCTCCTTGAACCGGAGCACGGGCGCCGAGTAGGCGACGACCAGGAAGAGCACCAGCGCCAGCGTCGCGTTCGCGGCGGCGCCGCCGACGAGCAGCAGGTACGCGACGAACGGCACGGTCGTGACGACGCACGCCCACAGGATCCGGCGGTGCACCTGTCGCGCGCGGGACGGCGCCACGAGGCCGCCCTCGATGCCGCCCTTGCGGGGGTTGCGCAGGTCGGAGGCGTAGTCGAACACGTCGTTGATGCCGTACATCAGCAGGTTGTAGGGGCCCAGGAAGAACAGGGTACCGACGACGAACGTCACGTCGATCCGGCCGCCCGTGGCCAGCAGGTAGCCGGCCGCGAACGGGTACGCGGTGTTGATCCAGGAGAACGGGCGCGAGGCCGCCAGGACCTCTCTCACTCGGCGTCCTGGCGACGGCGGCGACCGAGGACGATCCACAGCACGGGCATCCCGACGGCGGCGGCGATCGCGTACGCGAAGTCCTCCAGCGGTGCACCCCAGATTCGGATGCCGAGGATCTTGTCGGGGTCGAACACGTACAGGTCGGCGGCGATCATGATGGTGTCGAAGACCGCGGTGAGCACGCACAGGAGCACCGCGGTCGCGACGAGCGGGATCGCCCGCATCCGACGCAGCGTCGGCCAGCAGACCGCCCCCAGCACGGCCAGCACGAGCACGTTGAGGACCATGTTCGTCACGACGCGTCCCCCTCGTCGGCGAGCGCGCGGCGACCGGCCTCACGCTGCCTCGCGGACAGGTCGAACCAGCGCCACGCCAGCAGCGCCGTGTAGCAGAGCAGCGCCAGGAAGAACGCCTCCTCCAGCGGCAGCTCGGGCGCCAGCAGCAGGCCCGTCATGTGGGGCGAGTCGCCGCGGGCGAAGATGCCGAGCAGCAGGCCGATGCCGTCCCAGGCGAGGAAGCCGACCACGCCGATCCCGACTGTGAGGGCGGCGCGGCGCGCATCGGCCCAGAACGCGAGCCGCAAGCGCCGGTCGAGCAGGGCGAGGCCCCCCAGCGACAGGAGCAGAGCGCCGAGGTACAGGAATCTCATCCGACCTGCTCGCTCCACACCCCGCGGGGACGCGCGGACGCCAGGTACCCGGGACGCAGCGGCGCGGGCAGCGGGCGCGACGACGTCTCCCCCAGCATCCGCTTGACCACGAGCTCGGCGCTGATCAGGCACATCGGCAGTCCCACACCGGGGATCGTGCCACCCCCGACGTGCAGCACGTTGGGGACGCGCGCGGAGGCGTCGCCCGGCCGGAACATCGCGCTCTGCCGCAGCGTGTGCTCCATGCCGAGCGCCGTGCCGCGCCAGGAGGAGAAGTCGCGCGCGAAGTCCGCCGGGCCCACCACCTTCCGGGTCACCACGCGGCCGCGCAGGTCCGGGACGCCCGCCCAGCCACCGATCTGGTCGAGGTACCGGTCCGCATGCCGTTCCAGGGCGTCGCCGCCGAGGGCCGGGTCGGCGGGGAACGGGACGAGGACGAACAGGTTCTCGTGGCCCGGCGGCGCCGCGGTCGGGTCGCTCGCGGTGGTCCGCGACACGTACATCGACGCGACCTCGGGCACCCGCAGCCCCTCGGGCGGGGTCGACCGCCCGGAGCCGAGGATGTCCTCGAAGTTCGTCGGCCAGTCGCGCGTGAAGAACAGCGAGTGGTGCGCCAGCTCCGGCAGCTCGCCGCGCACGCCGGCCATGATCAGCAGAGCCGAGATCCCGGGCCCCCGGTCCTCCCACCACGGCTCGGGCAGGTCCCGGTGCCGGCCGAGCAGCGCGGTCTCCGTGTGGTGGCGGTCCGCGGCGGACACGACGACGTCCGCGGGAACGAGCGAGCCGTCGGCCAGCCGGACCCCGCAGGCCGTGCCTGACCTGCGCGGATGCCTGACGGACGGACCCTCGTCGTCGATCTCGATGAGCGACACGTCGGCCCCCGTGCGCACCTCGACGCCCTCCGTGCGGGCGATCCGCTCGAGCGCCTCGATCACGGTGTACATCCCGCCGCGGGGGAAACGTACGCCGTCGACGAGGTCGAGGTGGCTCATCAGCGAGTACAGCGCCGGCACCCGGTACGGCGAGGACCCGAGGAACACGGCGTGGTACCCGAGCACCTGCCGGAGCACCGGATCCGTCACGGTCGCGGCGACCTTGCCGGCGAGCGTCCCGGTCAGCAGCCCCGCCAGCGTCCCCGACTGCCGCAGGATCTCCGCAGACAGCAGCCGGTCCGGCCGCGCGAACGTGGTGTAGAGGAACGAGTCGAGGGCCGTCCGGTACGCCTGCGTGGCCCGCTCCGCGTACCGCCGCATCGCGTCGCCGGCACCGGGCTCGCGAGCGTCGAACGTCGCCCAGTTGGCCTCCGGGTCCGCCACGACGTCGAAGGGGTCGGAGCCCTCGGGGAACAGCCGGTACGCCGGGTCCAGCCGCTCCAGCTCGACGTGGTCCTCGATCCGCTCGCCCAGCAGCGCGAACGCGTGCGCGAAGACCTCGGGCATGAAGTACCAGGACGGGCCGGTGTCGAACCGGAACCCGTCGATCGACAGCGTGCCCGCGCGCCCGCCCAGCTGGTCGTGCCGCTCCAGGAGCGTCACCTGGGCGCCCCCGCGCGCCAGCAGCGCGGCCGTGGTCAGTCCGGCGATGCCTCCGCCGATCACTACGACGCGGCCGGGGCCGGATCGATGCCCGCGAGAGCTCATGCGTCGACCGCGCGACCCGCCCGCGCCTCCGCCAGCACGGACTCGCCGACCACCAGCAGCTTGACCGGCGTCGGCAGGCGCACGCGCCCGACCAGCAACGACTCCGGTGGCCGCGTCGCGATCTCGTCGAGCAGCCGCTGGTAGAGGGCCAGCGTCGCCCCGACGGCGTACCGCGCGCGCCGCGGGAGCGTGGGGACGGCCGCGCGCGCGGTGGCGACGTCGTCGTTGATCTCCTCGAGGATCGCGTGCAGCTGCGCCGCGTCGAGGTGGCCCGGCGTCGTGCCCGGGAAGTACGTCCGGCCCAGCTCCTCGCTGTCCGCGCCGAGGTCGCGCAGGAAGTTGATCTTCTGGAACGCCGCCCCGAGCGCCCGCGCGCCGGCTACCTGCATCTCGTCGGGCTGGCGGACCGGCTCGTCGGGGCGCCGGTCCTCGTTGAGGAAGGCCCGGACGCACATGAGTCCCACCACCTCGGCCGACCCGAAGACGTAGGCCTCGTAGCTCGCGCGGTCGTGCTCGTGCACCGTGAGGTCGGTCCGCATGGAGGCGAAGAACGGCGCCGTCTCGGACGCGCCGATCCCCACCCGGCGAGCGGTCCGCGCGAACGCGTGCACCACGAGGTTGGTCGAGTACCCGGTCCGCAGGGCACGGGCGGTCTGCTCCTCGAGCTCGTCCAGCTCGGCGCCGGCGTCGTCGCCCCGGTAGGTGTCCACCACCTCGTCGGCCAGCCGCACGAGCGCGTAGACGGCACGGATGTCCTGCTGAGCCTGCCGCCCGAGCAGACGCGTCCCCAGCCCGAAGGACGTCGAGTAGGCGGCCAGCACGCCGGCGCTGGTGCGGGCGGCCGTCGCGTCGTACAGCCGGAGCGCCCGGTCACGCGCGGATCGCGCCTGCGCCATGGTGCCCCCCGCCACTCAGTGACCCCGTCCCACGAGGTCGTCGACCACGCCCACAAGGTAGCCCCCCAGCGGCTCGGGCAACCCGCCGAGCGCCAGCTCGCGCGCACGTTGCCCGGTCCGCCGCGTCAGCTCCCGCACCTCGTCGAGAGCCCCGACGGACACCATCACCTGCCGCACGGCCGCGGCCCCCGTCTCGTCAAGGTCGGGCCGCCCCACGTGCGCGTCCAGCACGGCACGCCCGGCGGCGTCGGCCAGGGCGTAGGCCCGACACAGCAGCTCCGTGCGCTTGCCCTCCCGCAGGTCGGAGAGCACCGACTTGCCGGTGACGCCGGGGTCGCCGAACACCCCGAGCTCGTCGTCGGTCAGCTGGAACGCGACGCCGAGGGCCACGCCGACCGCCCTGAGCTGCGCCACCCGCTCCTCGTCGGCACCCGCGAGCACCGCGCCGACCACCAGGGGCAGCGCGCCGGAGTACGCCGCGGTCTTGAGCTCGGCCACCGCGAGCGCGTCCACGTCCCCCGGAGCGCTGAGCGACGCCGTGACGTCGAGCAGCTCGCCGACGACGGTCGTCTCGATGCCCTGGCCCAAGAGCCCCACCACGCGCAGCAGCGTCGCGGGCTCCGCCGGGGCGTCGGCCACCAGCGAGAACGCCGAGGCGATCGCCAGGTCCCCCGCGAGGACACCCGCCGCGAGCACCTGGTCCGCCACAGCCCGGTCGTCGAGCCCGTGCGAGGCCAGCCGGGCACGCGTGGCACCCGCGACGTTGGGCCGACCCCGCCGTACCTCGTCGTGGTCGAGCAGGTCGTCGTGCACGAGCATCGCCGTGTGCAGCACCTCGATCGCCGCCGCGACCGGGGCGACCGCACGCGCGTCGGCGCCGCCGAGCCCCAGGTAGGCGGCGACCGCCAACCGGGGCCGCATGAGCTTGCCGCCGACGACGCCCGCCAGGTCGGCCCACAGGCGGCGCGCACCGTCCGACCTGCCCTGCGCCGCGCGCCCGCGGGCGCCGAGGAAGTCGTGGAGCACCGCTGTCGTCTCGGCCATCGCTCGCTCCACCGCCTCCGCGAGGTCTGCTGCGTCGGCCGGCCGGAGCGCCACCTGCTGCTCTGGCTGCACGAGCCCTCCCGTCACGAGCCCTCCCGTCCTGGTCCCGGTCCTGCGCAGGAATACTCAGCCTACTGAGCATCTCCTGGCGCGCATCGTGAACATCTCTGCGCACCCTTCGGTCCGAAGGGCCTCGACAGATGCAGCGGCGCGAAAGCGGCACGGCGTTCGGCCTGCGCCACCGTCGTCGGTACGCTCGGGCGCATGACATGGCTGGTCACCGGGGGTGCCGGGTACATCGGGTCGCACGTGGTGCGGGCGTTCGGGCAGGTCGGCCTGGAGACGGTGGTCCTCGACGACCTCTCCAGCGGGCACCGGGCGTTCGTCCCCGACGACGTTCCTCTGGTCGAGGGCTCGATCCTCGACACCGACCTCGTGGCGGACACGCTGTCGCAGCACGGCGTCGTCGGCGTGGTGCACCTGGCCGGCTTCAAGTACGCAGGCGTCTCCGTCGAGCGCCCCCTGCACACGTACGAGCAGAACGTCACCGGCACGGCGCACCTGCTCGAGGCGATGGCGTCGCAGGGCGTCGACGCGATCGTGTTCTCGTCGTCGGCGGCCGTCTACGGCACGCCGGACGTCGACCTGGTCACCGAGGCCACGTCGACCAATCCGGAGTCGCCGTACGGCGAGTCCAAGCTCATCGGCGAGTGGCTGCTGCGCGACCAGGGCACCGCCGCCGGCCTGCGGCACACGTCGCTGCGCTACTTCAACGTCGTCGGCTCGGCGACCCCGGACCTCTACGACACCAGCCCGCACAACCTCTTCCCGCTGGTGCTCAACGCCCTGGCCGAGGGCCGCACGCCGCGCATCAACGGCACCGACTACGCGACGCCCGACGGGACCTGCGTCCGCGACTACATCCACGTCGCCGACCTCGCCGACTCCCACGTGGCCGCGGCCCAGGCGCTCGCCGCCGGCCGCACCCTGGAGCCCGTCTACAACCTGGGGTCGGGCGACGGCGTGTCCGTGCGCGAGATCATGACCGCCATGGCCGACGGCACCGGCATCCCGTTCGAGCCCGACACCGCCCCGCGCCGCCCCGGCGACCCGGCCCGCATCGTCGCGTCCGGCGAGCTGGCCGCGCGCGACCTGGACTGGCAGATGCGCCACTCGCTGCTCGACATGGTCACCAGCGCCTGGGAAGCCCGCCAGGCGCACTGACCCCCGTCAGAGTGCGTGGAGCCTCGGCAGGCGCTCGACCAGGCCCTGGAGCACCGACTCGCTGCCGGCGTAGATCCCCTCGGTCCGCGGCCAGTGCACGACGACGTCGCTGAACCCCAGGTCCGCGGCGCGCTCGATCCCCTCGGTCACCAGGTCCAGCGACGTCATCGAGAAGATCGGCGCCCCGTCCAGGCTCAGGTACCGCCTCAGCGGAGCCTCACGGACCGCGCGGGCGGTCGCCTCGATGGCGTCGAGCTGCTCGAGCATCGTGGCGAGCCCGGTCCACCACTGCTCCTGCGCGGCGGTCGGGTCGTCGGGCACGTCCTCGGTCGCGTACGCCGGCCCGTAGGTGGCCCAGCCCTGCCCGTACCGGGCGGCGAGCGCCATGGCACGCGGCCCGTTGGCGGCGACGACGAACGGCGTGCGCGGCTGCGCGATCGTGCCGGGGATCATCCGGGCCTGGTCGGCGCGGTAGAACTCGCCCTGGTGCGACGTGACGGGCTGCGTCAACAGCTGGTCGAGCAGCCCGACGAACTCCTCGAAGCGCCGGGTGCGCTCCCCTCGCGTCGGCGGGTCGCCGGTGACGGAGGCGTCGAAGCCCTCACCGCCGGCGCCGACCCCGAGCAGGAACCGGCCGCCGCTGATGTCGTCGAGACCCATCACGTCCTTGGCGAACGGCACGGGGTGACGGAAGTTCGGCGACGCCACCCACGTGCCCAGGCCGATCCGCTCGGTCACGGCGGCCGCGGCGGCCAGCAGGGGCACGGTCGCGAACCACTGCTCGTCCACGAGCGACCGCCAGGCCAGGTGGTCGTACGTCCACGCGTGGTCGAAGCCCCACTCCTCGGCCTGCTGCCACCTGCGACGAGCCGACGCCCAGCGCTCTTGCGGCAGCAGCGCGATCCCCACAGCAACCATGCCCCGACCCTATGCGGCGTCTCAGGCGTGCGCGTGGTGCTCGCGTCCCGTGGTGGACGGGGGCTCCAGCTGGAACGTGCAGTGGTCGACGTCGAAGTGGCCGGCCAGGCAGCGGCGCAGGTCGTCGAGCACCCGGCCGGCCTCACCGCGGGACAGGAGCTCGTCGGGCACCTCGACGTGCGCCGACAGGACGGGGACGCCGGACGTGATCGTCCAGGCGTGCAGGTCGTGCACCCCCAGCACGCCGCGGACGCCGCAGATGTGCGACCGGATCGAGTCGAGGTCGACCCCGCGCGGCGTCGCCTCCAGCAGCACGGCACCCACCTCGCGGAGCAGGGCGACCGCGCGCGGCACGATCATCAGGCCGATGACGACGGAGGCGATCCCGTCGGCCCGCTCGAACCCGGTGGTCAGCACGACGACCGCGGCGACGACGACGGCCGCCGATCCGAGCAGGTCGCCCAGCACCTCCAGGTAGGCGCCCCGGACGGTCAGCGACTCCGCCTGCCCCCGGCGGAGAAGCGCCAGCCCGACGGCGTTGGCGACGAGGCCGACGACGGCGACCGCCAGCATCAGGCCGGCCTCGACCGGCCTCGGCGTCACGAGGCGCGCGATCCCGCCGACGATCACGCCGATCCCGACGACGGCGATGACCAGCCCGTTCACCAGCGCGGCGAGGATCTCGGCGCGCTGCCACCCGAAGGTGCGGGTGGCGGTCGCGGGTCGGGCGGCGAGCGCCGTCGCGCCGAGCGCGAGACCCACCCCGGCGGCGTCGGTGAGCATGTGGCCGGCGTCGGCGATCAGCGCGAACGACCCGGAGACCAGCCCGCCCACCACCTCGACCACCAGCACGACGAGCGTGAGGACGAGCACCGCGACGAGCCGCCCGCGGTGCGCCTGGGCCGCGGTGGAGTGGGAGTGGTCGTGACCCACGGTCAGTCCCAGCCCAGCTCGTGCAGCCGCTCGTCGTCGATGCCGAAGTGGTGCGCGATCTCGTGCACCACCGTGACCGCGACCTCCTCGACGACGTCGTCCCGGTCGTCGCAGATGGCCAGGGTGGGCAGCCGGAAGATCGTGATGCGGTCCGGCAGGGACCCGGCGGCCCAGAAGTCGCCGCGCTCGGTCAGCGGGGTGCCCTCGTACAGCCCCAGCAGCTCGGGCTCCCCGTCGGGCGAACGGTCCTCCACCAGCACGACGACGTTGTCCATCATCGCGGCGAGCTCGTCGGGGATCTCGTCGAGCGCATCGCGCACGGCGTCCTCGAACTCGGCGAGCGACATGTCGACCATGGGCACCATCCTGCCTGCTCACGAGCACGTGACGGCCGCCACCCGGAGTCACTTTGGAGATCGGGCCGATCACCCCGTATGCTCGTCACCGGTCATCCGGCGCCTCGGCGTTGGGGGTTGGATGTTCGCGTTGGACAAGCCCCCATCGTCTAGCGGCCTAGGACCCCGCCCTTTCACGGCGGTAGCACGGGTTCGAATCCCGTTGGGGGTACGAGCAGTATCAGCAACAAGGCCTTGCAGCTTCATCAAGGCCCCGTAGCGCAGTTGGTTAGCGCGCCGCCCTGTCACGGCGGAGGTCGCGGGTTCAAGTCCCGTCGGGGTCGCTCGGTACGTCTGGCCACTTAGCTCAGTTGGTAGAGCGTTCGACTGAAAATCGAAAGGTCGGCAGTTCGACCCTGCCAGTGGCCACATCAGAAGCCCCGCCCGGATCTCTCCGGAGCGGGGCTTCGTCATGATGGGGGTCAGCCGCCGAGAACCTTGGCCTTCGCCGCGGCGAACTCCGCGTCGTCGAGCGCGCCGGCCGCCTTGAGATCAGCCAGCTGCGTGAGCTGGGCGATGATGTCGTTCTGTGGCGCCGCAGGAGCCGCCGCCTGCTGAGCGGCGGCCTGCGCCGCCTGCTGCTGCTGGGCCGCGGCCTGCTCCTCGGCATACTGCGCGTCCTGGGCGTCCTGCGCCCTGCCCGCCTGCCGCCGCGACACGTTGCCACTCACCGCGGTCGCCGTGCCGGCGATCACGGCGGTCCGCGCCATGGTCCCGACCAGCCCGGGGCGTCCCATCCGTCGTCCACGCATCACTCACCAGCTCCTTCATTCAGCGCCTCGATGGCGATCTGCACGATCTCCCGCGGGATGCGCTCGAACGCGACGACCTCGCCGCCCGAGCTGCGCACCGCGCTCGCGAGCCTGACGGCCCACGCGTTGTCCCACACCACGACGAGCGCGGTCTGCCCGGGGTCGAGCCCCTCACCGATCTCGAGCAGGTCCGCCTCGCTCAGCAGGTCGAGCGGGTCGTCCCCGACCGAGTCCAGGGCCGTGCCGGTCTCCCCGTCCGCCGGCTCGATGAGCGTGACGCTGCCGTCGGCAGCCTTGCTCACCTCGGCGAGGTCGATGATGCGGACGGTGCCCGAGCTGTGCAGCTCGCTCAGAGCCGCGGCCACCTCGTCGCCCACGTCGAGCCCGTCGAACAGGATGACCGCCACATCGACGTGGCCCAGCTGGTCTACATCCACTACTGCCATCACGAGCTCCTCTGCGCTCCGGCGGTTCGCCACGGCCGTTCTACCACCAACTGGGGCGAACAGGTGCGCGGCGGGCAGATCGGTCCGGTGCGGGGCGGCGCGCGCGGCAACCTCGCGACCAGCGACTCTGCTCCTAGGCTGGGCGGACCGCCGCCCCACCAGGAGGACCCATGGCCAGCACGTCCGGCTCCGACCGACCCCGCAGCTTCTTCGACCGCTTCACCGAGCCGCTGGCGGAGCGCGCGCGGGAGAAGTTCGAGCAGGTCGAGGACCACGTGCGCGAGGCGATCCAGACGGAGATCGACGCGGTCGCCCGCAGCGTCCGCGCCCGCGCCATCGAGGTGCGCCCGTCCGCGATCGGGTTCGGCGCGGCCGCTCTCCTCACCTTCTTCGGCCTGGCCCTGCTCGTCACGTCCGCGGTGCTGGGCCTGTCGCACGTGGTCGAGCCGTGGCTGTCCGCGCTCATCATCGGCGTCGCGCTCCTGCTCATCGGAGCCGGCGTCGCGGCCTGGGCCAAGCGCCGCCTGCCCCCGCCCCCGGCCGTCTCCGTGGTCCGCATCCACGAGCCGGTCCACCCGGCCGAGGAGCAGGTGCACCCCTGGGCGGACTGACCGTCGAGGGGTGATCACGCGCTCACCCCTCGCGCGGCGGTTCGCTGACCAGCAGACTGAGTGCTCTACGTACGCGCAGACGAGAGGTCGTGCCCATGACCACGCAGTCGGGACCGCCGGGTGACGAGAAGTCGCTGGGCCAGCTCGTATCCGATCTGAGCGAGCAGGCCGCCCGCCTGGTCCGCGCGGAGATCGATCTCGCGAAGGCGGAGATCACCGGTCGCGCGCAGCAGCTGGGCATCGGTGCCGCCCTGGTCGCCGTGGGTGCCGTGCTCGCGCTCTACCTGATCGCCGCGGGCATCGCGCTGGCGGTCATCGTGCTCGACATCTGGCTGGAGCTGTGGCTCGCCGCACTCATCGTCTGCGCGGTGCTGCTGCTGGTCATCGCGATCCTCGTGCTGATCGGCATCAACCGGATCAAGGCGGGATCGCCGCCCACGCCGGCACTGGCCATCGAGAACGTGCAGAACGACATCACCGCGGTCAAGGCAGGATTCCAGTCATGAGCGATGACAAGGTCGAGACGCCGGCCAAGGACAAGAAGCCCCCGGTCCCGTTCAGCAGCCCCCAGACGGTCGCGCTCGAGGCGGAGCTCGCCGTGACGCGCGCGCAGCTGGCCTCGACGGTCGACGAGCTCGTCGCCCGCCTCGACCCGCGGGCACAGGCCGGGCGTGCGGTCGAGTCGGGCCGTCAGCTGTGGACCGACGCCACGAGCGGCGACGCCGACCCGGACGCGCGCAAGAAGGCCCTGACGATCCTGGGCAGCGTCGTCGCCGGCACCGCCGCGCTGCTCGCGTTGATCATCGCGGCGAACCGGCGCAGCAGCACGTAGAGAGCGGCGGGCACGACAACTCCGAGCGGCGCTTCATCGCGACGCTCGGAGTTGTGATGTCGTGCTCGGCGCGGTCCCGGCACTCAAAGGCCGAGGGCGCGTCGAGGAGGGTCGACGGGCCTCGGCCGGGCAGGGACTGTCGTTCAGCCGTCCGACGGGCGCTGCTGCGGGATGCCGTTGAGCAGGTCGCGCACCTCGGACTCGCGGTAACGACGGTGACCACCCAGGGTGCGGATCGACGACAGCTTCCCGGCCTTCGCCCAGCGGGTGACGGTCTTCGGATCGACCCGGAACAGCGTCGCGACCTCAGAGGGCGTGAGCAGCGCTTCGGATTCTGTGGGATGTGCGTTCATCAGCTGCCTCCTGGCTAGCGTGCGGCCTGCGACTCCGACGGCGTCGGCGCCAGGCCAGTTCAGGTGCGGGTAGTGCGGTGTGAAACGTTCTCTATCGGTGGTGTCACGGAGGCCCTGGGAGCTGAAACCGGGACATCTCCCACTAGCATGAACGAAAGCCGCAGATGTCGCATTCCGGGACACAGTCCGGTAACGAACCTTCACACGACCCTCATACAGTTCTCATGCAGTGTCATCGAGCCCTCGGACGACGCTTACCCGGTCGAGGTGCCACCACCCTAAACCCGACCAAACGGTCATACATCTCGACGCGCCCATCCAGTGTGCGAAGTTGGACGCCGGTCCGAATCCGGCCCGCGGCGGCGACGGCCTCCGGAGGCAGACGCAGGCCCCAACGTGACGCGTGTCGCCCATGGCGAGTGGTCGGAATACCGAACGAGCATGTACCGTTGCCCCACGAAGAGACGATTCAGCACCCCGGGGCCGCACGTGTTAGCACGGAGCCGCCCCGCATCCACGTAAGAGGGGGTCGATGCCATGGGGCGCGGCCGTCAGAAGGCTAAGCAGACGAAGGTGGCCCGGGAGCTGAAGTACTTCAGCCCGGAGACCAACTACCGAGCTCTCGAGCAGGAGCTCACGTCGCACGGCCACAACGATGTCGTGACCGACAACCGCCCCCGCGCGGTCGTGGACACKGACACTGACGACGACAGCGACGACTACCGACGCTGGTCGGACGACGATCGCTGACCGTACTCACCACCTGCGCTGACGCGTAGGCGGCACTGCACCGCACCATCCTTCGGGGTGGTGCGTGCGTGTCTGCGCAGGTGGTGAGGAACGAGCGTCAGAGCCCGGGCCGTCAGACCCGGTAGGAACCCGTCAGCTGGACGGCTCCCCCGTGCACGCCCTTGGTCCCTGCGACGAAGCCGGGCGCCCCGACCACGTCGGTCGCCGGATCGGTGTGCCGTACGGTGCCCAGCTCCCAGGCCGGAAGGCCCAGCTCGGCGGCGTGCGCGAGCACCCCGTCCACGGCGTCCGCGGCGACGATCGCCACCATGCCCACGCCGAGGTTCAGCGTGCCCTCGAGGTCGGTCCACGGGACCTGTCCCAGGCGCTGCACCAGAGAGAACACCGGCGGCAGCGTCCAGCCGCCACGGTCGATGTCGGCCACGAGGCCCTGCGGGAGCACGCGGGCGACGTTCGACGCGAGGCCCCCGCCGGTCACGTGGCTGTACGCGTGCAGCCCGTCGACGCCCGCGCGCTCGGCCAGGGCCAGGCAGTCGCTCGCGTAGACGCGGGTGGGCTCCAGCAGCTCCTCGCCGAGCGTGCGACCGAGCTCGTCGACGTGGCGGTCCAGCGCCCAGCCGGCCACCGACACCACCTTGCGCACCAGCGAGTAGCCGTTGGAGTGCAGCCCGCTCGAGCCCAGCGCCAGCAGCACGTCGCCCGCGCGCACGCGCTCGGGCCCGAGCAGCTGGTCGGCCTCGACCACGCCGGTCGCGGCACCGGCCACGTCGTACTCGTCGGGACCCAGCAGGCCGGGGTGCTCCGCGGTCTCGCCGCCGACGAGCGCCGTGCCCGCCACCGAGCACGCCGCCGCGATCCCGCGCACGATGCCGGCGATGCGCTCGGGCACCACGCGTCCGCACGCGATGTAGTCGGTCATGAACAAGGGCTTCGCGCCGACCACGACGATGTCGTCGACGACCATGCCCACCAGGTCGAACCCGATGGTGTCGTGGATGTCGAGCGCCTGCGCGATGGCGACCTTGGTGCCGACGCCGTCGGTCGAGGTGGCCAGGAGCGGCTTGCGGTAGGTCAGCAGGGCGCTCGCGTCGTACAGGCCGGCGAAGCCGCCGACGCCGCCGAGCACCTGCGGGCCGTGCGTCGCGCGCACGGCGTCCTTCATCAGCTCGACCGCCTTGTCACCGGCCTCGGTGTCGACCCCGGCCGTGGCATAGGTGACCTGCGTGCCCTGCGCGCCGCTCACGGGTGGTCCAACGCGCTCGCGCCACCGGCGCTCGGCACGATCGAGAGCAGACCGTCCTCGGGCGCACCCAGCGGCAGCTCGTTCTGCTCGAGCAGGAACTTGCCCAGGCGGTCGTCGGGCGGCAGCTCGATCGGGTACTGGCCCGTGAAGCACGCGGCGCACAGCTGCGACGCGGGCTGCTCGGTGGCCGCGACCATGCCCTCCGGGGAGATGTAGCCCAGGGAGTCGGCGCCCAGCGACGCGGCGATCTCGTCGACGCCCAGGCCGTTGGCGATGAGCTCCGCCCGGGACGCGAAGTCGATGCCGTAGAAGCACGGCCACTTCACCGGCGGCGAGCTGATCCGCACGTGCACCTCGGCCGCGCCCGCCTCCCGGAGCATCCGGATGAGCGCGCGCTGGGTGTTGCCGCGCACGATCGAGTCGTCGACGACCACCAGGCGCTTGCCGCGGATGACGTCCTTGAGCGGGTTGAGCTTGAGCCGGATGCCCAGCTGGCGCAGCGTCTGCGACGGCTGGATGAACGTGCGTCCGACGTACGCGTTCTTGGTCAGGCCCTGCCCGAACGTGATGCCCGACTCGGCCGCGTAGCCGACCGCGGCGGGAGTGCCCGACTCGGGGACCGGGATGACGAGGTCGGCCTCGACGGGGTGCTCGACCGCGAGCCGACGGCCCATGGCGACGCGCGCGGCGTGCACCGAGCGGCCGGCGATCGAGGTGTCGGGACGGGCCAGATAGACGTACTCGAACACGCAGCCGGCACGGTCCGCCGCGGCGAACCGGCTGCTGCGCAGTCCGTCCGCGTCGATGGCGATGAACTCGCCCGGCTCGATCTCGCGGACGAACGACGCGCCGACGATGTCGAGCGCCGGGGTCTCGCTGGCCACGACCCACCCGCGCTCCAGCCGGCCGAGCACCAGCGGGCGGACGCCCTGCGGGTCCCGCGCGGCATAGAGGGTGTGCTCGTCCATGAAGACCAGGCTGAACGCGCCGCGCAGCCGCGGGAGCACCTCGAGCGCCGTGGCCTCGAGCGTATGGTCCGGGTCTCCCGCCAGCAGCGCGGTGATCAGCGCCGTGTCGGTGGTGTTGCCGCGCGCGAGCTCGCCGCGCCGCTGGCTGCCGTAGCGCTCGGCGACGAGGTCGACCAGCTCGGCCGTGTTGGTGAGGTTGCCGTTGTGCCCCAGGGCGACGGTGCCGGCGGACGTGGGTCCGAGCGTCGGCTGCGCGTTCTCCCAGGTGCTGCCACCGGTGGTCGAGTAGCGCGCGTGCCCGATGGCGATGTGCCCCTGCAGGGCGTTGAGCGCGGTCTCGTCGAAGACCTGGGAGACGAGGCCCATGTCCTTGTAGACGAGCAGCTGCTGGCCGTTGGAGGTGGCGATGCCCGCCGACTCCTGGCCGCGGTGCTGCAGCGCGTAGAGGCCGAAGTAGGTGAGCTTGGCGACTTCCTCGCCAGGAGCCCACACACCGAAGACGCCACAAGCGTCCTGGGGGCCTTTTTCGTTGGGGAGGAGGTCGTGGTTCAGACGTCCGTCTGCGCGGGGGGCCACGTGACCATGGTCGCACACGCGTCGCAGCGTCTGTGCGGGCGCCCACGCCCGACCACGGGTCAGTCGTCGGCGGGGACCGCGCGACGGACGCTGCGGCGGTCGGCCAGCACCGCGACCAGCCCTCCGACGAACCCGCCGAGCACGGCGCCGGCGACGGCCATCCACGTGCGGACCGCACCCTCGCCGTCGAGGAACGAGATGAACCCGGAGCCGTCGGCGGCGCGCGCCACGTCGGGATGGATCACGGTGGTCAGCAGGAGACCGACGACGATCCCGACGAGCGCACCCGCGGTGATGAACGCGCCGAACTTGGGGGCGTGGCGCACCCTCGCGGGCTCCGCGACCGCGGCCAGCTCCTCCTCCGCCGGGATCGGCACGCCGCGCGCGTCGAGCTCCGGCGGGACGGGCGTCTCGTCGGGGCCGGGCTGTGGCTGGGGGTCGTTCGACACCCCGTGATCCTAGGTCAACCGCTGCTCAGGGACGGTGTCGCGCGGCCTGCAGCGGCAGCCACTCGCGCAGGTCGGCGCGCTCGCCGGACGCCCGGATCCGACCGTCGCCCGCGGCCTCTTCCCAGGTCAGAGCGCCAGTCACCAGCGCGAGCCACGTCTGCGCGTCGGTCTCCACCACGTTCGGCGGCGTGCCCCGGGTGTGACGAGGACCCTCCACCGCCTGGACGGCGCCGTCCGGCGGGACCCGGACCTCGACCGCGTTGCCCGGCGCCAGCTCGGCCAGCTCCTCGAGCGTGAACCGGACCGCGGTGCGCCGGGCCGGGGTCGGCACACCCTCGGGATCGGCCCGCCAGACCGCGAGCGCCGCACGTCCGTCGGCGGGGTCGGTGCGTCGGCGGGGAGGCATAGACCAATTCTGCCCCGCGCGGCTACCCTCTCGACCATGACCTCCACGACCTGGCGCTGGCTGCACTAGACGCAGCCCGCGGTCGTCCTGCCCCCGAGCTGCTCACGCGGCTACGGGGGCATCGCTGTCTCCGGACGCGTGCGCGGCTCTCCTCTCTCGACGAAGGAGCACCCCCATGACCCGCATGCTCACCGGTGAGCGCCCGACCGGTCCCCTGCACATCGGCCACCTGTTCGGCACGGTCGCCAACCGCGTCCGCCTGCAGCAGTCCGGTGTCGAGACCTTCCTGGTGCTGGCCGACTACCAGGTGATCACCGACCGGGAGGTGGTGGGTGACGTCGCGAGCAACGTGCACGAGATCGTGCTGGACTACCTCGCCGCGGGCATCGATCCCGACGCTGCCACGGTCTTCACCCACAGCGCCGTGCCCGCCCTCCACCAGCTGATGCTGCCGTTCCTCTCGCTGGTGTCCGTCGCGGAGCTGGAGCGCAACCCGACGGTGAAGCAGGAGCTGGCGGACTCGGGCCGGTCGATGAGCGGGCTGCTGCTCACCTACCCCGTGCACCAGGCGGCCGACATCCTGTTCTGCCACGCCGACGTGGTGCCCGTGGGGAGGGACCAGCTGCCGCACCTGGAGCTGACCCGGACGATCGCGCGCCGGTTCACGCAGCGGTACGGGCCGTGCTTCCGGGAGCCCGAGGCGCTGCTGTCCGAGGCGCCGGTGGTGCTGGGCACCGACGGCCGCAAGATGAGCAAGAGCCGCGGCAACGCCATCGAGCTACGGGCGACCCCCGACGAGACGGTCCGGGCGATCCGAGCCGCCAAGACCGACACCGACCGGACGATCACCTACGACCCGGCCGCTCGCCCCGAGATCGCGAACCTGCTGCTCCTGGCGTCGCTGTGCACGGGGTTCGCACCGGAGGCGATCGCCGACGAGATCGGGTCGGGCGGCGCCGGGCGGCTCAAGGCCGTCGTCGCCGACGCCCTCGTCGAGCACCTCGCACCCCTGCGCTCGCGTCGCGCTCTCTTCGCGGCCGAGCCCGGGCTGGTGGCCGACATCCTCGCGGCCGGGAACGCCCACGCGAACGAGCTCGCGGACGCCACGATCCGTGACGTCCGCGAGCTCATGGGGATGGACTACGTGTGAGTCACCACTTGGCGTTGCGGGCCAGCTCGAGGGCGATGTCCTGGAACCAGGCGCCGGCCGACGGGCCGCCGTTGCAGGTGCCGTCCGACTCGCCGGGCAGCTTGACCCACAGGAGGGCGTCGAGGCCCGACCCGTCGTTGACCAGCGTCGGCTTGTCGCCGAGCGCCCGGCCGCGCGGGTTGCACCACTCGCCGTTGGAGCCGTTGCCGTTGCGCGAGGTGTCGATGACGAACTTCTTGCCGCCCAGCTGCTGCGAGATCTGCTGGCCGTAGGACTTCGACGCCGCGGTGGTCTGGTAGTTCGACGTGTTGAGCGCGAACCCGACCGCGTACTCGAAGCCGACCTGGTTCAGCCGGCTGACGGCCGTGCTGACGGGCAGCCAGGCAGAGTGGCCGGCGTCGATGTAGACGCGGGCGCCCTTCTGGGTCAGCGACTTGGCCGCGTACTTGAGGAAGCCGACGCGGTCGCCCTGGCCGGTGCAGTCGCCCAGCTGCGCGAGGGCGTCGGGCTCGAGGACCACGTACGGGTTGCCCTGGATCCCCGAGGCCACGGTGTCGATCCACGCCGCGTAGGCGCTCTCGGCGACGCCGCCGCCGGAGTACGAGCCGCAGTCCCGGCCCGGGATCGCGTAGATGACCAGGGTCGGGATCTTGCCGGCGGCCTTCGCGCGGCCGGTGTAGTCGGCGACCTCGGCCTTCGAGTGCGCCGCGTCCGACCAGTTGCCCACCCAGTACGCCTGCGGAGTCAGGGCGATCTTCTCCAGCAGCGCCTTGTCGGTGCCGGTCGCCGTCTGCCACGCGCGGTAGCCCTGCGTGGTCGGGTCGACGTAGAAGCCGCTGGTCGTCGGCGGTGTGATCACGGTCGGTGTGGGCGTCGGGGTCACGGTCACCGTCGGGGTCGAGGTGGGCGTCGGGGTGGCGGTCGGCTTCGGTGTCGTCGTCGGGGCGGTGCCCGTGCAGGCGGTGCCGTTGACGGTGAACGCCGTGGGAACCGGGTTGGACCCGCTCCACGAGCCATTGAACCCGAAGCTCGTCCTCCCGTTCGTCGCCAGGGTGCCGTTCCACGGGAGGCTCGCGACGGAGACCRCCGAGCCCGTCGTGGTCGCCGTGCCGTTCCAGAGCGACGTGATCTTCTGGCCAGCCCCGAACGACCAGCCGACCGTCCACGCGCTCACGGGGTCGCCCAGGTTGGTGATCGTCACGTCGGCGCCGAAGCCGCCCTGCCACTGGTTGGTGATCGTGTAGTCGACCTTGCAGCCGGTGGCGGCCTGCGCGGCGCTCGCGGTGACGGCGGTCAGGCCGGCCACCGCGACGGCCGCGGCGGCGAGCAGCGCGGTGACGCTTCTGCGGGTGGGCATGGGCGGTGATCTCCTCGGGCGGCTCGGGTGGTGGGGCGGCTCGGCGTCGACGGTGACGCTGCGCACCCCGGTCCCGACGAGGAAACCCGACCGCCGGGTGTCCTGGCGAGCGCTCGCGCGGGTCCGAATCGTTTAGGCCTCGGAACCGGGTCGTCGATGCGCTTCCGCGCGGGGGCTCGTATCTCCCGCCGGACACGGCCATCCTGGAAGGTGACGCGGCGATGCGCCCTCGACAGCCGGCGCCGTCCGCTCGGGGGAGGTCGGCCATGCAGGGACGACGACTGCTCGCGGCCCTGGCGCTCGTCGCCACCCTGGCGGCGTGCTCCGGGCCGCCCACGGACCCCGAACCCGCCCCGACCTCCGTCGCCGGCGCGGACGTCGCGCCCACCAGGGGCTCGGGCGACCTCGAGGCGCCGCAGACGTCGGGTCCTGGCCTCCCGGTGCTCACCACGGCCGTCGCTGGTTCCGGTTCCCCCGCCTCGGTCGAGGACGGCGTGGTCTGCGTCTTCTGGAGCTGGGGCGGCGAGGGTGTGCCTGCGCTGGTGGACGGGATGTCGTTCACGATCATCCACGCCGAGGTGCAGCCGCCCACCTGGTCGTCCTACGCCGCCGCGTGCACCGGGCAGTCGGGTCGCGCGTGCGTGGGCGCCGTCGTGACCGCCGACGACACCGGCTGCCTGGCGGGCTTCGCGCGGGACTCCGGACCCGGCGCGCAGGACGGCGCGCTGGCGCTCGTCGGGATGCAGGGCTCGCTTGCATGCACGGAACCGGCGACGGCCGCCGACTGCGACGAGACCGCCACGGCGCTCAGCGCCGCCCCGGACGTCTCGCCCGACCTCGACCTGGAGAGCTTCGCGGTCACCAACGGGGACGGCTGACATGGCCGCCACCCCGAGCGGCCGCGCGCTGCCCGGGTGGCTCACGCTGGCGACGCAGATCGCCGCGCCCGTCACGCTGGTGACCACGCTGCTCTTCTACTTCGGGTACGTGTTCACGCGGTCGCAGTACGCGTACTTCGGGGTCGACGTCGACACCATCGGGTTCACGCCGCGCGACTACGTGATGCGCAGCCCGCAGCCGTTGCTGGTCCCGCTGCTGGTGCTCACGGTCATGTCCGTGGCAGTCGTCGCGCTGCACGGGCGGATCGACGTCCGGGCGCGCGAGGCCCGGTCGATCGACGGCGGGGACGTCCGGGTGCAGCGCGCGGCGCGCTGGTGGGTGTCGGCCGGCTGCGGGGTGCTGGGCGCGGGGCTGGTGCTGCTCGTCGCCTACGCCTGGTGGGGCGCGTGGCCGTACCTGTCGCTGGTGTCTGCGGGGCTCATCGGGGTCGGCGCCGCGACGTGCGCGCTGACCCTGGGCTACGCCACGACGCGCGCGCCGGGCATCGTCGCCGGGATGTGGGTGCTGGTGGTCGCAGCGGCGTTCTGGGCGGTGGCCATCACCGCCGACTGGTCCGGGCGCGGGCAGGCGCACCAGATGGCCCGGCACCTCGACCAGCTGCCCGCCGTGATCCTCGACAGCCCCGGTGACCTGCACCTGCGCAACACCGTCGGTGCTCCTGAGGACCTGTGCTGGACCACCGGGGACGCGCCGGACCCGGGCTGCGCGGCCCTCACCGAGCAGCCGCGCTACCGGTACCGCGGGCTGCGGCTGCTGGTGCAGGGGCCGACCGCGATGTTCCTGGTGCCGTCCGCGTGGTCGGCGAGCGCGACGACGCTGATGGTGCCCCGCACGGCCGACGTGCGGCTGCAGTTCCAGTTCGTCAACGTGCCGCCCGGCTAGCCGCGGGGCCTGCCGGGGCCCCGCATGCCGCGCTGGTACTCGCGCGTGATCTGCTTCCAGCGGTGCTTGTCCTCGGCGGCCAGCCGCGCGTCCGCCCGACGCGCCTGGTAGGCGGCCTCCCGGGCCAGGCGCCGCCAGCTGTCGAACCGCCGCTGCGGAAGCTCGCCGTTGTCGAGCGCGGCCTGGATCGCGCAGCCCGGCTCCCCCGCGTGGTGGCAGTCGGCGAACCTGCACCGGGCGACGAGCTCCGCGACGTCCGCGAACGTGGTGTCGAGCGCGTCGGCGTCGGCGACCAGCCCGACGCCGCGGATCCCGGGGGTGTCGATGAGCACCGCGCCGTCCGCCAGCGGGACGAGCTCGCGGTGGGTCGTGGTGTGCCTGCCGCGCCCGTCGGACCGCCGCCCGCCGGTCTCCATCACCTCGCGGCCGGCCAGCGCGTTGACCAGCGTGGACTTGCCTGCGCCCGAGGGACCGACGACCACCAGCGTGGCGCCCGGCGCGAGCAGCGCGCGGACGGGATCGAGCCCCTGGTCCGTCGGCACGCTGACGGCGTGCACGTCGACCGCGAGGGCCACCGCGGCGACCTCGTCACGCATCCCCTCGGGGTCCGGGACCAGGTCGGCCTTGGTGAGCACGACCACCGGCTGGGCCCCCGAGCGCCACGCCAGCGTGAGGAGCCGCTCGACGCGGCCCAGCTGCGGGTCCGGATCGAGGTGCTCGACGACGAGCACGACGTCGATGTTCGCGGCCAGCGCCTGCACGCGGGACGTCTCCCCCGCCGTGTCGCGGACCAGGGCCGTCCGCCGGGCGCCGAGCGTGCGGGCGTGGGCGCCGCCGTCCGTCTCGTCGACGAGCAGCCAGTCGCCGACCGTCGGCGCGAGCCGCTCGCCGTCCTCGCTCGCGACGAGGCCGTCGCGAGCGAGGGTCACGCGACGGGGCTCACCCGACTCCAGCGCGTCCGCGGGCAGCACGAGGACCGCGCCCTTGTCGGCGCGCACCACGCGGAGGTAGTCGTCTGGCACACGTCGACGCTAGGCGCGGTCGCGACGACGAACCAACGAAATTGCCGGGTACTCAGCCGAAGTAGCGCGGCAGGGTCGCCTCGTGGGCCGCGCTGGCCTCGGCCAGGGGCAGCGTGAACAGGCCCTGCACCTCGACGGCCGGACCGTGCACGTGCTCGGCCTCGTCGACCGGCGTCCCGGCGCCCGGCGAGCAGGACTCGGCCGTCTCACCCAGGCGCAGGGCGGGGACGCCGCGCGCGGTGCAGAGGTCGACCAGGCGGACCTCCTCCGAGCGCGGGACGGCGACCAGCACGCGGGCCGTCGACTCCGAGAACAGGGCCTCGAACGGGGTGACGCCGTCGCGCTCGCAGATCGGGTCGAGCGACACCTGCACGCCGACGCCGTAGCGCAGGCTGGACTCGATGAGCGCCTGGACGAGGCCGCCCTCCGAGAGGTCGTGCGCGGCGTCGACCAGCTCGTCGCGGCTGGCCCGCGTGAGGACCTCGGCCAGCCGGCGCTCGGCGGCGAGGTCCACCGTCGGCGGGAGGCCGCCCAGGTGCCTGTGCACGACGTCGGCCCACGCGGAGCCGTCGAGCTCGGCTCGCGTGGTGCCCAGCAGGTAGACGGCCTGACCGGGGGCGGTCCAGCCCGACGGGGTCGCGTCGGCGACGTCGTCGAGCACGCCCAGCACGCCGACCACCGGGGTCGGGTGGATGGCGGAGTCGATGAGACCGGGCTCGCCGGTGCCGTTGTAGAGCGACACGTTGCCGCCGGTCACGGGCACCTCGAGCACCTGGCAGGCGTCGGCCAGGCCGCGGATCGCCTCGACCAGCTGCCACATGGAGTCGGGGTGCTCGGGGCTGCCGAAGTTGAGGCAGTCGGTCACGGCGAGCGGTCGCGCGCCCGTCGTCGCGACGTTGCGGTACGCCTCGGCGAGGGCCAGCTGGGCGCCCGTGTACGGGTCGAGCTTGGCGTACCGACCGTTGGCGTCGGTGGCCAGCGCGACGCCCAGGCCGGTGGACTCGTCGACGCGGATGACGCCCGAGTCGTCCGGCTGCGCGAGCGCGGTGTTGCCCTGCACGAACCGGTCGTACTGGTTGGTCACCCACGCCTTGGAGGCCAGGTTGGGGCTGGCCAGCAGCTGCAAGGCCGTCGCGCGGATCTCGGCGTTCGTCGACGGCCGCGCCAGGCTCGCGGCGGTGTCCGCGTTCAGGCCGTCCTGCCAGGCCGGGCGTGCGTAGGGGCGGTCGTAGACCGGGCCCTCGTGCGCGACCGTCTTCGGGTCCACGTCGACGATCCGCAGACCGTGGTGGTCGATGGTCAGGCGGCCCGTGCCGGTGACCTCGCCGATCACGGCCGTCTCGACGTCCCACTTGCCGGTGATGGCCAGGAACGCGTCGAGCTGGTCGGGCCGGACCACGGCCATCATCCGCTCCTGCGACTCCGACATGAGGATCTCGCCGGCCGTGAGCGTGGGGTCGCGCAGCAGCACGTTCTCGAGGTCGACGTGCATGCCGCCGTCGCCGTTCGAGGCCAGCTCGCTGGTGGCGCAGGAGATGCCGGCGGCGCCGAGGTCCTGGATGCCCTCGACCACGCGCGCGGCGTAGAGCTCGAGGCAGCACTCGATGAGCACCTTCTCCATGAAGGGGTCACCCACCTGCACCGAGGGGCGCTTGGAGGGCTTGGCGTCGTCGAACGTCTCGCTGGCCAGGATTGAGGCGCCGCCGATGCCGTCGCCGCCCGTGCGGGCGCCGAACAGGACGACCTTGTTGCCCGCGCCGGACGCGTTGGCCAGGTGGATGTCCTCGTGCCGCAGGACCCCGAGGCACAGCGCGTTGACCAGCGGGTTGCCCTGGTACGAGGCGTCGAACACGAGCTCGCCGCCGATGTTCGGCAGGCCGAGCGAGTTGCCGTAGCCGCCGACGCCGGACACCACGCCGTGCACCACACGCGCGGTGTCGGGGTGGTCGACCGCACCGAACCGCAGCTGGTCCATGACGGCGACCGGGCGCGCGCCCATCGAGATGATGTCGCGCACGATGCCGCCGACGCCCGTCGCCGCGCCCTGGTACGGCTCGACGTAGGACGGGTGGTTGTGCGACTCGACCTTGAAGGTCACCGCCCAGCCGTCGCCGATGTCCACGACGCCCGCGTTCTCGCCGATGCCGACGAGCAGGTGCTCCTTCATCGCGTCGGTGGTCTTGTCGCCGAACTGGCGCAGGTGGTTCTTGCTCGACTTGTACGAGCAGTGCTCCGACCACATGACCGAGTACATGGCGAGCTCGGCGGCCGTGGGGCGGCGGCCGAGGATGTCGCGGATGCGCTGGTACTCGTCCGGCTTGAGACCCAGCTCGGCGAACGGCTGCTCCTGGTCGGGGGTCGCGGCGGCGACGTCGACGGTGTCGGTCTGGGGGGCGCGCGCAGGTGCGGTGGTCATCGATTCCCTCGGTGGAGACCCGTGGCTCTCTCGCCACCTTGCGGCAGCGCGGCCGACGTCGGCAGACAACGGTCAGGATACCGGGGCGCGGGAGCGCCCCGGCGCAGTGTCAGGCACACCGGACGGCGGAAGGGCCGATGGGGCGGCTGCCGATCGCCTACCGTGGCAGGTGCCCTGGAGCCGTGACGAGGAGGAGGACCGCCGTGCCTGACGACCTCGCCGCGCACCGGTGGCGATGACCCCGCTCCGGACCGTGCTCGCGACGACCGCGGTGCTGCTCGCCCTCGCCGGCTGCTCCCCCGCCCCGACGGCGCCGGCACCCACACCCACGCCGACGCCCACCCCCACGGCCACCGCGGACCCGGACGACCCCGCGACGATCCGCGCGACCGGCGTGCCGCTCTCGTCGGGCACCGTGACGGTCGCGGTCGCGGCCCCGGCCGCCGAGGCGGTCCCGCAGGACGACGGCTCCGCCCGGCTGAGCGTGCCCGGGGGCGACGCCCGGTTGGCCGCGCCCGAGGGCATGACCCTCACCGCCCTCTCCGACGGCACCGGCGTGGTCCGCGACGGCGCCGGCACGTTCGTCGCCGGCCTGACCACGGACCCTTGGGGCACGGAGCTCGAGCAGGTGAGCCCCGAGGTGGTCCGGCTCACCGCGGGGGACGCCACCACCGTCCCGGTGGAGGTCTGGCTCGCCTCGGTCGCGGTTCAGAGCGCCGTCTGGGGCGAGGCCGAGGGCGGCCGCTCGCTCGCGGTCACGCCCAGCGCCTGGGCACGGGAGCGCAGCCGCGCCGCGCAGGAAGGGCTGTGGGCGCAGGTCGTCGCGCAGGCACCGGACGCCGACACCCCCGGCATGCGGGCCCAGCTCGAGTGCCACGAGCTCGGGGCACCGGACAAGGCGACGTGGAACCTCGAGCCATGGCGGTCGGTGGTCGACCCGCTCGACATGATCGCGGCCCGCTGCAACCCCTCCTGAGGGTCAGCGCTGGTGCTTCTCCGGGACGGGGGCGTCGCCGGACGCGCGCTGCGCCCGGTAGTAAGCGCGAGCCTCGTCCTGCCGGGCCTGCTCGGCGCCCGACGCGATGGGCGCGCGCAGGTGGGCCTGCTCGTAGCCGAACGCGTCGACCAGGCTCTGCGCGTGCGGGCGCAGCCGGGCCAGCAGGCGGTCGATGTACGACGTCACCGTGCGGGCCCGACCGGCGGACAGCCGGCCGTTGAGCAGGTACCAGGTGAGGTGCCGCTCGACCAGGGTGAGCCCGAACAGGTCGCGGACCCAGGTGAGGATCTGCCGCGTGCCCGGGTCGGTGACGCGCTCGAGGGCCGCCGTGAACGACTCCCACTGGACCAGCTCGGCGTGCGCGCGGGCGGCCTCGACCAGCTCGTGCTGGTGCGCGTTGAACAGCGCCGCGGCGGTGGCCGGGTCCGCCTTCTGCGCCGGACGCAGGGCCTGCGCGATCTCCGCGACCATCGTCTCGACCCGGTCCACCAGCAGCTCGCGCTGGGTGGCCGTCTCACGCAGCTGGCCGGCCGAGCGGCGGGGGTCGCCCACGTCGGCGATCGTCTGCACGGCGCGGTGCAGCGGCGTGCGGTACCGCGCGGCGTCGGACGCACGCTCGGCCACCATGCGGGCGACCTTCGTCGCGTCCAGGTGCTTGAAGTGCGTGGCGTAGTCGGCGAGCAGGCGCTTGCCGACGAGCTGCAGCAGGACCGTGTTGTCGCCCTCGAACGTCGCGTAGACGTCCATGTCGGCGCGCAGCCCGGTGAGCCGGTTCTCGGCCAGGAACCCGGCGCCGCCGCACGCCTCGCGGGCGACCTGCAGGGTGGTCAGTGCGTGCCAGGTCGACGCCGGCTTGAGGGCCGCGGCGAGCGTCTCGAGGTCCTCGCGGGTCTCGGGGGTGTCGTTGCGGCCGGAGAACACGTCGTCGAACGCGGCGAGCAGGTCCTCGTGCGCGAACCCGGCGGCGTACGTCTCTGCCAGCAGCGGCAGCAGGCGGCGCTGGTGCTCGGCATAGTCGAGGATCACGACCTCGTCGGTGGGCGAGGCGGCGTTGAACTGGCGACGCTGGTTGCCGTAGGTGATCGCGATGGTCAAGCCGACGCGGGCGGCCGTCACCGCGGCGCCGTCGAGCGAGACGCGGCCCTGTACCAGGGTGCCCAGCATCGTGAAGAAGCGGCGGCCCGGGCTCGCGATCGGCGACGAGTAGGTGCCGTCCTCGGCCACGTCGCCGTACCGGTTGAGCAGGTTGGTGCGCGGGATGCGGACGTGGTCGAACCAGAGCCGGCCGTTGTCGATGCCGTTGAGGCCGCCCTTGAGCCCGTCGTCCTCGCCGCCGACGCCCGGCAGGAACTCGAGCGTGTCCTCGTCGCGGATCGGCACGTAGAACGCGTGCACGCCRTGGTCCACGCCCGCAGTGACCAGCCGCGCGAACACCGTCGCCGCCGTGCCGTGCTGGCCGGCGTTGCCCAGGTAGTCCTTCCACGCCGCACGGAACGGCGTGTGGATGACGAACTCATGCGTGGCCGGGTCGTACGTCGCGGTGGTGCCGATGGCGGCGACGTCGGAGCCGTGGCCGGTCTCCGTCATCGCGAAGGCGCCCGGCACCTTGACCGAGAGGGCGTCGGCCAGGAAGTCGTCGTGGTTGCGCTCGGTGCCCAGGTGGTAGATGGCCGACGCGAACAGGCCCCACTGCACCCCCGACTTGATCTGCAGCGACGGGTCGGCGTGGGTGAGCTCCTCGAACCGCGCGAGGAAGCCGCCGTGGTCCTCGGCGCCGCCGAACCGCTCGGGGAACGAGCGGTGCACGTCGCCCTCGGTCGCCAGCATCCGCAGCTGACCGATGACACGCTCGCGGTGGTCCGCCAGCGACTGGCCCTCGATGCGGTGGAACCGCTCGTCGGCCAACAGCTTCCGGGCCGCCAGTCGCAGCTCCGGGTAGTGGCCCAGGAGCACCCGGTGCAGGTGCTCGATGTCGACGTTGGTGACGTCGGCGTCGAGCCGCGGGTCCCCGGAGTCGGGCGCTTCGACGGTGGGACGGGGGGCGGTGGTGGTCATCGAGAGTCCTCCGGGGCGATCGTGTGGTCAGGGGTCGTTCGGTGACGGTCACGGGCGAGCAGCCCGACGGGTCCGGCCCAGAGCCAGGCGGCGACCTGGGCGGTGATCTCCTCGCGGTCCGCGCTGCCGGGCTCGTCGCGGTGCGCCAGCCACCACTCGCCGGAGCCGCGCACGAAGCCGACGGCGCCGGCGGCCCAGGACTCGGCCAGCGCGACGCGGGCCTGCAGGGCCGCGTCCTCGGGGTCGGGCCCCTCGGCCGCCTCCGGCCTGCGTGCGGTTCGCCGGCCGTCGTGCTCCTCGGTGAGGCCACGGGCGAACGGGGCCGCGACCATCGCGGTGACCGAGTCGAGGAAGTGCCCGAGCGGCCCGCCGGACTCGACCGACCCGTTGCGGGTCACGAACGCGTAGACGTTCGGCGACGACTCGATCATCTCGAGGTACACCGCGACCATGGCCCGCAGGCCGTCCCGCGGGGTCGGCGCGATCCGCAGGACGCCCTCGAGCGCCCCCTGGATCTGCAGCACGACGGCCTCGGCGACGGCGATCTGGAGGCCGGTCTTGTCGGCGAAGTAGCGGTAGACGATCGACTTGGAGGTCCCCGCGGCGGCCGCGATCTCCTCCATGGAGACGTCGGGGCCCTTGTGGTGGACGGTGCGCCGGGCGATCCGGACCAGCTCGGCGCGGCGGGCCTCGCGGTGGTCGGCCCAGCGTGTGGACCGGCCGTCCGCGGCGAAGGCGTCCTCCGGGGGCCGGCGCGCTCTCGGGGGCACGGGAAGCGCCGGTCGCGCACGACCGGCGTCGGTGTTCAGCAGCGTGAGGGCCGTCGTCGTCGACGGGCCCGGTGTGACAGGACTCACGAGACCGAAGGTATCAGGTACTGTGGGTTTCGGACACAACGTCATCTCGAGCGCACCCCAGCTCGACACCTCCCTGCGCTCGACGACGATGCGAGAGGAACGCGCCCATGGCCGACAACACCCCGACCCCCGTACCCACCACCCCCGAGGTGCGCCGCGCCTACGTCCTCGGCGGGAACCGGATCCCCTTCGCCCGCGCCGGCGGACCGTACGTGCGGGCGAGCAACCAGGACATGCTGACCGCCGCGATCGACGGGCTCGTCGCCCGCTTCGGGCTGCAGGGCGAGCGCATCGGCGAGGTCGCCGCCGGCGCCGTGCTCAAGCACAGCAAGGACTTCAACCTCACGCGCGAGGCCGTCCTCGGCTCGGCGCTGTCGGCCGAGACCCCCGCGTACGACGTCCAGCAGGCCTGCGCCACGGGGCTCGAGACCGTCGTCTCGCTGAGCAACAAGATCCGCCTCGGCCAGCTCGAGTCCGCCATCGCGGGCGGCGTCGACAGCACGTCCGACGCCCCCATCGCGGTGAGCAACCGCCTGCGCCGCGCGCTGCTCGACCTGTCGCGCGCTCGCAACGCCAAGCAGAAGCTCGCGGCGATCGCGCAGATCCGCCCCAAGGACCTCGCGCCGTCGGCCCCGACCACGGGCGAGCCCCGCACGCACCTGTCGATGGGCGAGCACCAGGCGCTGACCACCGCGAAGTGGGAGATCACGCAGGCCGCGCAGGACGAGGTCGCGCTGGCCAGTCACCAGAACCTGGCCGCGGCCTACGACTCCGGCTTCTTCGACGACCTGGTGACGCCGTTCCGCGGGCTGACCCGCGACGCCAACCTGCGCGCCGACTCCTCGCTCGAGAAGCTGGCCAAGCTCAAGCCGGCCTTCGGCCTCACGCTCGACACCCCGGCGACGATGACGGCGGGCAACTCGACGCCGCTGTCCGACGGCGCGTCGGCGGTGCTGCTCGGCTCCGCGGACTGGGCCGCGTCGCACGACCTCGTCCCGCTCGCCTGGGTGGTCGACGCCGAGGCCGGCGCGGTCGAGTTCGTGCACGGCGACGACGGGCTGCTCATGGCCCCGGCGTTCGCGGTGCCGCGCCTGCTCGCCCGCCAGGGGCTCACGCTGGCTGACCTCGACCTGGTCGAGATCCACGAGGCCTTCGCGGCGACCGTGCTGACCACGCTCGCGGCGTGGGAGTCGGAGGAGTTCGGGCGCACGCGGCTCGGGCTCGACGGGCCGTTCGGCACCGTCGACCGCGCGAAGCTCAACGTGCACGGCTCGTCGCTCGCCGCCGGGCACCCCTTCGCCGCGACCGGCGGGCGGATCATCGCGACCGTGAGCAAGGAGCTGCACCGACGGAAGGCGGCCTCCGGGTCCGACGCACCGGTCCGCGCGCTCGTGTCCGTCTGCGCGGCCGGCGGACTGGGCCTCACCGCGATCCTCGAGGCGGCCTGACCATGAGCGACACCTACCTCAACCTGGTCAACAGCGGGTTCACCAAGAAGATCGCCCAGCAGCTCGGGCTGCCGCAGCCCGCACCCCTGCGGCGCTACGAGCCCGGGCAGCCGCTGGTCGCCGGGGCCGTGCTGGTGCTCGGTCGCGGCTCCGAGTCCGCGGCCTTGTCCGGCGTCCTGTCGAACGACTGGGACCTGGACGTGCACCGGCACGCCACACCCGGCACCCGGTACGCCGCGGTGGTCCTCGCGCTCACCGAGCTGACGCACCCCGACCAGCTGGCCGAGCCGGTGATGGCCGCCGGCGCGGTGCTCAAGTCGCTGCCGCGCGGCGCCCGCGTGGTCACGGTCTCTCGCGCCGCGGGTGCCGATGACGCCCCCGCGGTCGCCGCCGCGCGGCAGGGCGTCGACGGTCTGCTGCGGTCGCTGGCCAAGGAGCTGCGGGGCGGGTCCACCGGCAACGGCGTCGTGCTCGCCGACGACGTGGCGGTCACGGCCCCCTCGGTGCTCGGCGCCCTGCGGTTCTTCCTGTCGACCAAGTCCGCATTCGTCGACGGACAGCTGCTGGCGGTCGACTCCGCTGCCGGCGCGCTGCCCGACGACTGGGAGAAGCCGCTGGCCGGCCGGGTCGCCGTCGTCACCGGCGCCGCGCGGGGCATCGGTGCCTCGATCGCCGACACCCTG
Organism: Cellulomonas sp. P5_E12; assembly: GCF_054049315.1. Lineage (NCBI taxonomy): Bacteria > Bacillati > Actinomycetota > Actinomycetes > Micrococcales > Cellulomonadaceae > Cellulomonas > Cellulomonas sp. P5_E12. The sequence goes on along the minus strand of NZ_JBFUMP010000002.1, from coordinate 198,012 downwards.
GCCCGCGACGGAGCCACCGTCATCGCGGTCGACGTGCCGGCGGCGGGCGAGCAGCTGGTCGCGGTCGCCAACCGGGTGCGCGGCACGGCGCTGCAGCTCGACGTCACGGCGGCGGACGCCGGCGAGCGGCTGCTGGAGCACGCGCTGCAGCGGCACGGTCGGCTGGACGTCGTCGTGCACAACGCCGGAATCACGCGCGACAAGCTGCTGGCCAACATGTCGTCGGACAAGTGGGACTCGGTGCTCGCCGTGAACATCGCGTCGCAGCTGCGGATCAACGAGGCGCTGCTGACGTCCGGCGACTTCACGGACGCCCCGCGGATCGTGTCGCTGGCGTCGACCTCGGGCATCGCAGGCAACCGCGGGCAGACCAACTACGCGGCGTCCAAGGGCGGCGTCATCGGCATGGTCCGCGCGACCGCGCCCCTGCTCGCGGCCTTCGGCGGCACCGCCAACGCGGTGGCGCCCGGGTTCATCGAGACCGAGATGACCGCGCGCATCCCCGCCGTCACGCGGCAGGTGGCGCGCCGGCTGAACTCGCTGCAGCAGGGCGGGCAGCCGGTCGACGTCGCCGAGACCGTGGCGTTCCTGGCCTCCCCCGCCGCCGGCGGGGTGGTCGGGCGCGTGCTGCGCGTGTGCGGGCAGAACATGGTCGGCCAGTGACGACGACCGTCGTCCTGCCCGAGGTACCGGGGCTCGGCGGGCTGTACGCCCGCGGGGCCGGGCTCGCCGTGGCCCGTCGGGTGCGGTCCGGGCCGTCGACCCTGCCCGGGGTCTCGTACGTGGTCCGCGGGGTGCAGGCGTCGTCCGAGCGCCTGACGGACTACCAGCACCTGCTGGGCGAGTCCGCCTCCGACCAGCTGCCGGCCGGGTTCGTGCACGTCCTGGCGTTCCCGGTGGCCACGGCGCTCATGGCCCGGTCCGACTTTCCGCTGCCGCTCGTCGGCCTGGTGCACGTGGCCAACCGGGTCTCGCAGCGGCGGCCGCTGTCCCTGTCCGACGTGGTCGACGTCCGCGCGTCGGCCGCCGACCTGCGCCCCCACCGGTCGGGCACGCAGGTCGACCTGGTGACCGAGGTGTCGGTCGACGGCACGCTCGCCTGGCGCGGGGTCTCCACCTACCTGGCGCGCGGGGTGCACCTGGAGGGTTCGGCCGCCGACGACGCCCCGACCTTCGTCCCGCCGACGCCCACCGGCCGCTGGACGCTCGACGGCGACATCGGGCGGCGGTACGCGGCGGTGTCGGGCGACCGCAACCCGATCCACCTGTCGGCGCTGTCCGCCAAGGCCCTCGGGTTCCCCCGGGCCATCGCGCACGGCATGTACACGGCCTCCCGCGCCCTCGCCGACGTGGGCGCAGGCCGCGGCGACGCGTTCGACTGGTCCGTCGACTTCGTCAAGCCCGTGCTCCTGCCCGGGACGGTGACCGTCCGGATCGCCGGGTCACCGTCCGACGGGTTCACGTTCGCCGGCTGGGACGCCCGCAGCGGCAAGCCGCACCTGACGGGAACGGTCACGCCTCTGGCCTGAAGGACCCTGCAGGATCCGGGCTCGCCGCGCCGGATCCTGCAGAGTCCGTGCGTCTCAGAGGTCCGCGGGGCGCAGGACGAACGTGATCGCGTGCGCGATCTGCACGTTGCCCTTGTTGAGGTCGAGCTTGCCCGGGATCAGGAACGGGTTCAGGTCGTTGCGGTCCTGGTCGCGCAGCTGCACGATGCCGAACCGCTTCGAGATCACGTCGACCGTGAACGTGCCGCCCTGGGCGGTCGTGAGCACCGCGTTGTCGCTGGCCAGCGCAGTGCCGGAGTCGATCGTCGCGCCCGGGACCACGTGGTACAGCAGCACCTGCTCGATGGCATCGATGCCGACCGCGCCCGCGAGCGCCGTGAGGACCTCCTGCTCGCTGCCGTACCAGCGGTGCGTCAGGTCCTTGGCGAGGTACTGGAAGGCGCGGTCGTTCGGCAGGAACGCCGTCAGCGGGACCGTGCCGTCCGCGAGGACGGCCACCGGGCTCGACGGCTTCGCGGCGAGGACCGCGCCGACGGCCTGGTCGAGGATGTCGAAGTCGCGCCAGTTGCGGTCGAACGTGTCGCCGTCCGACGCCAGCAGGGCCGCCAGGCTCGACGTGCCAGTGGGCGGGGCTGCGGCGCTGGCCGCGGGTGCGAGGGCGAGTCCCCCGCCGGCGACGACACCTGCGACGGCAAGGACGGAGAGCGTGCGACGGATCCTCATGGTGAGCTCCTGCGGACGACGGTCGCGGCCGACGCCGGAGCGCCGCACCGCGCGGGCACCGGTGGGCACCCTGCCTCCTCTTCGCCGGTCAGGCGGCGCCCGGATGCAGTCGGGATCGTGACGTCGTGGGTCTGCGACGAAGCGTGCCTCGCAACTCGTCGCAACACTCGCGACGTCGCCGGCGGATCATGCCGGTCGAGCCTCGTAGCGGGTCAGGTCAGATCCGTCGCGGGGCATCGGCGTCCCTCGCTCCTGCGAAGACTGCCGACGCGACGACGCTGAAGACGATCCCCCAGGTGGTCAGCCCGGCGTAGATGCAGACCGTGCCGACCGCGATGAACAGCGCCGTCTGCGCGGCCACGCGCGGCCCGCGCCGGAGCCGGTGCCCTGAGGCCGGCGCCATCCAGCGGGCCCAGATCGCGATCGCCACGGCGGGGAGCACCACCGCGAGCGCGACCGAGAGGGCGGTGCTCGTCCCCAGCCGCCACCCGGCCACCGCCAGCAGCCCGATCATCACGAGCTCGCAGAGGAAGCCGAGCACGCCGAGCAACCCGACGGAGTGTCGGTCCCCAGGTGCGGCACTCATCGGGCCATCCTGTCGGACTGGCGGCACAGACCTAGGACAGCGAACTCGCGGGTTGGCGTCGAGCTAGCGGGTCGCAGTCCAGCTCGCCGGTTTCGACCAACGAGCTCGACGCGGACCAACGAGTTCGACGCGCGGAGGCGAGCTGGGCGGTCGGGCGGCAGCGGCCGGTTCGGTCAGTCGTCCAGGGCCGGGCCGCAGGCGGCCGCGGCCGTCGCGGCCAGGTGGTCGAGGCCGTGCACGGCGAGCAGCGGACGGGTGTCGTCGACCACGGCCCAGCAGCCGTCGATCACCTCGTAGCGGACGCGGGGGCCCGTGGCGAGGTACGCGGTGAGGGCCACGACCAGCCGATCGACCGCCTCGCTCGTCGTGCCGACGCCCACGGACGCCCGGATGGCGCCGCCCGACGCACCGAGGTGCGCGAGGAGGGGGTGGGCGCAGAACCGGCCGTCGCGCACGCCGATGCCGTGCTCGGCGGCGAGGTAGGCCGCGACCAGGCCCGGGTCGTGGTCCGGCACGGTGAACGTGAGGACGCCGACGGGGGCCGCGGAGTCGGGCCAGATGCGCGCGATCTCGACGCCGTCGATGCGCGACAGTCCTTCGACGAGGCGCGCCCGGAGGGCCTCCTCGTGAGCGGCGAGGGCGCCGGCGGGGAGGGCCGCCAGCTGGTCGCACGCCTCGGCCAGGGCGATCGCCCCGAGCACGTTGGGCGAACCCGCCTCGTGCCGTGCGGGCGCCGGCTGCCAGACGGTCCGATCGGTCCGCACGTCGCGCACCGCACCTCCCCCTGCGAGGTACGGAGTGCCCGTGTCCAGCCAGTCGCGGCGGCCGACCAGGGCCCCCGCGCCGAACGGTGCGTACGTCTTGTGGCCCGAGAACGCCACGTAGTCGGCGTCGGTCGCCGCCAGCGAGAAGCCGCGGTGCGGCACCAGCTGGGCGCCGTCGACGGCCACGCGGGCGCCCTCGGCGTGGGCGAGCGCGACGACCTCGTCGATCGGCAGCGCCTCCCCCGTCACGTTGGACGCGCCCGTGATCGTGACCAGCGCGTACGGCTGGCGGGCGAGCTCGGCGCGCAGGGCGTCGAGCGTCGCGGCCACGGTGTCCTTGATGGGCAGGATCGTCGTCCGGTTGCCGTGGCGCTCCGTCGACTGCACCCAGGGCAGCAGGTTGGCGTGGTGCTCGACGTCCAGCACGAGCACGCGACCGCCGTCCGGCACGACGCCGGCCAGGAGGTTGAGCGAGTCCGTGGTGTTGCGGGTGATGATCGCGACGTCGTCGGGACGCGCGTCGACGAACCGCGCGATGGTCTCCCGCGCGGACTCGTACAGCGCGGTGGACACCTGCGACAGGTACCCGGCACCGCGGTGCACGGACGCGTACAGCGGCAGCACCTCGGTCACACGCGTCGCGACGGCCTCGAGCGCGGGGGCGCTGGCGGCGTAGTCGAGGTTGGCGTAGACGCGCTGGGTGCCGTCGACCAGCGGGACGGTGGTGGTGCCGCCGACGACCGGGAGCAGCGCGCTCACCTCGTCGACGGAGGCACACGAGGCGCGCTCGGCGATGATGGTCATGGAAGTCCTCCGACACGTTCCGGGGGGACACCTACGACAGGTGGAACCCCGCGCTTGCCGGGTCCCGGACGGGACGCGGCCAGGTCGTCACCCGGGGCACCCCACCGCGGAGGAGGGTTGCCGGCCAGCGAGCCGGGGCTTGACGCTGGCGCTCATGACCTGCAACGAGGGTCGCGGCAGCCCAAGGCGCCTGTCAACGCACCGCGCGGTTCGTCTCGCCTGCCGGGACACCTTGTCCACTACTTGGAGCGACGGTGCCGCCGCGCGTAGCATCACCGGCACCATCCAGAGCGGCCGAGAGATCTGGCTCGACGACGCCGCAGCAACCCGCGGGCACCTTGTGCCCGGCCGAGGGTGCTACCGCCAGGACCGATGAGACGAGGATCTGCATGAGCTACGCCGGCGACCTGACCCCCCAGCAGGCCTGGGACCTCCTCACGACCGACGAGACCGCTGTGCTCGTCGACGTGCGGACCGACGCCGAGTGGCGCTACGTCGGCATCGCCGACCCCGCCCAGATCGACGGCCGCTCGGCGCTCGTCGAGTGGGTGTCGTACCCGTCGGGACGGCCCAACCCGCAGTTCCTCAAGCAGCTGGCCGACGCCGGCGTCACGGCCGGCCGGCCGGTCGTCTTCCTGTGCCGCTCGGGCGTGCGCTCGGTCGCCGCCGCGCAGGCCGCGACGTCGGCGGGGCTCGGTCCGGCCTACAACGTGCTCGAGGGATTCGAGGGCGACGTCGGCGCGGACGGCCACCGCGGCCACTCCGGCTGGCGTGCCGCCGGTCTGCCCTGGCGGCAGGCGTGAGCCCCCGCCGCGTCCCCGGCCCCGGCGACTGGGACGACCGCCGCACCCCGCGCACCGACCTGCGGCCCGACACCCTCGCCGTGCGCGGCGGGCTGGTGCGCTCGCAGTTCCAGGAGACCTCCGAGGCGCTGTTCCTCACGCAGGGCTACGTCTACGACGCGGCCGCCGAGGCCGAGGCCGCCTTCGCCGGCGAGGCCGACCGGTTCCTCTACTCGCGCTACGGCAACCCCACGGTGTCCACGTTCGAGGAGCGGCTGCGCCTGCTCGAGGGTGCGGAGGCCGCGTACGCCACCGCGTCCGGCATGTCCGCCGTCTTCACGTCCATCGCCGCGATCGTGCAGTCGGGGTCGCGCATCGTGTCTGCGCGGGCGCTCTTCGGGTCCACGGTCGTGATCTTCGAGGAGATCCTGGCCAAGTGGGGCGTGCGCACCGACTACGTCGACGGCCACGACCTGTCGCAGTGGGAGGAGGCGCTGTCGACGCCGGCGGACGTGGTGTTCTTCGAGACGCCGTCCAACCCGATGCAGGACCTGGTCGACATCGCGGCGGTCAGCCGGCTCGCGCACGCCGCGGGCGCGACCGTGATCGTCGACAACGTCTTCGCCACGCCCGTGCTCTCCCGCCCGCTCGAGCTCGGGGCGGATGTCATCGTGTACTCCGCGACCAAGCACATCGACGGGCAGGGGCGCGTGCTCGGCGGCGCGATCCTGGGCACCGACGAGTACGTGCACGGTCCCGTGCAGACGCTCATCCGGAACACCGGGCCGTCGCTGTCGGCGTTCAACGCGTGGGTGCTGCTCAAGGGCCTCGAGACGCTGTCGCTGCGCGTGCGGCACCAGACCGCGTCGGCCCTGCAGGTGGCGACGTGGCTCGAGCAGCAGCCCGGCGTCTCGCTGGTCCGCTACCCGTACCTGCCGTCGCACCCGCAGCACGAGCTCGCGCTCGCGCAGCAGTCCGGCGGGGGCACCGTCGTGACGTTCAACCTCGCGGTGCCCGAGGGTGCGCAGCCCGACGTCGCGAAGAAGGTCACGTTCGGCGTGCTCGACGCGCTGCGGATCGTCGACATCTCGAACAACCTCGGCGACGCCAAGTCGATGGTCACGCACCCCGCGACGACGACGCACCGCAAGCTGGGTCCCGAGGGTCGTGCGGCCGTCGGCATCGCGGAGACGACGGTCCGGCTCTCGGTGGGCCTCGAGGACCCGGCGGACCTGATCGACGACCTCGCGCAGGCGCTCGACACACTCGCCGGCTGACGCCTCCCCGATCGCGTCGGTCCCGCGCGGAACACTGACGGCGTGAGCAACTCGTCGTCGCTGGTGCGTCTGCTGGTCGGCGTGCTGGCCGGGGTCGCCGTCGCCGCCATCGTCGGCTGGACCTCGGTGGTCGCCGCGGTTCTGGCGGGCTGGGCGACCGTGGCCGCCGTGTTCGTCGTGTGGACGTGGGCGGCCATCGCGTCGATGGGTCCCGAGGACACCGCGTCGCACGCCACCCGCGAGGAGCCGACGAGGTTCGGCGCGCACGCGGTCGTCCTCGCCGCCGCGCTGGTGACGCTCGCGGGGATCGGGTTCGTCCTGGTCGACAGGGAGATCGGTCAGCTGCTGCCGACGATCGCGGTGCTGGCCAGCGTGCTCGCGTCCTGGGCCGCGATCCACACGGTGTTCGCGCTGCGGTACGCGCGGATGTACCTGACGGACGACGCCGGCGGGATCGACTTCCACATGCGGGAGGCGCCGCGGTACACCGACTTCGCGTACGTCGCCGTCACCGTCGGCATGAGCTTCGCCATCTCCGACACCGACCTCGGGTCGTCGGCGATGCGGCGCACCGCTCTGGGGCACGCGCTGCTCAGCTACCTGTTCGGGACCGTGATCATCGCGCTGCTGGTGAACCTCGTCGCGTCGATGTGACCGCTCAGAGCCGGACGGTCTCGTTCTCGCCGCCGTCGTAGCGCTCGCCGGTGACCTTGGCCTTCACCAGGCTGAACGCCGTCGTCAGGCGACCGCCCTTGGCGTGCCAGTACTCCGCCGTCTCGCCGCGGAGCACGACCAGGACCACGCCGGGCGTCTCCGGACCGTCCGGGAACCAGGCCTCGGCCGACGTGCCCCACAGCTCCTTGATCTTGGCGCGGTCGCGGACCACCTCGGCGCGACCCGAGACCGACACCCAGGCCGTCGAGTCCGAGAAGGCCGCGTTGGCGGGGCTGCCGCCCTCGACCTCGTGCACCTTGTGGCTGCCCTCCTCGGCGAAGAACCAGAGGTCCCCGTCGAAGTCCACGTCCTGCACGCCCATGGGCCGGCTCACCAGCGAGCCGTCCGCCGACACCGTGGTGAGCATCGCGATCCGGGCGTCCTTGATCAGCTCCGCGACCTTGGCCTGCTGGTCCTCGTTCGTCATGCGTCCTCCTCGAGCGGCGCGCTCGCGGGGCTGCTGACCGCGGCGGCCGGGCCACCGTAGGCACGCCCGCGCGGCTGTCGCATGTCGGAGGGGCGCGGGATGCTCGGTCCATGACCGAGAGCGACTACGAGGCGATCGCCGACGACCTGGTCGCGCGCGGCGCCACACGCGCACAGATGATGGGCCGGCCGATCCTCAAGGTCGGCTCGACCATGTTCGCCGGGCACGTCGGCGGCGACCGCCTCGTGGTCAAGCTCGGCCGGGACAGCGCCGAGCACGCGGAGGCGCTGGCGCTGCCCGGCGTCACGGTCTGGTCACCCGGCGACAGCGGACGGCTGTTCTACGACTGGGTCGCGCTGCCCGCCGCGCTCGAGGACGAGTGGATGCGGTTCGCGGAGATCGCCCGCCTGCGCGCGTCGAAGGGCTAGCGCACCCACTGCTCCCCGGCCTCGACCGCGACCGTCAGGACGTTCTCCGGCGGCGGGATCGGGCACGTCGCGAACTGCGTCAGGCCGCACGGCAGGTTGCTGGCACGGTTGAGGTCGAGCGTCACCGTGCCGTCCTCGGCCACCGGGCCCAGCGCGAGCGTGCGCGAGGCGGGGTAGGTGGTGACGCCGCTGGTCGCATCCCGGAACAGGACGCTGAGGCCGCGGGCGCCCCCGTCGAAGACGATGAGCGACTGCGGGATCCCGGCGACCGCGAAGTGCACGGTGCCGACGGCGGTGTGGTGGTGCTCGAGGCCGTCGACGACCGCGCCCGTGGTGACCGTGCGGGACTCGTCGTACGGCTCGAACCGCCCGGTCAGCACCCAGTCCTGGGACGGCGCGTACGCCGGGATGCCCTCGAACGCGGCCAGCTGCGGGGCGGACGGGTCGTGCACGCGGACGATCGCGTGACCCGTGCGGCGGGCGACCTCGAGCAGGAGGTCACCCGCGCGGAGCTGCAGGCCCGGCGCACCCTCGACCGGGTCGATCGTCGCGACGCCGTCGACGGTCGTGCCGTCCGGGAGGACGAGGTCCTCGTCGGCAACCGCCTCGATGCGCACGACGCCGTCCGCCGACCAGAGCCCGGGGACATCTGCGAGCCGTCGTGGCTCGCCGGACAGCCAGTGCAGCGCGGTGATCGCCACCCAGCCGTGCGGCTGCCGGAAGTAGGCCTCGCGCGTGGCGTGCCAGTCCTCCCACTCGGCGACGAAGGCGGAACGCTCGGTCGTGGTCGTCATCAGCTGGCCCTCACATCGGCGTCGGCGGTGCGGCCGAAGGCGTCGGCCGGCGGGAGTCCGAGGTGCTCGCGCAGGGTCGAGCCCTCGTAGGACGTGCGGAACGAGCCCCGCTCCTGCAGCAGCGGGACCACGCGGTCGACGAACTCGTCGAGCCCGTGCGGCGTCAGGTGCGGCACGAGGATGAAGCCGTCGGAGGCGTCCTCCTGCACGTACCGGTCGATCTCGGCGGCCACGCGTTCCGGCGTGCCGACGAACGAGTGGCGGCCGATCACCTGGATGACCAGGTCGCGGATGGACAGGCCCTTGGCCTCGGACAGCTCACGCCACTGGTTGGCGATGGCCAGCGGGTCGCGGAAGTGCGAGGCGCGGCCCTTCGTGATCGACGGGGCGTCGACCAGCGGGTCGATGGCGGGCAGCGGGCCGTCGACGTCGTACTCCGACAGGTCGCGGTTCCACACCTGCTCGACGAACGAGCGCGCGACGCTGGGCCGGACCTGCTGGAGCTGGATCGCGCGCAGCCTCTCCTCGGCGTCGGCCTCGGTGTCGCCCAGCACGAACGACGCGCCGGGCAGGATCAGCAGGTCCTCGGGGCGTCGGCCGTACTTCGCCAGGCGGCCCTTGACGTCGGTGTAGAACGCCTGGCCGTCAGCGAGCTCGCTGTGCCGGGAGAAGACCGCGTCGGCCACCTGCGCGGCCAGCTCGCGGCCGCCGTCGGAGTCGCCGGCCTGGAGGATGACAGGGTGACCCTGCGGCGGGCGCGGGATCGTGGGCGTGGCCTCGATGTCGACCAGGCGGCCGCCCGTGCGGACCGTGCTCAGCGAGCCGGGGCGGACGAACTCGCCCGACGCGGCGTCGGCCACGACCGCGTCCGCCGCCCACGCGTCCCACAGGGCACGGGCGGTCTCGACGACCTCGCGCGCGCGCTCGTACCGGTCCTCGTAGGCGAGGTAGCCGCCGCGGCGGAAGTTCGCGCCGTGGAAGGCGTCCGACGAGGTCACGACGTTCCACGCGGCGCGGCCCGCCGAGAGGTGGTCGAGCGTCGCGAACTGGCGGGCGAGCTCGTACGGGTCGTTGAAGGTCGCGTTGATGGTGCCGGCGAGGCCGACTCTCGACGTGACGCCGGCCAGCGCGGCGAGGACCGCGTAGGTGTCCGGGCGGCCGACGACGTCCTGGTCGACCAGCTGGCCGCGGTGCTCGCGCAGGCGCAGTCCCTCGGCGAGGAACACGAAGTCGAACAGCCCGCGCTCGGCGGTGGCGGCCAGGTGCTGGAACGACGCGAACGACGACTGCGTGTCGGCGTGGTGGCTCGGGTCGGTCCAGACCGTGTGGTGGTTGACACCGGGGAAGTGGGCTGCGAGGTGGATCTGCTTGGGCATCGGGGGTCCTTAGCGAGCGGCCGCGTAGCGGCTGGTGGGGCGGGGCAGGCCGAGGGAGTCGCGCAGGCTCGCCCTCTGCTCCACGGGGGTGATCGCGGCGCCGAGCAGCGGGAGGTCGCTCGCCAGGGCCAGCGGACGGATGGTGAGCCCGTCGGCGCCGGAGCTCGCGACGAGCGCCGCCAGGGTCGACGCCGCGGTCTCCGGGCCGGCCACGATCGCGTCCGTGGGCCACGGCTCGAGGGCGTCGAGCGCCGCGAGGCGTGCGCGGGCGTGGTCGTCGGACGTGCCGAGCAGCACGTCCACGTCGAGCAGCACGATCACCTCGCGTCCGGCCTCCGCCGCGGCCGCCCGCACGAGCGGCACGTTCGCCTCGTCGGCAACCCGGACGACGTCCGCGCGGCGTGCCGCGACCTCGCGGGCGTGCGGCTCGTCCCCGCGGACGATCACGACCGGGCGGCCCTGCGGCGAGCGGGGCGTTATCGAGGCGCCCTGCACCGAGAAGAACTCGCCGCTGAACTCGATCGCGTGCACGCGGGTGCGGTCGATGTACCGGTCGTGCTCGGCGTCGAGGACGATCGCGTCGTCCTCCCAGCTGTCCCAGAGCCGGCCGAGGACCTCGAGCACGTCGTCGGCCTCGCGCCACAGCGCCGCCACGTCCCGCGGGACTCGCTCGTCGTACCGCAGCGCCTCGGCGCCCGCGCCGCTGTCGCCCGCGGGCGCCGCCACGTCGACCTGCACCGCAGCGCGGCCGAGGCTGACGTGGTCGACCGTCTGGATCTCCTTGCCCACGTGGAACGGCTCGCGGTAGGTGACCGGCACGACGGGCGCGAGGCCCACGCGGTCGGTGAGCGGGCCGAGGAGGGCGGCGACGCCCACGGCGTCCAGACCGCCGACGAGGGCGCCGGGGCGCTCGACGGGCGGCGCGGCCGAGTCGTCGACGATCACGAACGTGGCACCGGCGCTCTCGGCCGCCCGCGCGAGGCGGACCCAGTGCTGTGCCGCGAAGGCGTCGGTCGGGTGCAGGCGCCAGGCAGCGGGGTGGAGGCCTGCGGCCGTCAGCTCGACAGCGACGGGGAACGTGTCAGGGAGGGTCATCGTGTCTTCCGGTCGTCGGGCGCATCGGTCCTGGCAGGAGCACCCGCACCCGGGTGGCCGGGGGGTTGCTGCGACGTCGACGAGCCAGGTCTCTCGGTCGCTCGGGATGGCGCGCACAAGGTAAGAACGAGTCGACGGCCTGACCAGGGTTCGGTCGGAAGTTCCCGCGATGTGAGACGGGCGTTCAGATGTCCTTCGCGAAGCACAGCGAGAGGAAGTCGTCCGCGTAAGGCGCGAACGGCGGCACGGGCCGGTAGCCGGCGGTGCGGTAGAGCGTGACGGCCTCCGGCTGCCGGATGCCCGTCTGCAGGACGACGCTGGTCAGACCGTGCGCGCGGGCGTCGTCCTCGATCGCCGCGAGCAGCGCGCGGGCGACGCCGGTGCCGCGGGCTTCGTCGGCCACCCAGACCTTCTTCAGCTCACCCGAGCCCAGGGGGAAGCCGTCGCCGGTGGTGCGCAGCGAGGCGCACCCGACCGCGCGGCCGTCGATGCGTGCGACGACCGTGGAGAGCATGCCGACACCGGTCTCGGCGTCGTACGCCTCGTAGGACTCGGGCGCGTCGAACTCGGGGTAGCGGATGGCGCCGTCGGCGAACATCTCCTTGCGCAGGGCCGTCGCGTCCTCGTCGGTCCACGCGACGCGGGCCAGCTCGATCGGGGGGCGCGGTGCGGATCGACGCTCACGCGGCTGCCGGTCGAGGTCCTTGGTGAAGCAGCGCGACGCCGTCTCGGTCGCGTACTCGCCGAAGTTGTCCATCGAGTGGTAGCCGGCGGACAGGTACAGGCCGATCGCCTGCGACTGCAGGACGCCGGTCTCCAGGACGAGCCTCCGCAGCCCTATACGCCGCGCGATGTCCTCCAGCTCCATGAGCACCGCGCGGGAGTACCCGCGGCCGCGGGCGGCCGGGACGACGAACATGCGCTTGAGCTCGCCGACGCCGTCGCCCAGCCCTTCATCGGACGCGTCGCGGATCGCGCCGCACGCCACGGGCTCACCGTCGACGCGCAGCAGGACCATCGCGAGGATGCTCTCGCCCGTCATCGCGTGGCCGATGTCGTCCTCGCCGTACAGGTCCCGGAGCTCGTCCTGCTGAGCGGTGCGCAGGCGCGCGGCATCGGGGTCGTCCCAGTCGACCAGGGCGAGCGTGGTGCTCAACTCAGCCGACCAGCGCCTTCAGCACGGACGTGAAGAAGCGCAGGCCGTCGGTGCCCGTGCGGGGCCCCTGGGCGCCGTCGGGGCCGAAGCCCTGCTCGACCGCGTGCTCGGGGTGCGGCATGAGGCCGACCACGTTGCCCGCGGCGTTCGAGATGCCGGCGATCCCGCGGCGGGAGCCGTTCGGGTTCCAGCCCTGGTAGCGGAAGACCACGCGGCCCTCGCCCTCGAGCTCGTCGAGCGTGTGCTCGTCGGCGACGTACTGCCCGTCCTGGTTCTTCAGCGGGATCGTGATGTGCTCCCCCGCCGTGTAGTCGCGGGTCCAGGCCGTGTCGACGTTGTCGACCGAGAGGACCTGCTCGCGGCACACGAAGTGCAGGTGGTCGTTCTTGATCATCGAGCCGGGGAGCAGGTGGGCCTCCGTGAGCACCTGGAAGCCGTTGCAGATGCCCAGGACCGGCAGACCCTTGTGCGCGGCGTCGACGATCTCGCCCATCACCGGCGCGAAGCGGCTGATGGCGCCCGCGCGCAGGTAGTCGCCGTAGGAGAAGCCGCCGGGGAGCACCACGGCGTCGACCCCGTGCAGGTCGGCGTCGCCGTGCCAGAGGGAGACCGCCTCGGCGCCCGCGAGGCGGACCGCGCGCGCGGCGTCGCGGTCGTCCAGCGTGCCGGGAAAGGTGACGACGCCGATGCGCGTCATGCCTGCGTGTCCTCGTACACCGCGACCACGTCCTCGATCACCGGGTTGGACAGCACGTGCTCTCCGGCCGCGCGAGCCGCCGCGAGAATCTCCTCGGTCACCGGCCCGTCGACCTCGAGCTCGAACCGCTTGCCCTGGCGGACGGACGCGAACTGCCCGAACCCGAGCCGCGGCAGGGCGCCGGCGACGGCCTTGCCCTGGGGGTCGAGGATCTCGGGCTTCGGCATGACATCGACGACGACTCGTCCCACGAAAGGGCTCCAGGTGTTCGCGCGGCGGTGGGGGGTCGCGGCGATTCTAGCGAGTGCGAGGGGCGCCTCTGCGCAGGCGTTCAGTCGGTGGCCACGAGGGTCGAGGCTCTCGGCGAATCCGTCGACCGGCCGCGCGTGGCCCGTGAGGGATGTGGAAGGCGTCCGCTGCGGCGATCATGCTCGGGTCGAGTTCATGACCTCGGGTCGCGACGAGCGCTGCGAACAGGGCGACGACGAGCGCGACGTGGGCGCGGACCCGGGTCCACCAGCCGCCCGGGCGACCCGCTTCGGACGTTGTGGGACCCACCGTCTCGGGTTCCGCGACACCCACAACGTCATGACGATCAGCCCAATGGCGCTGCCCGCCGCCGCGTTTGTGCTCTTCAGGGATGAATGTCAGTGGTCGGTCGTACATTTGTTCTATGCCCGGATCGGGCAGTTCGCATGGCGGGAGGTGGCGACGATGACGGCAGTTCTGGCCGAGACCACGCGCGTCGGCCTCGCCGGGTACGGAACCGACCACACGTACACGGCTCCGACTCCGGCCCCTCACCCATGCCCGGCCCCGAACCCGGGATCGAGCTCGGCCTCGGCCTCGGCCCCGGGGTCGGGCTCGGCCTCGGGCTCGGGCTTGGGCTCGGGCTCGGCCTCGGCCTCGGGCTCGGCCTCGGCCTCGGCGAGCGTGTCCGCTTCGTTGCCTCTCACGGCCGTCGATGTGCCCGCCTCGTTGCCGGCCGCGCCCTCTCCGACACCGCCCGCCCCTCCCGCGCTGGTATGGGCGGACTCCGGGCACGGCAGGCGCCCGGGTGCTGCGCCCGTGCCGGAGCGGGATGCGCGGGTGATCGATCTGGGCGCGGTGGAGGACTTCCCGCTGGCCGAGGTCGGCTTGGCGGAGCTGGTGGCGATGCTGACCACGGTGCCCGTGGCGGAGGTGTCGGGGGCGGCCCTGGTCAACGCGGTCGCGGCCACGCAGCAGGCGATCACCATGCTGCAGGCGCTGCAGGGTTCGTTCGCCCGCGAGCTCGGGGCGCGCACCCCGGATGCGTTGCGGCACGTGCCCGATGAGCTGGCGTGCGCCCTGGTGTGCACGAAACGGGCCGCCGAGATCGTCTTCCTGCGCGCCTGGGGTGCCGCCCAGCACCCCGCCGTCGGGGACGCGTGGGCGGCCGGTGCCATCGAGGGGCGCAAGGTCGACGTGATCCTGGACGAGGTCTCCAAGGCCGGGGCCGGCATCGACCCCCACGACCTGGACCTCGTGGTGGCCGACGCGGTGCACCGGGCCGGGGACCTGACCGCCCCGCAGCTGACCCGGCACCTGCGCGCCACGCTGATCGCGTTGAACCCGGGCCTCGCCGAGAAGCGGCGCGTCACCGAACGGGACCGGCGTGGGGTGTTCCTGGACCTGGCCCCCGACGCGATGGCCCGCCTCATCGCCTACCTGCCCGCCGCCGAGGCGACCGCGGCGTTCACCGCGATCGACGCCCTGGCCGGGCACACCGGGACCGACGGTGACACCCGGACCGTGGATCAGCGCCGGGCGGACGCGTTCACGGACGTGTTCACCGGCATCCTGGACCGGCAGACCACCCCCGACGGCACCCCGCTGCCCCGCAAGCACGGGCAACGCGTCGCCGTCCAGGTCACCGTCGCCGCCTCCACCCTGCTGGGTCTGGACGACGCCCCGGGGTTCCTCGGCTCCTATGGGCCGATCCCCGCCCAGGTCGCCCGCGAGCTCGCCCAAGACGGCACCTGGCGACGCGTCCTGACCGACCCGCGCACCGGGCAGGTGTGCTCCGTGGGCACCGACACCTACCGGCCGGGCGCGGACCTGACCCGCACCATCCAGGCCCGCGACGTGACCTGCACCTTCCCGGGCTGCCGGCAACCCGCCACCCGCTGCGAGATCGACCACCGCATCCCCTACGACCACGACCGACCACCCGATGGGCATGACCCGCAGACCTGCGAGGCGAACCTGCACGCCCTGTGCAAGCACCACCACCAAGCCAAGACCGAAGGCTGGTGGAACGTCACCTACAACCCCGCCACCGGCGTCTCCACCTGGACCGACCGGCACGGGCTGACCTACGCCCGCCACCCCATCCCCGTCCACATCACCGCCAGCGCCCTCGAACACCGACCACCACCGCCACCGCGCGCGGACCTCGGCGACCCACCCTTCTGACGCGACTCGTCGGGACCACTCTCTGACGACGACGTCGCTCGGGCGCCCTCCAACGCGTGAAGTCATCGAGCCCATCACACCGGATGTCGAGATGGGCTCACACTCCCTACCCGAGCGGCGTCTACAGAGGTATCGCCTGCTCTGGGCGACGGTCGTCCGAAGCGGGCACAGCCCGATCTGCGGCCTTCATCGACCGAGGAATCTGCCTCAGCACCGCAAGCGGTAACGGCTCCCCATGCCGCGGCGACGGCTCGACTGACGAAGGGTGTGATGGGCATGGAGGGGTGGACAGGGATGCCAGCGGGGCGGGAGAGGATGCGCCCATGAGTTCTCCCGCACCCTCGAGCCGCGGCTGGATCGCCCCTTACCTGCTGCTCGCGGCGCTGTGGGGATGCAGCTTCTTGTTCATCGCGACGGCGCTGCAGACGTTCGCCCCGACGCAGGTGGCCTTCGGGCGGATCGCCGTCGGGTTCGTCATGCTCGCGCTGATCCTGGTGGTGCGGCGTGAGCGCGTGCGGGTGGAGAGGCGCTCGATCGGTGACTTCGTGGTCGTCGGCGCGGTGATGACGGCGATCCCGTTCGTGCTGTTCGCGCTCGCGGAGCAGCGGGTCAGCTCCGTGCTGGCGGGGTTGGTGAACGCGACGACGCCCCTGTTCACGGCGGTATTCGTCGCACTGCTGCTCCCGGCCGAGAGGCCGGACCGCATGCAGGTCGGCGGTCTGGTCATCGGGTTCGGCGGCATCGCGGTGCTACTCGGGGTCTGGGACTCGGGTGCGATCGACCTGGCGGGCGGCTTCATGCTGCTCGGCGCGACGTTCTGCTACGGCCTCGGCAACGCGTGGAGCCGCCGTCGGCTCACCGGCACCGGCCTGTCCAACGTCGCCCTGCCGGCAATCCAACTGGCCGTCGGCGCGGTACTGATCTTGCCGTTCGCGGTGTCCACGCCGCTCGCGGGGCCTCTCGCACCGGCGCCAGCTCTCGCTATCCTCGCGCTCGGGCTCGGCGGAACCGGGTTGGCCTACGTCCTCTTCTGGCGGGTGCTCGCGATCGCCGGCGCCACCGTGACGGCGAGCGTCACCTACGTGATCCCACTCGTGTCGACGACGCTGGGCGTGCTCGTCCTGCACGAGGGCCTGCACTGGTACGAACCTGTCGGCGGTGCGGTGGTCCTCGCCGGCGTGGCGCTGACGCAGTGGGGAGCCGCCCGGCGGCGGGCGGCCGCGGCCGAGGCGCCGCAGCCGGTGCCGGACGGGGTGGAGCTCGTCAGGGAACGATGACCGTCATGCCCGGGCCCGGAGAACCCGCGCTCAGGGCGGCGAGCGCGGCGGGGGCGTCGTCCAGCGGGATCGTCCGACCGACCAGGCGGGACGGGTCGAGCTCCCCCGACGCGATCCGGGCGAGCATCGCGGGGTACTCGTGCGCCGCCATGCCGTGGCTGCCATAGATCTCGAGCTCCCAGCCGATGACGCGACCCATCGGGAGCGGCGGGGCGGCATCCGCACCCAGCAGGAGGCCCACCTGGACGTGCCGACCGCGACGGCGCAGCGACAGGATCGATGCCGCAGCGGTCTCCCGGCTGCCGAGGGCGTCGATGGACACCGCGGCTCCCCCGCCGGTCACGGCGTGGACCTGGGCACCGACGTCGCCGGACCCGTCGAGGACCACGGACGCACCCATCTCGAGCGCCGCCGAGCGCGCGGCCGGAGAGACGTCGACCGCGACCACCTTGGCTCCCGCGGCCGCGGCGATCATCACGGCGGACAGCCCGACCCCGCCACAGCCGTGCACGGCGACCCACTCGCCGGGACCTGGGCGACCGTGGACGGTGAACGCGCGGTAGGCGGTGGCGAACCGGCACCCGAGCCCGGCGGCGGTGACCGGTGACATGCCGGCCGGCAGGCGGACCAGGTTCACATCGGCGTGGTGGAGGGCGACGAGCTCAGCGAACGAGCCGTCGTCGGTGAATCCGGGCTGCCGCTGCCTCTCACACACCTGGTGCTCACCGGCCAGGCACGCCGGGCAGGTGCCGCAGGCGCACACGAACGGCACGGTGACCTCGTCGCCGACGTTCCACGAGCGGACGCCGGGCCCGACCTCGACGACCACGCCGGCCAACTCGTGGCCCGGGACGTGCGGGAGCGTGATGTCGTCGTCGTGACCCTGCCAGCCGTGCCAGTCCGAGCGGCAGACGCCGGTGGCCGTCACCCGCAGGACGACGCCGTCGGCAGGGCAGGTGGGCGCCAGGACCTCGCGCAGGGTCGGAGGGACGCCGAACTGGTCGATCACCACGGCACGCATCGCCCCATCCTCGCGGATGCGACGCGAGCTCAGAACGAGAGGTGCGTCCACTCGCCGGCGACGAGCGTCCCGGCCACCGGCATCCCTCGCAGCGGGGCGGACAACGGGTCGGCATCCAGGACGACGAGGTCCGCGGGCGCGCCGACGACAGGGACGAGCCCGCGGCCGTCGACCGACGACTCCAGCGCGACCCGCCTGTCCAGCACCTGCTCGGGGTGCCAGGGGGATCGGCCGGCGCGGGAGCGGGTGACGGCGGCATCGGCGGCGATCCACGGGTCCAGCGGGGCCACCGGGGCATCCGACCCGAGTGCGAGCCTCACGCCGGCGGCATGCAGGGCGCCGAACGCGAAGGCGCGGTCGGTGCGGCCCGCCCAGTGGTGGTCGGCGACGTCGCGGTCGTCCATCGCGTGCTCGGGCTGCACGCTCGCCACGACCCCGAGCGACGCGAACCGCGCGACGTCGTCCCAGGACACCAGCTGCGCGTGCTCGATCGAACCGGCGGCGCCGGACGCCGCGAACGCGTCCAGGGCCAGAGCGTTGGCCGCGTCGCCGATCGCGTGGATGGCGCAGCGCAGGCCGTGCCGGGTCGCGTGGGCCATCAGTGGCGCCAGCCGGGAGGCCGGGACGGCGAGGATCCCGCGGGCGTTCGGGCCGGTCAGCCCCGGGTAGGGGTCGTGGCAGTAGGCGGTGCGCGTGTTCAGCGAGCCGTCCGTGATGACCTTGAGCGGGCCCTGGGTGACCAGGCCGGCGATCGTGTCCCCGGTGTGCAGGTCCTCACGTACCACGCGGTCGAGGAACTCCTCCCAGACGCCCGCCCGCACCCGGAGCCGTCCGGGTCGGGCAGCCGCGCGACGGCGCCAGACGGAGACGTTGTCGGCGATCTCGAGGTCGACCACGCCGACGACCCCGCGCGCGGCGGCCGCGGCGGAAGCGTCGTCGACGAGGGCGTCGGCGACGTCGTCGGGGACGTGGTCGACTGCGCCCGAGAGCGGGAGCCACTCCGACTCGCGCAGCAGCCCGGTGGGGTGCGACTGCACACCGAGGAAGTGCAGACCCGCGGTCGAGGCCCAGGCGCAGTGGAGGTCGCCGGAGACGAGGACGACGGGCACGTCGCCCACGACCGAGTCGAGCAGGGCGGCTGTCGGCGCGTCTGGCCAGAGCCCGTCGCGGAAGCCGTAGCCGACGAGCGCAGTGCCGGGGACGGGACGGGGCGCCGCTGCGACGAGCGACGCAGCGTGCGCGGCGGAGGTGGCCGGCGAGACGTCGAGTCGGCGCCGGGCCAGCGCCCATTGCGTGAGGTGCACGTGCGCGTCCCAGAGGCCCGGCATCAGCCACCGGCCGTCGAGCGGGACGGTCGACGCACCTGGGGCGGAGAGCATCGGCCCGACGGCGGCGACCCGGCCGTCTCGCAGCAGGACGTCGACGGGCTCGTCGGTGCCCACGAGCCGCGCTGAGCGGAGAAGAAGAGCAGTCGATACGGTCCCCATGTGAGCACCGTAGAGGCGGGATACGACCCCACGTTCCTCGGTCCGCGGGTGCCGCTGCCGGTACCGGCGCAGAGCGTCCGGGTGCTCCCGTCGACGCACTTCACCGTGCTGCTCGACCCGGAGCGCCGGCTCGCGGCCGCGACGGCGGTCAACATCGACGGTGCGCAGCTGGTGGACCTGGAGCGGGGGGACGACTGGCACCTCGACCCGCGGGTCCCTGCAGACGAGCAGGCCGGCCCGGAGCTGTACGTGCGCAACGACCTCGACCGGGGGCACCTGGTCCGGCGCAGGGACCCGGTCTGGGGCGACCTCGTGGTGGCGCGGCGGGCCAACTTCGACACGTTCGCCTATCCGAACGCCGCCCCGCAGGCCTCGGCCTTCAACCAGGGCGAGCTGCTGTGGGTGGGCCTCGAGGACCACGTCCTGGGGTACGCGCGGGCGAACGCGCGCCGGCTGTCGGTCTTCACGGGTCCGGTGCTCGCCGACGACGACCCGGTGTACCGCGGCATCGGCATCCCGCGGCTGTTCTGGAAGGTGGCCGCGTGGGCGTCGGAGGACGGGCAGCTGCGGGCGACCGCGTTCGTGCTCGACCAGACGTCGCTGGTGGCGGGGATCGAGCGACGATCAGCCGCCGACGAGGTGCCGCCGCTCGGGCCGTTCAGGACCTTCCAGGTGCCCGTGGCGGACGTCGAGGGCCTCACCAGGCTGGACCTCGGGCCGCTGGTCGACGCCGACGTCCTCGCACCCGTGGGGGCCCAGGGCGACCGCGAGCGCTGGGTGCCACTGACCGCGCTGGAGGAGATGACCCTCTAGTGCCGGACGTGCGCGTCGCGGCGCGCGGGCACCACCATCGGCGTCCCCGTCTCGGGGTCGGGCACCACGCGGCACGCGAGCCCGAAGACCTCGCGGACGAGCGGCTCGGTGACTACCTCGGACGGCGGACCCTCGGCGACGACCACGCCGGCCTTCATCGCGATGAGATGCGTGGCGTACCGGGCCGCCTGGTTGAGGTCGTGCAGGACGGCGACGAGCGTCCGCCCCTCCTCGTGCAGGCGCGCGCACAGGTCCATGACCTCGAACTGGTGGGCGATGTCGAGGAACGTCGTCGGCTCGTCGAGCAGCAGCAGGTCGGTCTGCTGCGCGAGCGCCATGGCCAGCCACACCCGTTGCCGCTGGCCACCGGAGAGCTCGGAGACGAACCGCTCACGCAGGTCGGCCACCTCCGTGGCGTCGAGGGCGTCGGCGACCGCGCGGGCGTCGGCGGCGGACCACTGCCGGAGCAGACCCTGGTGCGGGTAGCGCCCGCGGGCGACGAGGTCGCCGACCGTGATCGACTCGGGCGCGATCGGGCTCTGCGGGAGCAGGGCGAGGCGCCGCGCGACGTCCTTGCTCTTCAGCGACGCGATGGGCACGCCGTCGAGCAGCACCTGCCCCGCACGGGGCTTGAGGGTGCGACCCAGCGCGCGCAGCAGCGTCGACTTGCCGCAGCCGTTCGGCCCGATGATGACCGTGAACGACGACTGCGGGATCTGCACGGACAGGCCCGTGGCGACGACGAGCTGGTCGTAGGCGAGCGTCAGGTCTGACGCCTCCAGCGGCGGACCGTTCACGCAGCACTCCTTCTCCACTCGCGGACCAGCAGGACCGCGAGGTACACGCCGCCGAGCGCGGCGGTGACGACCCCGACGGGATAGACGACGCCGGGCACGGCGTACTGGGCGATCAGGTCCGCCACGACGAGCACCGCGGCGCCGCAGCACGCGGCCGCGACCATGCCGGGACCGGTCGAGCGGGTCAGGCGGCGCGAGATCTGCGGCGCGGTGAGCGCGACGAACGCGATGGGCCCGCTGACGGTCACGGCCGCGGCGGTGAGCAGCACGCCCACGACCACGGCCCACGTGCGCACCCGGTCGGCGGGGACGCCGACCGACACGGCCACCTCGTCGCCCATCTCGACCAGCTGCATCGGCCCGGTGAGCACCAGGGCGGCGGGCAGGAGCACCAGCAGCGCGACGACGATGAGCACGACGTCCGCCCACGACCGCGCGGCCAGGCTCCCGTTGAGGTAGGCGGCGATGACCTGCGCGTCCTCGCGGGTGGCCCGCGCGAGTGCGAGCTGCACGAACGCGAGCGACATCGCCCCGACCGCGATGCCGACGACCACCATGCGCAGCGGTGCGCGGAAGCCGGCGCCCGAGCCGAGATAGACGGCCCCGATCGCGATGCCCGCGCCGATCAGCGCCCCGACCGGTACCGGCACCACGCCGGGCCACAGGAGGCCTGCCGCCGCCGCACCCGCGGCCGCGCCGGCCCCGAGACCGATGACGTCGGGGCTGCCCAGGGGATTGCGGGTGACCGACTGGAACATCGCCCCGGAGACCGCGAACGACGCGCCGGCCGCCGCACCGACCAGCAGCCGCGGCAGCCGGTTGGTCCACAGCACCCACTCCTGCACCCGCGTCCCGTTCCCCGCGACGACGGTCGGCAGGTCCGCGAGCGAGATCCCGAGCTCCCCGGCTGCCAGTGTGACCAGCATGGTGACGAGCACGACCACGAGGGCGATGACGCAGACGACGATGGGTCGGCGGTGCCAGCGAAGGGCGACGACGGGCTCCGCGCCAGGGCCGACCGTCAGCACGCCGGTCACGGTGTCACCGGCCGACGAGCACGGACAGGCACAGTCACAGGCCGACCCTCCCCCGGCGCACGGCCGCGATGAGGAACGGCGCCCCGACGAACGCGGTCACCGCGCCGACGGGCAGCTCCCCGGGGCGCGCGACCACGCGGCCCAGCACGTCGGCCGCCAGCAGCAGGACCGGGCCGAGCACCAGGCAGTACGGCAGCAGCCAGCGGTGGTCCGAGCCGGTGAACCCGCGCACCACGAGCGGCACGGCGAGGCCGACGAACGCGATCGGCCCGACGGCCGCGACGGCGGCGGCGCACAGCACGGTCGCGCCGGCGGCGCCGAGCAGGCGGGTGCGGCCGGCACGCAGGCCGAGGGAGGTGGCGGCCTCGTCGCCGAGCGCCAGCGCGTTGAGCGGCCGCGCGAGCAGGAGGCAGAGCACGAGGCCGACGACGACGAACGGGAGCACCGTCCCGACGGTCGACGGCGGCCGGCCCGCCAGGGAGCCGACCACCCAGTAGCGGTAGGTGTCGAAGACGGTCGGGCTGGCCAGCGTGATCGCCTCGACGAGCGCCACGAGCACCGCCGACACGGCCGCGCCCGCCAGCACGAGCCGCACGGGCGTGGCTCGTCGGCCTCCGGACCCGACCAGGTACACCGCGACGGCCGCGAACAGCGCACCCGGCACGGCGGCCCACACGGACCGCCCCGCGGCGCCGCCGAGCACCACCACGGCGAGGACCAGCGACGCCGACGCCCCTGCGTTGACGCCGAGCAGCCCGGGGTCGCCGAGCGGGTTGCGCGTGAGCCCCTGGATGACGACGCCGGCCACCGCGAGCGCTGCGCCGACCAGCAGCCCGAGCTCCGTGCGCGGGATGCGCGACGCGACGACCACCGAGTCGTACGACCCGTCGGGGTGGCGCCACGCCGACCACACGTCGCCGAGCGGCACCGCCTTCGAGCCGACGGCGATGCTCAGGCCGACCACCAGCGCCAGCAGGAGCATCGCGCCGACCAGCCCGAGACCGAGCCCGAGCGCGCGCGAGCCCCGCACGCGGGKGGCGTGCGGGGCTCGCGCAACGGCGGTGCTCACGAGGTGAAGGCTACGGAGCGACGACGTTCGCGGCGCCCGCGGTGATCAGCGGCAGGTACTGGTCGAGCGCCCACGGCACGCTCAGCGGCGTAGCCACGGACACGGCCATGCCCAGCTTCGGGTCGAGCATCGGCACGTAGGCACCGGAGGCGAACGCGGGGATCTGCGCCCAGAGCGGCTGCGCCTCGGTCGAGGCCTGCTCGTCGGCGTCGTTGAACCAGGTGAACAGCATCTGCGCGTCGTCCAGCTGGTCCGCGTTCTCCAGCCCGAGGGTCGCGACGAACGTGCCGGGCGACGCGGTCAGCGTCGACACCGAGGGCGCCAGCGTCATGCCCAGGCCGGTGAGCAGCTCGACGCGCGGGTCTCCGGGCAGGTACACCGACAGGGCGCCGGGCTGGTCGCCGCCGTACACGTAGGCGAACGAGACGCCGGCGAGCTCGGGGTGCGCCGCGGCGGCCTCGTCGATCGCGGCCTGCCGCTCGTCGAGCAGCGGCTGCGCCTTCTCCGGGACACCGAGGGCCTTCGCGGCGATGGTCACCTGGTCCTCGAGCGAGGTCTGCCAGGCGTCACCGGGGTACGCGACCACCGGCACGAACGCCGAGAGCTGGTCGAACGTCTTCTGGTCGAGGCCTGACTGCGGGGCGAGCACCAGGTCCGGGTTCAGTGCGACGACCGCGTCGACGTCGAGCTCGGGGTACATCGCGATCGTCGTCGGCAGCTCGTCGCCGGCCTTCTCGACGGCCTCACGGAACCACGGCTGGTACCCCTCGGCGTCGCCGCCCCAGGTGTCCGACTCGATGCCGACAGGCGTGGTGCCCAGCGAGAACGCGATGTCCGCGGCACCCCACCCGAGCGTCACCACGCGCTCGGGCTTCGCGGCGATCTCCGCGCTGCCGAGGGCGGAGTCGATCGAGACCGGATAGGCGTTGTCGGTCGAGTCCGTCGCCGACGGCGTGGAGCCGGCATCGTCAGCCGAGCCGCCGCACGCGGTGAGGGTGAGGGCGACGGCCGTCGCGGTGGCCACGAGGGCCGTGAGGCGCGCGATGCGCACGGGAGTGCTCCCCTTCGGTCGGAGGACGAATGAGGTAAGCCTAACCTCTGCCCGACGACCTCCCCGCCGACCGCGGTGAGCGAAAGGTCACATCGACAACGCGCTCCCGGTCAGGCGCTCGTACGCCTCGAGGTAGCGGTCCCGGGTGCGCTCGACGACGTCCGCGGGCAGGGTCGGCGGCGGCGTGTCGGCCGCACGGTCCCACCCCGACGCGTCCGACGTGAGCCAGTCGCGCACGAACTGCTTGTCGAAGCTGGGCTGCGCGCGGCCCGGCTGCCAGAGGTCGGCGGGCCAGAACCGGGACGAGTCCGGGGTCAGCACCTCGTCGCCGAGCGTGATCGCGCCCGTGGTCGGGTCGGTGCCGAACTCGAGCTTGGTGTCGGCCAGGATGACGCCGCGCTCCCGCGCGATGCCCTCGGCCCGGGCGTAGACCGCGAGCGTGAGGGACCGCAGCGCCTCTGCTGAGGCCGAACCGATCTGGTCGACGACGGTGGAGAACGGCACGTTCTCGTCGTGCTCCCCCAGCTCGGCCTTGGTCGCCGGCGTGAAGATCGGCTCCGGCAGCCGCGAGCCGTCGACCAGCCCGTCGGGCAGCGCGATCCCGGTCACCGACCCCGAGACCCGGTACTCCGCGAGGCCGGACCCCGTGAGGTAGCCGCGCGCGACGCACTCGACCGGGAACATCTCCAGGCGGCGGCAGATCATGGCGCGCCCGGCGACCTCCGGCGGCACGTCCGTCGACACCACATGGTTGGGCACCAGGTCCGCGAGCTGCTCGAACCACCACAGGCTGAGCTGTGTGAGCACGACACCCTTGCCGGGGATCCCCGGGCTGAGCACGTGGTCGTACGCCGAGACGCGGTCGCTGGCGACGACGAGCACGACGTCACCCAGCGAGGTCATGGGGCCCTCGGGGACGTACAGGTCGCGGACCTTGCCCGAGTAGGTGTGGGTCCAGCCGGGGATCACAGCAGTCACGGCGCTAAGTGTGCCGGATCAGACGAGATCGTCCCCACCCTCGAGACCCTCTGGGACGGGCAGGCCGACCAGACGCACCAGCCGCTCGACGGTCTCCTCGACGAACGTGTCCTCCGGCTCGTCCACGTGCGCCTCGGCCAGCAGGCGGCGCACGTGCTTGGCCTCGACGTCGACGGCGCCGACCAGCAGCGCCCACTCGGCGAACGCCTCGGCCTCCGCGGCGAGGTCGACCGGCTCGCTCTCGGTCGGGTCGTCGAAGAAGTCCCGCGGCTGGAACCCGAGGTAGAACCGGCCGAGGCCGTCGGGAGCCGGGCGGTAGTCGACGGTCGCGATGTCACCGTCCTGGACCTCGATGCTGAGGCTGGGGGTCACAGTGGCGTCCCCGCCCCAGGTGCCGTCGCCGTACACGAACGTGGTGGTGGCCATCCCGCGATGATGGCACCCATGACCGACTCCCTGCTCGTGGTGCGCGGCCTGACCGGCTAGAGGTCGGCGACGGCCGCCGCGATGTCCGAGCGGTGGTGCGACCCGGGCAGCCCGATCTGGTCGACCCCCGCGTACGCCGCGGCACGGGCGGCGGCCAGGTTCGGGCCGACCCCGACCACGGAGAGCACCCGGCCACCGGCGGACACGAGGTGCGCGCCGTCGATCGCGTCGTCGTCGTCGCCGGGGGCGTTGAGCTGCAGGGCCGTGCCGGCGTGCAGGACGTGCACGCCGGGCAGCTCCTCGGCGTCCTCGATCCCCGTGATCGGGTCGCCCGAGCGGACCGCGCCCGGGTAGCCGCCGGACGCGATGACGACGGTCACGGCGGCGTCGTCGCGCCACTCCAGCGGCGGCAGCGCGCCGAGCGTGCCGACGGCCGAGGCGAGCAGCACGCCGGCCAGCGGCGTCGCGAGCCGCGCGAGGACCACCTGGGTCTCGGGGTCGCCGAACCGGGCGTTGAACTCGACCACCCGCAGCCCCTTCGACGTGAGCGCGAGCCCGACGTAGAGGACGCCGGAGAACGGCGTGCCGCGCCGCGACATCTCGAGGATCGTGGGGCGGGCCACGCGCTCGACCACCTCGTCGACCAGGTCGGCCGGCGCCCACGGCAACGGCGAGTACGCGCCCATGCCGCCGGTGTTGGGGCCCTCGTCGCCGTCGAGCGCGCGCTTGAAGTCCTGCGCGGGCACCAGCGGCACGACGTCGGCGCCGTCCGAGAGAACGAAGAGCGAGATCTCCGGGCCGTCGAGGTAGTCCTCGATGACGATGCGGCCGTCCGGCTTGGCCAGGCAGGCGGCCGCGTGGGCGAGGGCCTCGGCGCGGTCGTCGGTCACGACGACGCCCTTGCCCGCCGCGAGCCCGTCGTCCTTGACCACGTAGGGGGCACCGAACGCGTCGAGGGCGGCCTCCGCCTCCGCCAGGGTCGTCGCCACCCGCGGCTCGGCCGTCGGGACGTCCGCGGCGGCCATGACCTCCTTGGCGAAGGCCTTCGAGCCCTCGAGCCGGGCGCCCGCGGCGGACGGGCCGAACACCGGGATGCCGACGGCCCGCACCGCGTCGGCGACGCCCGCGACCAGGGGGGCCTCGGGGCCGACGACGACGAGGTCGGCTTCCAGCGACGTCGCGAGCGCGGCGACCGCGGCACCGTCCAGCTGGTCGACCGCGTGCAGCGTGGCGAGCACCCCGATGCCGGGGTTGCCGGGCGCCGCGTGCAGCGCGGTGACCGCGGGGTCGAGGGACAGCGCACGCACCAGCGCGTGCTCACGGGCACCGGTGCCGACGACGAGGATCTTCACGTGCCGGGAGCCTACCGGCCCGCGCTCACGCGTCGTCGAGCGGCAGCGGGAGCGCGTCGAAATAGATGCGCACGCGCCGACGGCCCGCGGTGTCGCCGGCCGCCTTGCGCTCCTTGGCGCGCTTGAGCGCGCCGTCGACGATCTCCTGCACGGCGACCACGAGCTCGTCCATCTCGCCGACGGTGAGGTCCGCCGTCGAGCGGTCGTTGAGCGACACGGCCTCCCACTCCGGGGTGTCGCCGGCGACCAACCACCGCTGCAGCACCTGCGCGCGTTCGGCGACCACCCCCTGCAGCAGCGCGTTCGCGGCGTCGGCGGTCCGCGGGTCACGGAGCATGTCGCGCCCGTCGAGGCTGTACCCGACCGCACGCCACCAGCGGTCGCGGCCGCGCTCGTGGGCCGGGTCGTCCTCGACGAACCCGTGCTTCTCCAGCTGGCGCAGGTGGTAGCTGGTCTGCCCGCTGCTCTCCCCCAGGTGCCGACCCAGCTGGCTGGCGGTCGCCGACCCGTGCTCGGACAGGTAGTCGTACATCGCCATCCGCAAGGGGTGCGCCAACGCCTTGAGCTCCTCCGGCCCGATGGCGCGCGCCCGGAACGGCAGGGGCTTGCTCTCGCTCATTCGCAGAGATACCTTTGCAGAGTTGTCTTTGCAGAGTTTCCTCTTCGATCGTACCGGGAGTCCACCCATGAGCCAGGACGTCGCCACGCGCGAGCCCCTCGGCCGGCGCTTCACGGCGCACCTGACCGCCACCGGCCTGGCCAACCTGGGCGACGGCATCGTGCAGACCGGCGTCCCGCTGTACGCCCTGACGCTCACGCGCTCCCCCAGCCAGATCGCGCTGCTCACGGCCGCCGCCTGGCTGCCGTGGCTGGTGTTCGGGCTGGCCGCAGGGGTGGTCGTCGACCGTCGGGACCGCAAGTACACGCAGGTGGTCGGGCTCGGCGCCCGCGCGCTCCTGCTCGGGGTGGCGGTCTGGCTCGTCGCGACCGGGCACATGACGATCGCCGCGCTCGCCGTGATCGTGCTGGCGTACGGGGTCACCGACGTGTTCGTCGACCTCGCCGGCTCCGCCCTCGTGCCGGACATCGTTCCCCGCTCCCGCCTGGAGGCTGCCAACGGTCGCACCCTCGCCGCGCAGCAGGTCATGGCCACGTTCGTCGGCGGTCCGATCGCCGGCGGGATGCTCGCGCTGGGCGCCGGCTGGGTGTTCGGTGTCCCGGCCGGGCTGGGCGTCCTCGCGCTGCTGCTCATCGCCACCCGCATCCCGGGGTCGTACAAGCACGCCGCGGTGGAGAAGCGCCGCGCGACCACCGAGGTCCGCGAGGGCGTCGGCTTCCTGGTCCGGCACCCCGTCCTGCGCCCGCTGCTGGTGGCCGGCAGCGTGATGAACATGGCCAGCACCGGCTACTTCGCGGTCTTCGTGCTCTGGATGGTCGGGCCCGGCTCGCGAGTCGGCCTCGAGCCCGCGCACTACCCGCTGGTCATCGCCGTCCTCGCGGTCGGCGCCGTGCTGGGCTCGATCGCCGCCGAGCCGCTGGGCCGCCGGATCCCGGAGGTCCGGCTGCTGCTGGGCTGCTGGACCCTCGACGCGCTGCTCATGCTGGTCCCCGTCCTGGTCCCGACGGTGCCCGCCATCGCGGCCTCCCTGTTCTTCCTGGGGTTCCTCAACACCAACGGCAACGTCATCTCGCAGTCGATGCGCCAGCGCATGGTCGCCCCCGGGATGCTCGGCCGCGTCGGGGGAGCCAGCCGGACCCTCGGCTACGGGCTCATGCCGCTCGGCGCGCTGCTCGGCGGGTTCGTCGCGGAGCAGTGGGGGCTGCCCGCGGTCTTCCTCGGGGCGACCGTGGTCTGCGTCGCGGCGGTCGCCTACCCGATCGCCGTCGTGCGCCAGCGCATGCTCGCCGAGTTCGAGCTGCCCGAGGTCGTCGACGAGCCGGTCCAGGAAGAAGCGCTGCCTCCCCTCACCGCCACGGTCTGACCCCGACATACTGGGCACGTGCCCCGGCTGACCCCGCCCGCGATCACGCCCGGCAGCATCAGCCGGCACCCCCAACCCGTCCTGTCGGTCGACGGGCTGGTCCTGCGGCCCTGGCGCGCCGACGACGCCGGCGCGGTGGTGACCGCCTACGCGGACCCCGGCATCCGGCGCTGGCACGACCGGTCGATGAGCCCCGAGGAAGCCGACGCGTGGGTTGCCCAGTGGACGGACCGCTGGCAGACCGAGACGGGCGCGGGATGGGCCGTCACGCTCGACGACGCCCCCGTGGGCCAGATCAGCCTGCGGAAGTTCGAGCACGGCGACGGCGTCTCGGAGGTCTCGTACTGGGTGCTGCCGGTCGCCCGAGGCCGCGGGGTCGCGACGACTGCGCTGCGCACCGTCGCCGCCTGGGCGTTCGACGTCGCCGCGGTGCACCGGATCGAGGTCGACCACTCGACCGGGAACCCGTCGTCGTGCGCGGTGGCCACCCGCGCCGGCTTCC
The DNA here is from genome assembly GCF_054049315.1 of Cellulomonas sp. P5_E12. Classification (NCBI taxonomy): domain Bacteria; kingdom Bacillati; phylum Actinomycetota; class Actinomycetes; order Micrococcales; family Cellulomonadaceae; genus Cellulomonas; species Cellulomonas sp. P5_E12. Next base: position 168,653 of record NZ_JBFUMP010000002.1, on the reverse strand, counting down.
GGCTCGAGGGCACCAAGCGGGGGACGGCCCTGCACGCGGACGGCTGGCACGACATGCACCTGCACGCCCGCGTCCAGGGCGACCCCGACGTCAGCTGAGCAGCTCGTGCCGGACGATCGTGGCCTCGCGGCCGGGACCCACGCCGATGGATGAGATGCGGACGCCGGAGATCTCCTCGAGCCGCTGCAGGTAGCGCTGCGCGTTGACCGGCAGGTCGTCGAACTCCCGCGCGCCCGAGATGTCCTCGGACCAGCCGGGCAGGTACTCGTAGATCGGCGTCGCGTGGTGGAAGTCCGACTGGTCGTACGGCATCTCGTCGAACCGGCGACCGTTCACGTCGTACGCCACGGCCACGGGGATGGTGTCGCGGCCCGTGAGCACGTCGAGCTTGGTGACGACGAGGTCCGTGAGCCCGTTGACGCGGGCGGCGTAGCGGACCACGACGGCGTCGTACCAGCCGGTGCGCCGCGGCCGCCCGGTGGTCGTGCCAAACTCGCCGCCGGTCTGGCGCAGCCACTCGCCGTCGTCGTCCAGCAGCTCGGTGGGGAACGGGCCCTCACCCACTCGGGTCGTGTACGCCTTGGCAACGGCGACCACGCGGTCGATCCTCGTCGGCCCCACGCCCGAGCCGGTGCACGCGCCGCCCGCCGTGGCAGACGACGACGTGACGAACGGGTACGTGCCGTGGTCGACGTCGAGCATCGTGGCCTGGCCGGCCTCGAAGACGAGCGTCTTGCCCTCGTCCAGCGCCGTGTTGAGCAGCAGCGGGGTGTCCGCGACCAGCGGCTGCAGGCGGTCGGCGTGGCGCAGCAGGTCCTCGACCGTCTCCTCGACGGTGATCGCCCGGCGGTTGTAGACCTTCACCAGCAGGTGGTTCTTCTGGTCGAGCGCGCCCTCGACCTTCTCGCGCAGGATCTTCTCGTCGAAGAGGTCCTGGATGCGGATGCCGACGCGGTTGATCTTGTCGGAGTACGCGGGGCCGATGCCGCGCCCGGTGGTGCCGATCCGGCGCTTGCCCAGGAACCGCTCGGTGACCTTGTCGAGCGTGCGGTTGTACGGGGCGATGACGTGCGCGGCCGACGAGACCCGCAGGGCGGAGGTGTCGACGCCACGCACCTCGAGCGCGTCGATCTCCTCGAACAGCACGTCGATGTCGACGACCACGCCGTTGCCGATGACCGGCACGACCCCCGGCGAGAGGATGCCCGACGGCAGCAGGTGCAGGGCGTACTTCTCCCCGCCGATGACGACGGTGTGGCCCGCGTTGTTCCCGCCGTTGAACTTCACGACGTAGTCGGTCCGCGAGCCGAGCTGGTCGGTCGCCTTGCCCTTGCCCTCGTCGCCCCACTGGGCACCGAGCACCACGACGGCCGGCATCTAGATCACCACTTTCACCCTGCCTACGGTGCGCACGTGTGTGCCGGGACTGCGCGGGCTCCCTGCACCGGGCGGCAGTGACCCAGTACTCACAGAGGGTATCGGACCGTCAAGAGATGGTCATGTCTCAGCGCAGCTCGGCCACTTCCTCGCCGGACGTGCCGCTGTCCACCAGGAACTTCTCGCAGCGCTCGGCCTCCTCGGACTCGCCGATGGCCTCGGCGGCCTCCGCGAGCGCCAGCAGCGCCCGCAGGAACCCCTGGTTCGGGCCGTGCGAGACCGGGATGGGTCCGCGGCCGTGCCAGCCGGCGCGCCGCAGTGCGTCGAGCCCTCGGTGGTACCCGGTGCGCGCGTAGGCGTAGGCGGCGACCGGGTCGCCCTCGTCGGAGAGCGCACCCTCGGCGAGGAGGGCCCACAGCAGCGACGAGGCGGGGGCGGCCGGCACCGCGTCACGCGGCGACGAGCCGCTGGTCAGCGCGGCTCGGGCGTCGGCGTCGGGGCCGTCGACGGGCAGGAGCGTCGGCGCGGGTCCGTCCAGGAGGTTCTCGTGGCTCATGCGCCCAGTGTGCACGCCGTCACCGGCGCGGCTACAGTCGATGCGCCGACCTGGACCACTGTTCGGCAAGCACACCCCCTCACCAGACAGGGCGGGCCATGATCGAGATCTCGACGTCCCCGACGACGACCACGCTCACCGTCGCGGGCGACCTCGACCTTGCCGAGCGCGACCAGTTCCCGGAGATCGCCGCCCGCGTCGTCGGCCTGCGCCGCCAGCTCCTGGTCATCGACATGTGCGGGGTGACGTTCATGGACTCCACGGGGGCGGCGTTCCTCATCTCGCTGGCCGACGCGGGCCGCAAGCGCGGCGGCGCGACCGTGCTGCGTGGCGCGGACCCGCGCGACCTGTTCGTCATCGAGATCTGCGGTGCGCTCGAGCTGTTCCGCATCGACGCGGAGCACCACTGCGAGTCCGGCGTCAGCCAGTCCGGATTCCGCCGCCCCGAGGCCCCGGCTCCCGCCTGAGCGGGACTAGGGCAGCGGCCCCGGGCGCACCTTCGCCCACACGAGCTTGCCGCCGCGCGACTGCCGCCAGCCCCAGTCGGCGAGCCGCTCGACGATCTGCATCCCGAACCCGCCCACGCGCCCGGGGTGGCCGTCGGTGGTGACGGGCGGCGCGGGGTTGCCGTCCTCGACCTCGATGCGCAGGCCGTCGCCCGTGTCGTAGAGCTGCAGCGACACGTGCCCGAAGCCGTGCAGCACCGCGTTGGCCACCAGCTCGGACACGACGAGCTCGGCGCTCGCGGAGTCCTCGAGGCCCCACGCCTGGCAGGTGCGCACCACGGCGTGCCGCGCGCGGCCGATGGACGCCGCCTCGCTGGGCAGCGACCACCGCCGCCGGCGCGGGCTGCGTGTGCGCTCGGAGGCGTCCGACGGTGAGGGCACGCGCACGACGACCACCGCGACGTCGTCCTCGGGGTGGTCCGCGAGCCGGGAGAGCAGCTCCTCGCCGACCCCTGCGGCGTCCCGCGCCGTGACGGCCGCGGCGACGCTCGACAGAGCCGCCAGCCCTTCGCGCAGCCCACGGTCTCGCCGCTCGATGAGCCCGTCGGTGTAGTACAGGACGACGTCGCCGGGCTCGAGGTCGACCGTGGCGGTGGCCCGGCCCCCGCCCCCGAACCCGATGAGGGGGCCGCCGGCCGCGGCCAGCTGGGTGACCTTGCCGCCGCGCACGTGCAGCGCCGGCAGGTGGCCCGCGCGCGAGTACTGCAGCTGCCAGGCCTCGGCGCTGCGCGTCAGGGTGGACAGGACCAGCCCCGCCGGGCGCGGCACCCGCATGCCCGCGACCAGCTGGTCGACCCGCTCGAGCACCGGCCCGGGCGTGGTGATGTCGAACATGTACGAGCGGACCACCGAGCGCAGCTGGCCCATGGACGCGGCGGCCTCGACGTCGTGCCCGACCACGTCTCCGATGACGACGCCGACCACGTCCGTGCTCACCTGCAGCACGTCGTACCAGTCGCCGCCCACCTGCGCGTTCTCCGAGTTGGGCGCGTAGTACGTCCACACGTCGAGGCCGTCGACCTCGGCCTGCTCGGGCAGCATCGCGCGCTGCAGCGTCTCGGCCAGCCTGTGCTCGCGGTCGTAGAGCCGCGCGTTGTCGATGACGAGGCCGACGCGGCGGGCGGTGAGCTCGAGGACGGTCCGCGCCGACGGCTCGAGGTCTCGCAGGCCGACGCCGTCGTGGGCGTGCACCGCCAGCACGCCCAGCACCCGACGGCGGCCGGGCAGGGGGAAGACGAGCACGCGGCGGTCCTCGTCGGTCTCCGAGCCGCCGAGCGCCCGGTCGGCCTCCTGGGTGAGCCACGCCGACGCGCTGCCGAGGCCGTAGGGGCCGCTGAGCTCGAGCTCGACGGGCCGGTCGACCTCGGCGTCGAGCAGCTGTTGCACGGCGTCGGGACGCAGGTCCTGCACCACCGGCCCCTCGCCGTGCCGGGCACCCTTGCCGGTCGCCGGGTGAGCGGCGTCGATCCCGTCGGCCGCCCGCAGGCCACCGTCGTTGAGGTAGAAGGCCGCCCACCCGACCACGGACCGCCGCAGCATCGTCGCGATCTCGCGCAGGGCGTGCGGGTCGTCCACGTCCATCAGCAGGTCGGACACCTGGGCGATGAGCCCGAGGCTGCGCCGCTCGCGCCGCTCCGCCTCGACCAGCGCAGCCTGCTCGGCGTCGTGGGAGATCTGCTCCGTGAGGTCCTGCAGCGCCGCGACCCAGTGCGTGACCACACCGTCCGGGCCGGCAGGCACGGGCGCGAGCGTCGCCCGGCAGGTGAACGTCGACCCGTCGGCCCGTCGCAGGGTGACCACCTGGGCGACCGGCTGCTGCGTCCGGATCGCCTCCAGCATCCGGTCGAGCTCGGGCTGCTGGGGGGCGTTCTCGCCGACGGCGCCTGGGTGACGCCGCCGCGCTTCCTCCAGGCCGTACCCTGTGACTCTCTCGAAGGCGTCGTTCACCCACACGACGGGCATGTCGGGTTCGGACGCATCCAGCAGGGCGATCGGCACCGACGTGGCCCGCAGGGCGCGGTCCCGCACGTCGGCGAGGTCGCGATCGGGGAAAGGCGCAGCGTGGGAGTTGACCGCTACCACCTCCGATCGTCTAGCGTTCCGGACAGGGAGTCGTCGAGAAACCGGCCACTCACATTGTGCGAGTGTCAGCGAAAGGGAGTGCCGTGCGCGACGGTAACAGCACGATCCCTGACGGGCCTGCGGACGTCTCGCAGGCCGACCAGGGCGCGGGGATCGTCGGCGAGCCAGGAGCCGTCCACGTCATCGTGGGCACGGACGCCACGCGCATCGTGCTCTCGGGCGAGGTCGACGCCGATCTCGGCGCCGAGCTTCAGGAAGCGACCGCGGAGGCCGAGCAGGTAGGCCTCCCCATCGAGGTCGACGCCCACCACGTCACGTTCATGGATTCGTCCGGCGTCGCCTTCCTCGCGCGCCTGTCCATCCGGTCCCAGCACCGGGTCCGCCTGCTGCGGGTGCCGCCGACCGTGCGGTTCCTGCTCGAGGTGACCCGCATCGGTGAGCTGCTCGACGTCGTCGAGGGCGACGAGTCGGAGTTCCAACCGGTGAGCGACGGCCAGAGCTGAGGAAGGGCCCCGGACATCGTCCGGGGCCCTTCTCGTCAGCAGAGGTCAGGCGCCGAGCGTGTGCCCGGCCGAGCGGAGCTGCTGGGCGGCCTCGACCAGGCGCTGTGCCATGCCGGCCTCGGCGAGCTTGCCCCAGGCGCGCGGGTCGTAGGCCTTCTTGTTGCCCACCTCGCCGTCCACCTTGAGCACGCCGTCGTAGTTGCGGAAGAAGTGGTCCGCCACCGGACGGCTGAACGCGTACTGCGTGTCCGTGTCGATGTTCATCTTGATGACGCCGTTGTCCACGGCCTCGGAGATCTCGGCCTCGGTCGAGCCCGAGCCGCCGTGGAACACCAGGTCGAACGGGTTCTCGACGCCGATCGCGTCGCCGACGGCCTTCTGGATGTCCGCGAGGATCGACGGGCGCAGCTTGACCGCGCCGGGCTTGTAGACGCCGTGCACGTTGCCGAACGTGAGGGCCGTCAGGTAGCGGCCCCGCTCGCCCGCGCCGAGCGCCTTGACCGTGGCCAGGCCGTCCTCGACGGTCGTGTACAGCTTGTCGTTGATCTCGGCCGTGTGGCCGTCCTCCTCGCCACCGACCACGCCGACCTCGATCTCGAGGATGGTGCGGGCCGCGACGGAGAGCTCGAGGAGTTCCTCGGCGATGACCAGGTTCTCGTCCAGCGGGACCGACGAGCCGTCCCACATGTGCGACTGGAACGTCGGGAGCTTGCCCGCCTTGACCTGCTCGATCTCGAGCGCCAGCAGCGGGCGCACCCAGGAGTCGAGGTTCTGCTTGGCGCAGTGGTCCGTGTGCAGCGCGACGGTGATCGGGTAGCCCTTGGCCACCTCTGCCGCGTACGCCGCGAGGGCGAGCGAGCCGGCGATGCGGTCCTTGACGGTCGAGCCGGCCGCGTACTCGGCGCCGCCGACGGAGACCTGAATGATCCCGTCGGACTCCGCCTCGGCGAAGCCCTGCAGCGCGGCGGTGACGCTCTGGGACGAGGTGACGTTCACGGCCGGGTAGGCGAACTTGCCCGCCTTCGCGCGGTCGATCATCTCGGCGTACACCTCGGGGGTGGCGATGGCCATCTGCAGCATCTCCTGCGTGTCGTGGGAGGGGTATCACCTCGATTCTGGCACGTCGGCGGCGCGCGCCGTCCGGGACGTTCTACCCCTGGACGGCCGGTGCTGCGTGCCGCGAGATCCACGCGTGCATCGCGATCGCGGCCGCCGCACCGGCGTTGATCGAGCGGGTCGAGCCGAACTGCGCGATGTGCAGGACGTCCACGGCGGCCGCGCGTGCCGCGTCGGACAGCCCGACCGACTCCTGACCGAACAGCAGCACGCACGCGCGCGGGAGCGTGTACCCCTCGAGCGCGACGGAGCCGGGCAGGTTGTCGACGCCCAGCACTGGCAGCCCCTCGTCGGCGGCCCAGGCCAGCAGGTCGTCGACGGACGGGTGGTGGCGGACGTGCTGGTACCGGTCGGTGACCATCGCGCCGCGGCGGTTCCAGCGACGGTTGCCGACGATGTGCACCTCGGCCGCCAGGAAGGCGTTGGCCGTGCGGACCACCGAGCCGATGTTCATGTCGTGCGCCCAGTTCTCGATGGCGACGTGGAACGGGTGCCGACGGGTGTCCAGGTCGGCGACGATCGCCTCGAGCGTCCAGTACCGGTAGCCGTCGACGACGTTGCGCCGGTCGCCGTGCGCCAGCAGGTGGGGGTCGTAGCGTTCGTCGGCAGGCCACGGACCGTCCCACGGCCCGACCCCGACCTCCGCGCGCTCCTCGTCCACGGGCGCCACGGTAACGGCTCAGGCCAGCGTGACCTCCAGCTCCACGACCGCCCAGCTCAGGGGAGGCAGCCGCAGGCTCACGGTGCCGTCGTCGGCGTGCACGCCGTCGAGCCGGACCAGACCCACGCGGTCCTGCGCGTCCTGCGCGTTCGTGGTGTGCCGGTCACCCCCCTCGGGCGTGGTCAGCACCTCGGCGCGCGTGACCCGTCCGGCCGCCCAGCCGCGCAGGTCGACCGCGACCTCGGCGTCCTCGTCGAGCCCCCGGTGGGCCAGGAAGAGCGCGACCCGCCCGTTCTCCTCGTCCCACGTGGCCGAGACGTCGACCAGGTCCACGTCGTCGAACTTCGCCGTCTCGTACCGGTCGGAGGTGACGGCGGTCCGCAGGACGACCCCGCGAGCCAAGGCCGCCGTGCGGGCGAACGGCCAGAAGATCGACTGCCGCCACGCGGGTCCGCCCTCCTCGGAGCGGATGGGCGCGATGACGTTGACCAGCTGGGCCTGGTTGGCGATCCGCACGCGGTCGCCGTGCCGCAGCAGCGAGTTGAGCAGGGTGCCGACGACCACCGCGTCGGTCACCGAGTACTCGTCCTCGATGATCCGCGGGTGCTCCTTCCACACGCCGGCCTTCTCGATGACGTGCGGCTGGTCCTCGGTGTCCCTGCCGGACTGGTACCAGACGTTCCACTCGTCGAACGAGAGGTTGATGTGCTTCTTGTGCTTCCCCTTCGCCCGCACCGCATCGGCGGTGGAGACCACCGACTCGATGAAGTAGTCCATGTCGACCGCGCTGGCCAGGAAGCTCGCGTGGTCCCCGTCGAGCTCCTGGTAGTAGGCGTGCAGCGAGACGTAGTCGACCTGGTCGTAGGTGTGCCCGAGCACCGTCTGCTCCCACGCGCCGAACGTCGGCATGGCCGAGCTCGACGAGCCGCAGGCGACCAGCTCGATGCTCGGGTCCACCAGCCGCATGGCCTTGGCCGCCTCGACCGCCAGCCGGCCGTACTCGTCGGCCGTCTTGGCGCCCATCTGCCACGGGCCGTCCATCTCGTTGCCCAGGCACCACAGCGTGATGTTGAACGGGTCGTCGTGCCCGTTCTTGCGCCGACGGTCCGACAGCTCGGTGCCGCCGGGGTGGTTGGCGTACTCGACGAGCGCGCGCGCCTCCTCGACGCCCCGGGTGCCCAGGTTCACGGCCTCCATGACCTCGACCCCGGCCACGCGGGACCAGTCGATGAACTCGTGCAGGCCGAACGCGTTGCTCTCGACCGTGTGCCAGGCGCCGTCCAGACGACGCGGCCTGTCGGGGCCGACGCCGTCCTCCCACGCGTACCCGGAGACGAAGTTGCCGCCGGGGTAACGGATGACGGTGGCGCCCAGCTCCTTGACCAGGTCCAGGACGTCGCGGCGGAAGCCCTGCTCGTCGGCGGTCGCGTGGCCGGGCTCGTAGATGCCGGTGTAGACACACCGACCCATGTGCTCGACGAACGACCCGAAGATCCGTCGGGGCACCTCCCCGACGACGAAGTCGCGGTCGAGCGTGACACGTGCCCTCGACATCACTGACCGCCGAAGCCGGTCGTGGCGAAACCCTTGATGATCTGGCGCTGGAAGAAGAGGAAGACGACCACCAGCGGGATCGCCGCCAGCACGGCCGAGGCCATGACCTGCGCGTACTGCAGGCCGTAGGCGCTCTTCACGGTCTGCAGCCCGACGGGCATCGTCATGAGCGATGAGTCGCTGGTCGCGATGAACGGCCACAGGAAGTTGTTCCACGCCCCGATGAACACGAAGATCGAGACGGCCGCGAGGATCGGTCGCGACAGGGGCAGCACGATCGACCAGAACACCCGCAGGCGCCCGGCACCGTCGATCCGGGCTGCGTCCTCGAGCTCGATCGGCACCTGGTCGAAGAACTTCTTGAGGATGAACACCATGGCCGGGTGGACGACCTGAGGCAGGATGATGGCCCAGTACGTGTCGACGAGGTTGAGCGTGAGCATCTCGTAGAACAGCGGGACGATGAGCACCTGCGGCGGGATGATGATCGACGCGATCATCCCCCAGAACAGCCAGCGCCGGCCGGCGAAGTCGAGCCGCGAGAAGCCGTAGGCGGCGAGCGCCGACACCACGAGCGTGATGACCGTGATGGCCGTGGCGGTCACCAGGCTGTTCCAGGTCCAGAGCGGGATGTTCCCCTGGCTCAGCACGCTCGAGTAGGCGTCTGTGGTGAAGCCGCTCTTCGGGAAGAACGACACGGGCGTCGAGGACGCATCCGTCTCGGACTTGAACGAGGTGACGACAGCCCACAGGAACGGCAGGAGCCAGAGCACGGCGAGCACGACGAGCGCGATGAGGGCCCCGATGCGGCCCGGGCTGGCGAACCGCTCCCCGATCCTCAGGCCGGCGCGCTCGGCGAACCGGCCGCGCGGGTGGTGGACGGGGGGCTGGGTGGTGGGCTCGGTGGCGATGGCGGTCATCAGGCGCTCCTGCGGGACGTCAGTCGGACCTGGCCGACCGAGATGATGACGATGAGGGCGAAGAAGATGTACGCGATGGCCGACGCGTACCCGAACCGGTAGCCGGTGAACCCGGTCTCGAAGATGTACATGACGACCGGCCGGGTGACGCCGGCGGGACCGCCTTGGGTCATGACGTAGATCTGGTCGAAGACCTTGAGCGAGGCCAGGATCTGCAGCATCGCGATGAGCACGGTGACCTGGCCCAGCTGCGGGACGGTGATCGACCGCAGCTGGCGCCATCGCCCGGCCCCGTCGAGCGCGGACGCCTCGTACTGCTGCTCCGGGATGTTCTGCAGCGCGGTCAGGTAGAGCAGGAAGTTGAACCCGACGGTCCACCACGTGGTCATGACGACGACGGCGAACATCGCCCACGTCGGATCCTGGAGCCACGCCACGGGATCGACCCCGAAGGCGCCCAGCATGTAGTTCACGAGCCCTAGTTGCGGGTTGTACATCCAGATCCAGATCTGCGCGGCGACGGTCGACGCGAGCAGGAACGGCATGAAGAACGAGAGCCGCCACAGCCACTGGCCAGGCAGCCCCTGGTGCACGAGCAGGGCGAGGACGAGCGCGACGAGGACGAGCGGGATCGTCGACAGCACCGTGAACCACAGCGTGTTGAGCAGCGAGCGCCACATGATCGGGTCTTGCAGTGCCTCGGCGTAGTTGGCGAAGCCGATGATCTCGCCGTTGGCGCCCGTGATGCTCTCGCCGGTGAAGCTGAGGTAGAAGCCGTGGATCAGCGGCCAGATGAGGAACATCGCGAAGACGATGACGAAGGGCGCCACGAACGCCCAGCCGATGCGGTTGCTCCGGTTACGCGCCGAACGCTCGCCGGCCCGGACCTGGTCCGCATCTGCGCGCGTGCGGGCGGCCGCGCTGAGTGCTGCGGTGGACATGTTCGACTCCTTCCGCTCAGACGGGGTTCGGCTTGGAGAGCTGGACGTTGACGCGATCGACGAAGGCGTTGAAGCCCTCCGCCGGGTCCGCGCCCTCGAGGTAGACGTTCTGGACGGTCTCGGCKAACTTGTTCTGGAAGTCGCTGCCCGACCCCGTGAACCACGCCTCCGGGTCGTAGTTGAGGATCTCGGCGGCCGGTGCGTAGTGCGCCTGCGGCACCAGCGCCTGGTAGTCGGAGCTCTTCACGACCGGCTGGAACGCCGGGATGTGGCCGGCCTCGGCCCATGCCAGCGAGTTGGAGAGGATGTCGGAGACGAACCGGTACGTCGCGCGCCGCTGGTCCTCGTTCGGGCTCGACTGGTGCGGGAGCGTGAACGCGTGCGAGTCGGCATAGGCCGCCGGCGTGCCGAACAGGGTCGGGATCGGCTGGGCGTCGAAGTTGATGCCGGAGTTCTTAGCCGTCGGCAGCTCCCACACACCGGTGAAGAACAGGCCGCTCTCCCCCGACATGAACTCGGAGACCGCGGTGCCGTAGTCGCCGCTCGGGGTGCAGATCGTGCCGTCCAGCAGCTGCTGGATGAACTCGAGCGACGCGACCGCGGCGTCCTGGTCGACCTCGGCCCGCGGGCCGGACAGGTCGAAGTCGGCGTCGTGCTGCTTGTACAGCGTGTAGAACAGCCGCCACATCTGGGCACCGTCGCCGAGGTAGCCGTAGGACAGCCCGTGCTTGCCGGTCACGGCCTGCATGGCCCGGGCGACCTCGAGGAACTGGTCGGGACTGTCGATCTTGGCCAGCTGGCCGTCGGAGCCCAGCACGCCGGCCTTCTCGGCCACGTCGAGGTTGTACATCATGATGAACGGGTGCGAGTCGAGGGCGATGGAGTACTGCTTCCCGTTCAGCCCGCCCTTGGCCCACACGCGCTTGAGGAAGTCGGACTCCTCCACGCCGTTCTCGGCCAGCAGGTCGAGGTCCCAGGGGTCGAGCAGCCCGCCCGGTGCGTACCCGGCGACGCGTGACGCGTGCATGATCGCGGTGTCGGGGGAGCGGCCGCCGACGCTCGCCATGGCCAGCTTGGTGTAGTACGGCGCCCCCCAGGCCAGCACGGTCTGCGTGGCCTCGTAACCGTGGTTCAGGGCGTTGACGTCGTCGACGAGCCCCGCCATGTTGATTCCGTCGCCGCCGCTGAGCAGGTGCCAGAAGGCGAGGTTGCGGACACCTTCCGCCGCCGAGGCGTTCGGGGCGCACCCGGCCAGCGAGCCGACCGCGGCGACGCCGCCGACCGCGGCGAGCGAGCCGACCAGCATCTGGCGGCGGGTGAGGCCCTGTCCGGGCGTGGGTGGTACCGCGAGCGTGCGCGGCCGATGGTGCAGTGCCATGACCTCACTCCTTCGTGAGACACAACTTCCTGAGCAGGTCCGGCGTCATTACCGTGCCCGATTCGTAGCATTACATCGTTGAAATTGGTTTGGCAACAGATACGCCGACGCGAGTCAGGCGTGTCGTGACGTCAGCCGGTGCTGGCGCGAACCACCAGGCGGTGCGGGATCACGAGCTGCCGGGCGGCGCGGCCCGGGTCGTCGATGCGGTCGCCCAGCAGGTCGAGCGCGGTCGTGGCGTAGGCGCGCAGGTCGAAGGCCACCGTGGTCAGCGGCGGGACCGCGTACCGGGACCCCACGATGTCGTCGAACCCCGCCACGGCGACGTCCCGCGGCACCTGCAGCCCCCGCTCCCACAGGACGCTCAGCACCCCGAAGGCCATGGAGTCCGTGAAAGCGAAGAATGCGTCAGGAATGTCGTGCTCCGCGAGGAAAGCGCGCGTAGCGACCACGGCCTCGTCGGTGGTCCAGGTGGCCGTGGAGATCTCGAGCGAAGGGTCGGCGGCGACCTCGGCCGCCGCGAGCGCGAGCCGGTATCCCTCGGTGCGCTGCCGCGCCGCCGCGGTCTCGATCGGTCCCGGCGACCCGACCACCGCGATGCGGCGCCGACCCGACGCCAGCAGGTGCTCCGTCATGTCCTGCGCCGCGCGCACGCTGTCCACACCCACGTGGTCGGCCCGGTCCTGCACGACCTCCCCGATCAGCACGGTCGGCGGCAGCGGACCCGCGAGCACGGAGACTGCCGAGACCTCGAGCGACACGGGGTTGAGCACGAGGCCCTCGACCAGGTGCGACCGCGCCCGGGACAGCAGCTCGCGCTCGCGCTCGGGCTCGGCTGCGGTCTCCTCGATCTGGACCGACCAGCCCCGCGCGTGGCCCTCCTCGACGAAGTGGTGCGCGAGCTCGGCCGAGTAGGCCGTCGACAGGTCCGGCAGGGCGAGCGCGATCAGACCGTAGCGTCCGTTGCGCAGGCCGCGGGCGCCGAGGTTCGGCACGTAGTCGAGCTCCGCGAGCGCGCGCTCCACCCGCTCACGCGTCTCCGGGCGCACGAACACGACCCCGTTGATCACGTTGGAGACGGTCTTGGGCGACACGCCCGCCCGGGCGGCGACGTCCTTCACGGTGGCGCGCACGGGCGCCATTGTTCAGCATCTGCCGATCAGGCGGCTCACAGGGTCCCCACATCTCGACCTCGGGCCGCCCACGGACGGCCCCGTAGGCTGAGCGCCATGATGACGACCGCACTCTCGGCCGCCGGACCGGTCGTGGCCCTGGGCCCCGACTTCCTCGACCCGCAGCACCTGATCGACTCGTTCGGCACCTGGGTGCTTCTCGGCATCATGGCGATCGTCTTCATCGAGGTCGGCCTGCTGTTCCCGATCCTGCCCGGCGACTCGCTGCTGTTCACGGCAGGAGCGCTGGTGGCGCAGGACAACCTCCAGATCGACATCACGATCTGGCAGCTGGTGGTGATCCTGATCCTCACCGCCTACGCCGGCACCCAGACCGGCTACCTCATCGGGCGCAAGCTCGGCCCGAAGGTGTTCAGCAAGCCGGACTCGCGGTTCTTCAAGCAGAAGTACATCGACGAGACCTACGCGTACTTCGACAAGTACGGCGGCCGGACGCTGATCGTGGCGCAGTTCATCCCGTTCGTGCGGACGTACGCGTCCGTCGCGGCCGGCGTCGGCAAGATGCCGTACCGGCACTTCGCGCTGTTCAACGCCATCGGCGTCGTCCTGTGGGCGGGCGGCGTGACGATGCTCGGCTACCTGCTCGGGAACATCGAGTTCATCAGCAAGAACATCGAGGTGCTGCTGGTCCTCGTCGTCTTCATCTCGGTCGTCCCCGTGCTCATCGAGGTGTGGCGCAAGCGCCGCCGCGAGAAGGCCGGGCTCCCTGCCGACGACGGCCGTGACGAGCGCTACGACGAGCAGTCCGAGCGTGACGAGGTCGAGCGCAAGGCGTTCGGCGCGTGACGCACCACGGCCCCCGGGAGATCCGCTCCTGGCTGTCCGACATGGACGGCGTCCTGGTGCACGAGGGCACGGCACTGCCCGGAGCGGCCGAGTTCATCCGGGCGCTGCGCGACAACGACCGGCCGTTCCTCATCCTCACCAACAACTCGATCTTCACCACGCGCGACCTGCGCGCCCGGTTGTCGGCCTCCGGCATCGACGTCCCCGAGGACGCCATCTGGACCTCCGCGCTGGCCACCGCGCAGTTCCTGATCGACCAGATGCCCAACGGCTCCGCGTACGTCATCGGCGAGGCCGGCCTGACCACCGCGCTCTACGAGGCCGGGTACACCCTGACCGCCGCGCAGCCCGACTTCGTGGTGCTCGGCGAGACGCGCACCTACTCGTTCGAGGCGATCACGCAGGCCATCCGGCTGATCCAGGGCGGCGCACGGTTCATCGCGACCAACCCCGACGTGACCGGCCCGTCCGCCGACGGCGACCTGCCGGCCACCGGCGCCGTCGCCGCCATGATCAGCGCGGCGACCGGGCGGCAGCCGTACTTCGTCGGCAAGCCCAACCCGATGATGATCCGGTCCGCACTCAACCGCATCGACGCGCACTCGGAGACCACCGTGATGGTGGGCGACCGGATGGACACCGACGTGGTCTCCGGGATCGAGGCCGGGCTGCGGACGTTCCTCGTGCTGTCCGGCTCGACCCGGCTGGCCGACGTCGAGAGCTTCCCGTTCCGGCCGACCGAGATCCTCGACTCGGTCCAGGACCTGATCGAGCGGGTCTAGGCCCTTCTCGAGGTCAGAAGCTGACCTCGGGCGCCGCGCGCACGCTGGGCTCGTCGGCCTCGAAGTACTCGGCGCGCTCGACGTGGAACGCGCCGGCGATGACGTTGGACGGGAACGACTCGACCTTGGTGTTCAGCTCGCGGACGTTCGCGTTGTAGAACCGGCGGCCCGCGGCGATGCGGTCCTCGGTGTTGGTGAGCTCGGCCTGCAGCTGCTGGAAGTTCTCGCTGGCGCGCAGCACCGGGTATGCCTCGGCCACCGCGAAGAGCCGCCCGAGCGCCTGGGTCAGCTGGTTCTCCTGGGCGGCCTGCTCGGCCGGTCCGGACCCGCCGCCGATGGCGGCCGCACGAGCGCGCGCGACCTCCTCGAACACGCCCTTCTCGTGGGCGGCGTAGCCCTTGACCGACTCGACGAGGTTGGGGATCAGGTCGTGCCGGCGGTGCAGCTCGACGTCGATCTGCCGCCAGGCCTCCTGGACCAGGTTCCGCAGGCGCACGAAGCCGTTGTAGGTGGTGACCGCCCAGATCACTGCGATGACGACGATCACGGCGAGGACGATCAGGACGATGACACCGGTGCTCACAGKAGAGGCCTCTCAGCGGTAGGTCAGGTCAGCCGATCGTAGCGTCGAGGGGGTCGTGTCCGTGGTCGAGCCAGACGTGCCGCGGGATCGAGCGGACGATCGCGGAGAGCAGGCCGAGCCGGGTCGCCAACGTCTCCAGCGCCGACGACCCGGGCTCCCACGAGATGATCGACGTGCCCCCGATGCGCCACGGCGTGACAGCGCCGTCGCGCAGCAGCCGCTCCATGAGGCGGGGGTGCACGATCGCGTGCCCGACCTGCGCGTCGGACGCCGTGACGCGGAACTCCATGTTGAACGCCTCGGACTCGAACTGGATGTCCTGGCCGCCGAACAGCTTGTCCAGCTTGGCGCCGAAGCCGTCGCGGGTCACCTCGACGGTCGGCAGGTACGCGGGCAGAGCCAGCGCGACCACGTGCGCGGTGTGGTTCGTCGTGTCCTTCTCGTCGCCCGTGGTCCACGAGTACGTGAAGGAGACGGCCTGGTGACCGTCGAAGGCGCCGCGCAGCACCTCGGTCGCCCGCTTGTCGCGGCCCTGACCGAACGGCTGGGCGTCCGAGAGGTGGACCAGCGACGGGTCGGAGCCCTCGTACGTCCAGCGGTTGCGCAGCGCCCACTGCTGGAACGCCTCCTGACGCTTCTTCTGCATCATCCAGGCGAGCACGGCGAGGATGACGACGCCGAGCGCGACGGTGGCGAGCAGGACGCCGTTCACGGTCAGGCGAGGCCGAGGTCTGACAGGCTGAACAGGTAGTGGTACGGCACGCCGAGCGCCTCGATCTTGGCCTGCGCGCCCGTGGCCCGGTCGACGATCACGGCGACGCCGAGCACCTCGGCGCCCACCTCGCGCGCGGCCTCGACGGCGGCGATGGGCGAGCCGCCCGTGGTCGAGGTGTCCTCGAGGATGACGACCTTGCGACCGACGATGTCCGGGCCCTCGATGCGGCGCTGCATGCCGTGCGCCTTGGCCTCCTTGCGGACGACGAACGCGTCGAGGTCCTGCCCACGGGAGGCGGCGGCGTGCAGGAGCGCCGTCGCGACGGGGTCCGCCCCGAGGGTCAGGCCGCCGACCGCGTCGATCTCCGCCGTGCCCAGCCCGACCTCCTCCAGCCGGTCGAGCAGCAGGTGGCCGATCAGCGGGGCTGCGCGGTGGTGCAGCGTGACGCGGCGCAGGTCGACGTAGTAGTCGGCCTCACGGCCGGACGACAGCGTGACCTTCCCGTGCACGACCGCGAGGGTCTTGATGAGCTCGAGCAGCTGCTCGCGGGGCGTCGGGGAGAGGTCGGTGCTCACGGCGGTCAGGCTACTCGGCGACGGTCGCCTCGACGTCGCTCCCCTGGTACGCGCGCCGGTAGCGCTCGAACGCGCGGACGGCGCTGCGCGGGGCCAGGCGCGCGAGCGCCGACATCGTGCGGTAGCGGAGGCTCGGCGTCGAGATCACCGCCCCGCGGCGCACATCGGCAAGCGCCGTGGCCACGACGTCCTCGGCGTTCAGCCACGCGATCTCGGGGAACGCCGACCTGTCGATCTCGCCGCGCTCGTGGAACTCGGTGTGCACGAAGCCCGGGCACAGGGCGGTCGCGGTGACTCCGGTGCCGCGCAGCTCGACGGCGAGGCCCTCGGTGAACACGCGGACCCAGGCCTTGTGCGCGGAGTACGTGCCCGACGCGAGCAGGGCGGCGACCGATGCGACGTTGAGGATCGCGCCGCGTCCGCGCTCGACCATCGCGCCGGCGGCCGCGTGGGACAGGACCAGCACCGCGGTGACCATGACCGCGAGCGCGGACTCCTCGGCCTCGAGGTCGCCGGTGACGAACCGCTGGTTCAGGCCGAACCCCGCGTTGTTGACCAGCAGGCCGACGGGCCGTTCGGTGGCGCGCAGCCGGTCGGCCACGCGCTCGACGTCGGCGCGGACGGAGAGGTCGGCGACGAGCACCTCGGCGCGGATGCCGGCGGCGGCCTCGAGCTGCCGGGCGAGTCGCGTCAGGCGCTCCTCGTTGCGCGCCACGAGGACCACGTCGTGCTTGGCCGTGGCCAGCTGCCAGGCGAACTCCAGACCGAGGCCGGCGGAGGCGCCGGTGATGAGTGCGGTTGCCATGGGGAACACCCTACGGATCGGTCCCGGGGGTCGCGCGCCACTGTGGAGGGCGCGATCCGGGCGTCGGTGGCGGCACGTAGGGTGTGCGCGTGACTGACGGGTGGGGTGGCGACGTGCCGGACTGGCCTCTTGACGAGGAGCCGCCGTTCGACCCGTTCTACGACGCCGCGCCGCCCGAGCACGAGGCCGTCCCCTCTCGGCCGGACATCCCTCGTGAGGTAGCCCAGGTGCTCGAGCCCGAGGCCGCCCTGGCCGCTGCGGCCGAGGTGCTGCACACCGTGTGGGGGTACGACGCCTTCCGCGGCGAGCAGGCCGAGATCATCGACACCGTCGTCCGCGGCGGCGACGCGCTGGTGCTCATGCCCACCGGCGGCGGCAAGTCCCTCTGCTACCAGGTCCCCGCGCTGGTCCGGCAGGGCACCGGCGTCGTCGTCTCGCCCCTCATCGCCCTCATGCAGGACCAGGTCGACGCGCTGTCCGCGCTGGGCGTGCGCGCCGGGTTCCTCAACTCGACGCAGCAGTCGTTCGAGCGGCGCAAGGTCGAGGACGCCTACCTCGCCGGCGAGCTCGACCTGCTCTACCTGGCGCCCGAGCGGCTGCGCGTGCGGGAGACCATCGAGCTGCTGGACCGCGGCACCATCGCGCTGTTCGCCATCGACGAGGCGCACTGCGTGTCCCAGTGGGGGCACGACTTCCGGCCCGACTACCTGCAGCTGTCGATGCTGCACGAGCGCTGGCCCGAGGTCCCCCGGATCGCGCTGACCGCCACGGCCACCGAGCAGACGCACGCGGAGATCGCGCAGCGCCTGCAGCTCGGGGACGCCAAGCACTTCGTGGCCAGCTTCGACCGGCCCAACATCCAGTACCGGATCGCGCCCAAGGACAAGCCGCGGGACCAGCTGCTCAACCTCCTGCGCACCGAGCACGAGGGCGACGCCGGCATCGTCTACTGCCTGTCGCGGAACTCGGTCGAGCAGACCGCGCAGTTCCTGGTCGACCACGGCGTGCCGGCGCTGCCGTACCACGCGGGCCTCGACCGGCAGGTGCGCGCGCGCAACCAGAGCACGTTCCTGCGTGACGACGGGATCGTGATGGTCGCGACCATCGCGTTCGGCATGGGGATCGACAAGCCCGACGTGCGGTTCGTCGCGCACCTCGACCTGCCGAAGTCCGTCGAGGGCTACTACCAGGAGACCGGCCGCGCGGGCCGCGACGGGCTGCCGTCGACCGCCTGGCTCGCGTACGGCCTGGCCGACGTCGTGCAGCAGCGCCGCATGATCGACACCTCCGAGGGCGACGCCGCCCACAAGCGCCGCCTGACCGCGCACCTCGACGCCATGCTCGCGCTGTGCGAGACGGTGTCGTGCCGCCGGGTGCAGCTGCTCAACTACTTCGGGCAGCCCTCGCAGCCGTGCGGCAACTGCGACACCTGCCTCACGCCGCCCGAGTCGTGGGACGGGACGGTCGCAGCGCAGAAGCTGCTGTCGACCGTCGTGCGGCTGGAGCAGCGCGGGCAGCGGTACGGCGCGGGGCACCTGGTCGACATCCTGCTGGGCAAGGAGACGCCCCGGGTGACGCAGCTGGGGCACCAGTCGCTCTCCACGTTCGGCGTGGGCAAGGACCTGTCCGACGGCGAGTGGCGCGGTGTCGTCCGGCAGCTGCTGGCGATGGAGCTGCTCGGGGTCGACAGCGACGGCTACGGGACCCTGCGGCTGGCGCCGGACAGCGCCGAGGTGCTGCGTGGGGCCCGGGAGGTGCGGCTGCGGCGCGAGACGGAGAAGGTCGTGCGCTCTCGCGGGTCGCGTTCCGGGCGGCCGACGGCCGCGGCGGACCTGTCCGACGACGCGCTCGAGCTGTTCGAGGTGCTGCGCGCCTGGCGCGCGGGGGTCGCCAAGGAGCAGGGCGTGCCCGCGTACGTGGTGTTCCACGACGCGACGCTGCGCGAGGTGGTCACGCAGCGGCCGACGTCGCTGGAGCAGCTGGGAGGGATCAGCGGGATCGGCGCCGCCAAGCTCGAGCGGCACGGGCCCGGCCTCCTGGCAGCACTGGCCGGCGTGGGCGAGCCGGTCTGACCCGGCAAAGCGCTGGACCCGCTMTGGTGCACTGGACCCCATGTTCCGGTACGAGCCCGACCCGCGTGTCGGTGACTGGCTGAGCCCGCGGCTCGGCCCGTTCGGCGCGTCCGTCGGCTCGCTGGTGCCGCGCGGATTCGAGTCCTACGCGCGCATCCTGCACCCGATGTACGACGCAGACTTCGCACCCGTCTCCTGGGCGGAGGTCGCCGCGACGACCGGGCGCGTCCTGCACCCCACGGCCCAGGCCTGGCGGCTGGCGGGCCGCTCGGACGTGCACGCCGGTCGGACCTCGGAGGAGCCCGCGGCCGGCGAGTGGCCGGGTGACGATCCCGCCGAGGGCTCGCTGCCGGCATCCGAGCTCCGCGCGCTGTCGGGGGTGCTGGGACGGCACACCGCCGGCGCCCTCGTCGCGGCCTTCTGGGAGGGCTCGGGCTGGGAGGGCGGGATGCAGCTGGTCGCGTGGTTGTCCGACGACCCCGACGCGACGCCGCCCCCGCCTCGTCGCGCGCCCGACGACCTCGCGCCCGAGGTGCTGCGCGGCCCGAAGCTCGAGCTCCCCCACCGGGCCTATGTGCTGTTCCGTGGGGCGACGGTCGATCTCGAGGCTCTGGCCGACGGGCGAGCCACGGCCGATGTCGACCCGTTCCGTCCCGGGTGGCGCACGCCGAACCTGCTCTGGCCCGACGACCACGACTGGTGCCTGGCGACCGAGGTCGACCTCGACTCGACCGTCGTCGGCGGGAGCCGGTACCTCGTCGACGACCTGCTCGTGGCGCCCGACCTGGAGGTCGTCGAGGTGGCCGAGACCGACTCGCTGGGGTGGTTCGACGACGAGATCAACGTGCCCTGATCAGGCCCCGAACCGTCGGCGCTGGAGCTCACGCACCTCGTCCTCGAGGCCGGGCACGGGACCCTCGACGAGGATGCCCGGCGCGACGGCGTTGATCGGGAGGGCGGCGACCGGCGCGGCGGGGACGCCCCACCCCGCCAACCATTCGCCGGTCTGCTCCGAGGACGTGACGTACACGATCCGGCCCAGGCCGACCCAGGCGTGGGCCGCGGCGCACATGGGGCAGTGCTCGCCCGACGTGTAGACGGTCGCAGCCGCGCGCTCCTCGGGCGTCAGGTGGTTCGCCGACCAGCGGGCGATCTCGAACTCGGGGTGGCGCGTCTGGTCGCCGTCCTTGACGCGGTTGCGGTCCTCGAAGCGGACCCGGCCGGCGGCGTCGACCAGGACGGAGCCGTACGGCTCGTCGCCGTCGTCGAGGGCCTCGCGCGCGAGCTCGACCGCGCGGGTCAGGTGGATCAGGTCGGTCTCGGTGATCGCCACCCGCCCACCCTGCCAGACCCTCAGGGGACGACGCGCAGCGGCGCYTGACCGGTCGAGCCGCGGATGACCAGGTGGGTCGGGAGCTCGACCGTGACCGTGCCGCCCGGGTGGGAGGGGGCCAGGCGGGCGAGGAGCAGGTCGGCCGCCGCGTGGCCGGCCCGCTCCAGCGGGGCGGCGATCGTCGTCAGGCCAGGGCGGACCAGGTCGGCGCCGAAGACGTCGTCGCAGCCGACCACGCTCAGGTCGCCGGGGACATCGACGCCACGCTCGGCCAGGCGGTCGAGGATGCCGAAGGCGAGCAGGTCGTCGAAGGCGAGGACCGCGGTGGCGCCGGAGTGCAGGACGGCGTCGGCCGCCGCGGCTCCGTCCTCGCGGCGGGGGACGAACGGGCCGAGGCCGATCACCTCGACGCCGAGGCGCTTGGCGGCGGTGCGCAGGACGGCGCGGCGGCGACGGTCGGACCAGGACGCGCGGGGGCCACCGGCGTAGACGACCCGGCGGTGGCCGAGGGACGCCAGGTGGGCGAGCGCCTGCCCCGAGCCGCCGGCGGTGTCGACGAGGACGCCCGACTGGTCGGCGACCGGGCGGTTGACCGTGACCATCGGGAAGTCCGCCGCCCACGCAGCCAGGCGGTCGTCGTCGAGGCGGGAGGCCGCCAGGACGGCGCCGTCGACCGTCGGGCGCAGCGCTCGCAGCGCACGCTCCTCGGCTTCGACCGACTCCTCGGCGTCGACAAGCACGTGGATGTAGCCGTCGGCGCGCAGGCGCGCGGCGGTGCCACGAACGATGCCGAAGAAGTACGGGTTGGTGACGTCGGGGACGACGAGCGCGACCATGCCGGTGCGGCCGGAGCTCAGGGCGCGGCCGGACAGGCTCGGCGCGTACCCGAGCTCGCGGGCCGCCTCGCGGACGCGGGACGCGGTGCGCTCGTTGACCCGGCCCGGCTTGGTGAGCGCGCGGGACGCCGTGGAGATGGCCACGCCGCTGGCGGCCGCGACGTCGCGGAGGGTGGGTGGCCTGGTCATCGGTCCTCGTCGCGCGATGGGCATCGGCGGGCCGACCGGCCCGGCGCGTCTCCATCGTGGCCGGGAACACCACCGTTGGCAACTGTGGGCAAACGTTTGTCTCGCGCGCCGGTCGCGCCTACGGTGGGACCGCACAGCACGCGCCGGCGAGGTGGCCGGCGACGGGAACCATCGCCGACGGTGTCGTCGGCCGGACGGAGCAGGCATGCCCACGGACCACGAGGACTCGACAGCGCCCGGCAGCACGATCCGCAGCGCCGAGGTGCTGGTCAGCAGCCCGGACCGGAATTTCGTCACGCTGCGGATCACCACCGAGGACGGCGTGGTCGGGCTCGGCGACGCGACGCTGAACGGCCGCGAGCTCTCGGTGGTCTCGTACCTCGCCGACCACGTGGTGCCGCTGCTCATCGGACGCGACGCGCACCGCGTCGAGGACACGTGGCAGTTCCTCTACCGGTCCGCCTACTGGCGGCGCGGACCGGTGACCATGGCGGCGATCGCCGCGGTCGACGTCGCGCTCTGGGACATCAAGGCCAAGGTGGCGGGGCTCCCCCTGTACCAGCTGCTCGGCGGCGCGAGCCGGAACGGGATCATGGCGTACGGGCACGCCAGCGGCCGGGACCTGCCCGAGCTCTTCGACTCGATCCGCCACCACCAGGAGCTGGGCTTCCGGTCCATCCGCGTGCAGACCGCCGTGCCGGGCATCGACGCCGTGTACGGCGTCGCGGCGCAGCCCTCGTCGTCGGGACGCTACGACTACGAGCCGGCGCAGCGCGTCCCGCTGCCCGTCGAGGAGGACTGGGACACCCGGGCCTATCTGCGGCACATCCCGGGCGTGTTCGAGGCGGTCCGCAACGAGTTCGGGCCCGAGGTGCCGCTGCTGCACGACGGGCACCACCGCATGACGCCGATCCAGGCGGCGCGGCTGGGCAAGGACCTCGAGCCGTTCGACCTGTTCTGGCTGGAGGACTGCACGCCGGCCGAGAACCAGGAGGCGCTGCGGCTGGTCCGGCAGCACACCACGACGCCGCTGGCCATCGGCGAGGTCTTCAACACCGTGTGGGACTACCAGACGCTGGTCCGCGAGCAGCTCATCGACTACGTGCGGTCGGCGGTCACGCACACCGGCGGCATCTCCGCGCTGCGCAAGATCCTCGACTTCGCGGCGCAGTACCAGATCAAGTCCGGCATCCACGGGCCCACCGACATCTCCCCCGTCGGCATGGCCGCCGCGCTCCACCTCGACCTCGCGATCCACAACTTCGGCATCCAGGAGTACATGCAGCACGGGTCGCGCACCAACGAGGTGTTCCGGCAGTCGTTCACGTTCACGGACGGCTACCTGCACCCGGGTTCTCAGGCGGGCCTCGGGGTCACCTACGACGACGAGGCCGCGGCGCGCTACCCGTACCAGCTCGCGTACCTGCCGTTCAACCGGCTCAAGGACGGCACGGTGCACGACTGGTGACCGTCCACCCGATGTGGCTTCCCGACGAGGCCTTCCGGCCCCTCGGGTCGCGACGGGTGCTCGTCGCCGTCGGGCCGGACGACGGGCCGGTCGCGGAGACGGTGGTCGCCGAGGTCGCCGCCGCGACGGCCCGGTTCGGTGGGAGGCTGACGACGACGCTCGACCACGCGGTCACCCCCGACGAGGCGCTCGCGCAGGACGTCGTCCTAGCGATCGTGGGCAGCGCCGCGACGGCCGGCACCGCCGCCACAGAGATGCCCGGGTACCCGCCTGGGGCCGACTCCTCCCTGCACTCCGTGCAGGCGGTCGTGGACGGCGCGCTCCTGCTCGGTCGTGGGGCGCCGATGAACCCGGGAATGTTCGGCATCGGGCGGCACGGCGGGATCGCGGTCGTCCTCGCCGGCGACGCGGCCGGCCTCCTCTACGGTCTGCACGCGATGGTCCGGCGGGGAGAGGCGGCGTTCGGCGGTCCCGACGATCTCCTGTGGGACCTCCCGATCAACGGCATCCGCATGCTCGACCACTGGGACAACGCGGTGATCCACCCGGTCATGGGGCAGGTCGAGCGCGGGTACGCCGGCGGCTCCCTCTTCTACGCCGACGGGCGCGTCCGCGAGGACCTGTCCCGGGTGGCGCGGTACGCGCGGCTGCTCGGGTCGGTCGGCATCAATGCCGTCGGGCTGAACAACGTCAACGTGCACGCCGCCGAGGGCCGCCTGCTCACGGACCACGTCGACGACGTCGCCCGGCTGGCCGACACGTTCCGGCCGCACGGCATCCGCGTGTACCTGTCGGTGAGCTTCGCGGCGCCGATCACGGTGGGCGGGCTGTCGTCGGCGGACCCGCTCGACCCGGCGGTGCAGGAGTGGTGGGAATCCGCGGCCCGACGGGTCTACGCGGGGATCCCCGACTTCGGCGGGTTCGTCGTCAAGGCCGACTCCGAGGGCCAGCCCGGCCCTTTCGCGTACGGCCGCGACCACGCCGACGGCGCGAACCTGCTGGCGAGGGCCCTGGCACCGTTCGGCGGCACGGTCTTCTGGCGCGCGTTCGTCTACGACCACCACCAGGACTGGCGCGACCGGTCCACCGACCGCGCCCGGGCCGCTTACGACCACTTCGCGCCGCTGGACGGCCGGTTCGACGACAACGTCGTCCTGCAGGTCAAGTACGGGCCGATGGACTTCCAGGCGCGCGAGCCGGTCTCCCCCGTGATCGCCGCGATGCCGCGGACCCGGCTGGCCGTCGAGCTGCAGGTGACGCAGGAGTACACCGGGCAGCAGAAGCACGCGTGCTACCTCGGGCCGCAGTGGGCCGAGATCCTGCAGTTCCCGCTGGCCGGGGACGGACGCTCTGTCGGGTACGTGGCCGCGGGGCTGCCGGACGGGCGGGGTGCCGGGCTCGTCGCGGTCTCCAACGTCGGTGACGACGAGTTCTGGACCGGGCACCCGCTGGCGCAGGCGAACCTCTACGCGTTCGCGCGGCTGGCCTGGGGCGAGGAGGACCCGGTCGCGATCCTCGACGAGTGGATCGGCCTGACCTTCAGCGACGGCCCCGACGTCCGTGCGGCGATTCACGCAGTGCTCGACGACTCGTGGCGCACCTACGAGAGGTACACGGCGCCGCTCGGCGTCGGGTTCATGGTCCGGCCGGGGCACCACTACGGGCCCGACGTCGACGGCTACGAGTACACCCCGTGGGGCACGTACCACTTCGCCGACCGCGACGGCATCGGCGTCGACCGCACACGCGCGACCGGCACCGGCTTCACGGGCCAGTACCCGGCGCCCTGGCGGGACGTCTACGAGTCGCTCGAGACCTGCCCCGACGAGCTGCTGCTGTTCTTCCACCACGTGCCGTACACCCACGTGCTGCGCAGCGGGAAGTCCGTGATCCAGCACCTCTACGACACGCACGCTGACGGGTACGACGAGGTCGTGCGCATGGCGGAGGCGTGGGCGGCGGTGCGGGGGCGGGTACCGGATGCGCTCTTCGACCGGGTGGCCGAGCGGCTGGTTGAGCAGCAGCGGAGCGCCGGCGAGTGGCGCGACCAGCTGCGCAGCGCGTTCTTCCGCCGCTCGGGGATCCCGGACGCGACGGGGCGCACGATCTACTGACCTGGCTCAGACTCGAGGCATGACGCCCAGCACCCAGGTCCAGCTCGTCCGCCGCCCGCAGGGGTGGCCCGTCCCGGAGGACTTCCGCACGGTCGTCGTCGAGCTGCCCGACCTCGGGCCGGACCAGGTGCGCGTGGCCAACGAGTTCCTCTCGGTCGACCCCTACATGCGCGGCCGCATGAACGACGCCGAGTCGTACACGCCGCCGTTCGCGCTGGGCGCGACGATGACCGGCGGCGCCGTGGGTCGGGTCGTGGAGTCGACGTCGGACGCGGTGCCCGTCGGCGCTGCGGTCACGCACGACCTCGGCTGGCGCGACGTCGCGCAGGGCGACGCGAGCCGGTTCCGCGTGGTGCAGGACGGCGTCCCGCTCTCGGCGTACCTCGGGGTGCTCGGGATGACCGCGTTCACCGCGCACCTCGGGCTGCTGGAGATCGCGCAGATGAAGCCGGGCGAGGTGGTCTTCGTGTCCGGCGCGGCCGGCGCGGTCGGGTCGATGGCCGGACAGATCGCGCGGCTCAAGGGCGCGTCGCGGGTCATCGGGTCGGCGGGGTCGGCCGCAAAGGTCGCCCTGGTGCAGGAGAAGTACGGTTTCGACGCCGCGTTCGACTACAAGGACGGGCACGTCTACCAGCAGCTGCGGGCCGCGGCGCCGGACGGGATCGACGTGTACTTCGACAACGTCGGCGGCGTCCACCTCGAGGCGGCGCTCGGCACCCTGAGGCGCGACGGGCGCGTGGCCATGTGCGGCGCGATCTCCGGGTACAACGACGAGCAGGCGCAGCCCGGGCCTCGCAACTTGGCGCGGGTCACCCAGCAGGGGCTGACCCTCAAGGGCTTCACGGTCGGGTTCCACACGCAGCACTACCCGGCGTTCCTGGCGGACATGCGCGAGTGGTTCACCACCGGCCAGATCGTCTACGACGAGACCGTGATCGACGGCCTCGACCACGCGGTCGACGCGTTCCTGGCGATGATGCGCGGCGAGACGACCGGAAAGACCGTGGTCAGGCTGTAGGTGACGGTCCGGGGACCTACGGAGCGGCCGTCCGTGCCGCCACGGCGGTGACAAGCTCGGTGCCGTGCTCGAGGAAGGCGTCGCGCGCCAGCGCGGCCAGGGCATCGGCATCGCGGCGCGGCACCTCGGCCAGGATCGCCGCCATGCGTCGTGACTCGATCTCCGGCACCCCGCCGACGATCGTCCGCATCCGCGTGACGTGCACCCGGTAGCGATCCACGCTCTCGACCAGGACGGGGTTGCCGCACCGCGCGAGGACGAGGTCGAAGAACCCGGGCGCGACGATGCCCGCCGCTCGAGGCTCGTCCGCGAGGGCATCGCGTCCCGCCTGCGCGATCCAGCCCCGATCCTCTTCGCTCAGGTTCTCGGCCGCCAGCCGGGTCGCCAGGCCGAACAGCTCCGCGAGCACGACGACGATCTGCAGGAGCCGCTCGGGCTCGAGGGGAGCGACGGTGTAGCGGCGACCGACGTCGATGCGCACCAGGTCGATCTCGGCGAGCCTCTGGAGCACCTGCCGTACCGGCGTGCGTGAGACGCCCAGCGTCTCGGCGAGCTCCGCCTCACGAAGGATCTCCCCCGGGACCAGGTCTCCGCTGAGGATCGCCGAGCGGACGGCAGCGACGAGCTGATCGGTCAACGACGTGAGCCGGAGGGGTTCCTTCGGCGGACTCAGTGGCACGGACTGCTCCTACGGATCACGAGAGGGCTTCCGACAGTAGCCCGGCCCGGTCGCGCGCCGGAGGACCAAAGTCAGGACCAATGTCCCAGCATGCCGGTATACCCGCATACAAGTATGGAGACATTCGATGCAATGGCATCGCGACATGCGGGTCGACATGCCCGCCCAGGGAGGAACGACCGTGAACCGCACCAGGTACCGCATCGGCGCGATCGCCACGAGCGCGACGCTGCTCAGTGCGATCGCCGTCCCGGCGATGGCCAACGACGACTCTGGCGAGACGTCCACCGGCTCCGCGCAGGACGTCGTCCTGATCGACGACGTCGAGGCGCCTGACGAGGTCGAGCCCGTCGAGCCCGACGCCGTCGTCGACGAGCAGCCGACCGAGGAGGCGCCCGCCGAGGAGGCGCCGATCGATGAGGTGCCCGTCGGCGACGAGTCGACCGACGACGCCGCGGATGAGCCGACCGACGAACTGGTGTCGGAGGCGCCCGCGGAGGTCGCCGAGGAGGCGCCGACCGAGGTCACCGCGCCCACCGAGCCGGCCGCGATCGCCGCGCCGCTCGCCGTGACCACCGTCCACTCGACCGACAAGAACGGCGCAGGGTGGGGCTTCGGGGAGTCGCGCGCCTTCGGCCACCACGAGTACGTCGASAACGGCCTGCACGTGTGGACCGAGAAGGGCACCGACAACGCCGACCTCTCGAAGTCCAAGTCGGCGGGCTACGTCGCCGCGAGCTTCCCGCTCGCGGACGCGGCAACCACGACCATCGACTTCACCTCGTACTCCGGTGTGCGCCCGAGCGTGCAGCTCGCGGTCGACCGGGACGGCAACGGCACGTGGGACGGGTACCTCGTCTACGAGCCGTGGGCCTACGGCGAGGGCAACTGGTGGACCTCGAAGGCCGGATTCGGCGTTCCGTCGGGCATGGGCTACGAGTCGTTCGGCACCATCGASGCGTACGTCGCAGCCAACCCGAACGCCCGCGTCATCGGCGTCGGGTACTCGCTGGGCTCSGGCGTGATCGGCGACGCCGTCATCAAGARSATCGTCGTCGGCGGAGCGACCTACACCTTCGGGCTGGMRCCCGYGGYCGTCGTGACRCCTCCCGTGCCGGCGACCCCGGCCCCCGTCGCACCCGCGGCACCGGTCGACCCGGCGGCGCCCGTGGCTGCCGCGCCCGTCGTCCCGACGAGCGCCGCGGTTCCCGCGGCGACCGACGGAACCCTGGCGGCGACCGGCTCGCAAGCCGGCCTGCTGGCCCTGCTCGGCGCGTTGATCGTCGCGGCCGGCGTCGGCCTGCGGCGCTTCTCCCGGCGCTGACGTAGGACATGGTCGGGCCCCGCAGCCTCGTGCTGCGGGGCCCGACCTCTGCCGTCAGCTGGTGAACCGCGCCTCGGCGACGGCGACCACGGGCGCGGCCGTCCGCGCGTAGAGGTAAGTCAGCGGGGCGGCCAGCAGGACGAGGAGCCAGTCGGACAGGTACGCCACGGCCACGGCGAGCACGAGCACCGACGCGAACCCCAGCGTGACCAGGGGCTTCGCCGCGACGAAGTACGCGCCGAGCCGCGCGACGTCGCGCGTCCGGAAGGAGAAGAGCGCGCTGAGCACGAGTGCGTGACCGGCCCAGAGGACGAGCATCACGGCGATCGCCCCGAGCACGACGCCGAGCGCCGGCGGGAAGCCCGCGTCGGACAGGTGCGTGAGGTTGACGGCGACGATCGCCAGGACGACGAGCGTCGGCACCCACCAGCGCAGCACGTCGAGCGCGTCGAGCCGGTAGCCGCGCCAGAAGTGCCGGGCGGGCGAGAGGTCGCGGTCGCGCGCGAACACCCGCCACGCGAACAGGGCCGCCGCGACCGACGGCCCGAACGGCAGGCACGCCAGCGCGAACAGGGGGATGTTGCTCGCGTCGCGGTCCAGCACCTGCACGAGCACGAGGCCCGGCGCGCTGGTGAGCAGCAGCAGGGCCTCGATCACGAGGAACCAGTACACGGCGGCCGACGAGCGCGGGAGCAGCCCGGTGCCGATCTCGTCGTCGCTCTTGCCCGCCATGGCCGTCATCCGACCACACCGAGGAGCCGGCCGTCGTCCAGTCCCGGGTGGTCGTCGGGAATCACGGGCAGCAGCTCGACCACGGTCACCTCGTGCCGGCCGAGCACCAGGTCGAGGTCCACGTGGCCGTCGACGGCGTCCAGCGAGAAGTGCCGGACCGCCGGCGCCGAGGCGTCGTGCAAGAGGTCGAGCACGCGGTCCGACGGGTTCCGCGGGCGGCCGAGCTCGCGCCAGGCGGTCCACGCGTTGCCCTCGGTCTCGTTGACGGACCGACGGACGACGGCGACGTCGGACGGGACCGGGACGCGCAGGCGCACGGTGTGCGAGGCCGGCGCGGAGCCGTAGGGACCGTCGTCGGAACCCCCCAGCGGCTGCCAGGCCAGGACGGTCACGCGGCCGTCGTCGTCGCGGCACACCAGGTGGTCCTCGCCGCGGCCAAGCACGGTGGAGCCCAGGCGAGCCATGAACGAGTACAGGTGGAACGTCGGCTTGCGCACCTGGCGGTGGGTGAGCAGCCCGAACCCGCCGTGGAACAGCGAGGTCGGGATGTTCTCCTCCTCGAACACGTCGCAGAAGGTCCAGTACGAGAACGAGTCGACCAGGTCCCCGCCGCCCGCCAGCACGGGGGCCAGGTAGGCGGCGTTCCAGGCGGTGTCGTGGATCGGGTTGTCGGGCCGGTAGGAGGTGTTGAACTCGCTGATGTGCACGGGCAGGCCCGCGAGCGCGGTGCCCGCCAGGTGCCGGCGCGGGGCGTCGAACTGGTCGAGCAGCGCCTGCGGGGGCTCGAAGGCCTGGTAGACCCCGAACGGCACGTGCTGCGCGGGTCCCGACGAGTACGCGTGGCGGCTCACGAAGTCGACAGGGACGTCGCGGGTGGCGACGAAGTCGGCGAACGGCGCCCACCACTCGTCGGCCCCCGGCGAGAGCACCGGGCCGCCCACCTGAAGCGACGCGTCGACGTCCTTGACCGCGCGGGCCGTCGCCTCGTAGAGCCGGAAGTACGCGGCCTGGTCGGCGGCCTGCCAGAAGGCGGTGAGGTTGGGCTCGTTCCACACCTCGATCGGCCAGGTGCGGACCTCGTCGAGCCCGTACCGGTCGATCAGGTGCCGCAGCACGGCGCGGACCAGCGCGGCCCACTCGTCGTGCGAGCGCGGCGGCGTGACGTTGCCCTTCCACCAGAAGACGGTCTGGTCGCCCGAGGCCAGGGCCGACGGCATGAACCCGAGCTCGAGGAACGGCTTGAGACCGATCCGCAGGTAGGAGTCGACCACCTGGTCCACGTACGTGAACGTGTACCGCGTGACGCCCTGGGACTCGCGCAGCACGCCCATGTCGTCAGAGAGCAGGCCGTGCCCGCGGATGTACCGGAACCCGATCTCCCGCTGCACCAGCGCGGCGGACTCCTGGTAGTCGGCGCGCAGGGCGAGGTTGAGCCGGCCGGTGCCGACGCAGTGCCGCCAGGCGTCGAGGAGGGGGCCGACGGGGTCGGTGCCGATGAGGACGCGGTTCATGAGAGGACGAGCACCTCGGTCGGGGAGAGGGTCAGGGGGTCGCCGATCTCGACGCGGCGGCCGGTGAGCAGGTCCGTGCCGGCGACCTCGGACGTCACGGTCACCGGCGACGGGCCGTGGTGCAGGACGAAGGTGTGCCGAGCACCGTCGGGGGCGACGCGGTCGACCACCTCGACGCCGTCGACGTCGGCGAACGGCCCGACGAGCCCGTGGCGGTCCAGGACGCGCCGCACGACGGCAGCCACGCCCCGGTCGTCGAGCGCCGTCGCGACGTACCAGGCCACGCCGTCGCCGTGGGTCGCGCGCGTGACCGCCGGGGTGCCGGCGTAGAAGTCGGCGCCGTACGTCCCGACCACGTCCGTGTCGCCGTCGGGGATCACGACCTCGAACACGTGCCGGGCCTCGTACGCCGCGCCCTCGAGCGTGACGGGGTTGACCACGGAGGGCTGCTGGGCGTCCGTCTCCTCGACCCGCAGGCCGAGCAGGTCCCGCAACGGGCCGGGGGCGTCGGCGAGGAACGCGTTGTCGTCCTCGTCAACCCGGCCCGACAGGAACGTGGTGAGCAGCGAGCCGCCGCGCTCGACGACGGCCTCCAGCCGCGACGCGAGGTCGCCCTTGACCATGTGGAGCAGGGGCGCGACGACGACGTCGTACCCCGCGAGGTCCGCCGTGACCGGGACGACGTCGACCATCGCGTTGAGCCCCCACAGCGCCCGGTGGTAGCTGGTCAGCACGTCGAGGTACCGCACGTTCCGGTTCGGGCCGTCCGACATCTCGACGGCCCACCACGAGTCCCAGTCGAGCAGCAGCGCCACGCGCGCCGGCGTGCGGGCGCCGAGCGTCGCGTCGCCGAGCTCCGCGAGCTGGGCACCCAGCGCGGCGACCTCCCGGAAGACGCGGGTGTCGGTGCGGCCCGCGTGGTCGAGCACTGCGCCGTGGTACTTCTCGCAGGCGCCGCGGGACTGCCGCAGCTGGAAGAACAGGGTCGCGTCGGCGCCGTGCGCCACGGACTGCCAGGTCCACAGGCCCAGGACGCCCGGGCGTTTCACGGCGTTGACGTCGCGGCTCGCCGTCGTCGAGGGTGTCTGCTCCATGACCCAGAAGGGCGCTCCCCCGCGAAGACCACGCATCGCGCCGTGCGCCAGCGCCATCCGCGCCGCGGTCCGCACCGGCGAGGCGTCCTCCGGCGGGTAGTTGTCCCACGTCGCCAGGTCCAGGTGCTCGGCCCAGCGGTGGTAGTCGACAGGCTGGTACAGGCCCATGAGGTTCGTCGTCACCGGGGTCTGCGGCACGTGCGCGCGGATGGCCGCCTTCTCGGCGAGGAAGCCGCCGAGCAGCGCGTCGGACATGAACCGGCGGTAGTCCAGCGTGATGCCCTGGAACGCGGTGTGGTTCGGTCCGCGCCAGTGCTCGGACAGGGCCGTCGGCGGCTCGACCTCGTCCCAGTCGGTGAACGTGTGCGACCAGAACGTGGTGTTCCAGGCGTCGTTGAGCCGCTCCAGCGTCGCGTACCGCTCGCGCAGCCACACCCGGAACGCCACCGCGCACAGCGAGCAGTAGCAGGCGCCGCCGTACTCGTTGCCCACGTGCCAGGCGACGATCGACGGGTTGTCGCCGTAACGCTGCGCGAGCCGGCCGGCCAGCTCGACCGAGAGTCGGCGGAACGCCGGCGACGACGGGCAGTGGTTGTGCCGCCCGCCGTAGACGTGCCGGCGGCCCTCGAAGTCGACGCGACAGGCGTCGGGGTGGGCGCGCGCGAGCCAAGGGGGCATCGCGCCGCTGGGCGTCGCGAGCACGATGCTCCGGCCCTGCTTGGTCGCGAGGTCGACCATGGCGTCCAGGGTCGAGAAGTCGTAGCGGTCCTCGGCGGGCTGCAGGTGCGCCCAAGCGAAGACGCCGAGCGTCACGGTCGTGATGCCGGCGAGGTCGAAGGCGGCGTGGTCATCGGCCCACACCTCACGCGGCCACTGCTCGGGGTTGTAGTCGCCGCCGTAGTGGATCTGGTTCATGGATCTCCGAAGAAGAGCGGCCGGCCCCGCGGGGTGCGGGGCCGGCCGGCGATCGGGTACTCAGCCCTTGGCGGCGAGCGCCTGGTTGTACGTGTCGACGTACTGGTCGACGTTGAGCCCCTTGAGCTCGGTCTGCCAGGCGTCCCACTCGGACATCGGGCGCTTGCCCAGGATGAACGCGGCCGTGTTCTGCGTGACCGAGTCGTTCAGCGCGGCCTGCCAGAGCGTGACCTGCTCCTGCTGCATCTCGTCGAGCGGGGCGCTCGGCGTCAACGGCAGCTCCTCCTTGCTGGACATGGAGTCGACGAACGCGTTCGTCTCGTCCGTGTTCAGCGACGAGATGAGCGCGTCGGTGGAGCCGTTGGCCAGAGCCCAGACGCCGTTGCTGAACCCGAAGTCGGCGTTGAGCTTCTTGGTGCCGGCCGGGTTCACGCCGTTCCAGTCGACGTCCGGCGCGAGGGCCAGGGTGTCGCCGTCCTTGGTGTAGGTGGTGCCCTCGACACCGAGCTTTCCGAACTCCAGGCCCGCGTCGGAGTAGTAGAGCCAGTCGGCGAACTGCAGGAGCGCCAGGAAGTGGGGCTGCTCGGCGGCCTTCGACGAGATCATGAACCCCGACGCGGCCCGGCTGCCCGAGGCGACGTTGTCACCGGCGGGGCCCTCGGGCACCCGGATCAGGTGGACCTTCGCGTCAGCGTTGCCGGCGTCGGCGAACGTCTTCTTGTACGCGGTGACCTCCTGGGTGTTGCCGGAGATCGCCAGCGACTGGCCGCTGCCGAACTTCTGCTTCGCCGTGTCGTCGTCCTGCGTGAGCGACTCGGGGTCGAGCAGACCGTCCTTCACCAGCGACGCGAAGTAGGCGACCAGGTCCTTGTAGCCGTCGGTCGTCGCCGCGTACGCGAACTTCTTCGAGTCCTGGTCGAACGACAGGCCGTTGCCGAAGCCCCAGCCGGCGATCGTGCCGAAGTTGGGCGCGGCGATGTTCAGCGTGGCGCCGAGTGGGCTGTTGTTCGTCGTCGACCAGCGGTCCGACATCGGCCAGACGCCCGGGTTGGCCGCCTTCAGCTTCTCGAGGTCGTCCTTGAAGTCGTCCCAGGTGGCCGGGTCCTCCTTGAGGCCCGACTTCTCCCACACGTCCTGGCGGATCGCGATCGAGTACTGCGGCTGAGGCGACTGGTAGAGGCCCGGGAGCATGTAGTACTTGCCGTCGGCCTGCTTGAGGTTGTCGATGTACGGCTGGAGGTCCCAGTCCTTGACCTTCTTCTGGAAGTTCGGCATGTACTGCACGTAGTCGCTGATGGGCAGCAGCGCGCCGCCCGAGACGAACTGCGTCTCCTGGCCCGAGTAGGTGACCGGGATGAGCTCGGGGGCATCGCCCGAGCTGATGATCAGCGACTTCTTCGCGTCCCAGTCGCTCAGCGGCGCGCTGGTCAGGTCGAAGCTCACCTTGTTCGTGTCGGCGACGTGCGAGAAGAACAGCCAGTCCTTGTTCAGCGGGTAGTTCGGGTGGTCGCGGTACAGCACGCTGAACGTCACCGGCTCGCTGGCGACGAAGTCCGTGCCGACCTTGTAGTCGTCCATGGCACCGACGCGCTGGGCGTCCGGGATGCCTTCGCTGGCACTGGCCGACGGTTCGTCCGACGAGCCGCCGTCCGACGAGCACGCCGCGGTGAGTGCGAGCGTGAGCACGGCGACCGACGCGGCGGCACTGACGCGCTTCCTGGTGGACCTCATGGCTCTCCTTGACTGGGTGGGAGGGGACTACTGCTTGACCGCGCCGAGCATCACGCCCGACACGAAGTACCTCTGGATGAACGGGTAGAGGCAGATGATGGGCAGCACCGTGAGGAGCATCGTCACGGACTGCACGTTGGCGGCGATCTGGGACCCGTCGGTGGTCGACCCGGCCTGGATCGAGGTCCCGGACGTGACGCCGGCCATGAGATTGCGCAGGTAGAGCGTCACCGGGTAGAGGTTCGGGTCGTCCATGTAGAGGAACGCGCCGAACCAGCCGTTCCAGAACGAGACCGCGTAGAAGAGCAGCATCGTGGCCACGACGGCCTTGCTCAGCGGGAGCACGACCTTGAAGAACACCCCGTAGGTGCTCATGCCGTCGATCGACGCGGCCTCCTCGAGCTCGCTCGGGAAGTTCTCGAAGAACGACTTCATGACCAGCAGGTTGAACACGCTGATCGCGTTCGGGAGCACGATCGCCCAGAGGGTGTTCCGGAACCCGAGGTGGCTGATGAGGATGTAGTTCGGGATCAGGCCGCCGTTGAAGAACATGGTGGCCACGGCGATGCCGATGAAGAACTTGCGGCCCTTGAGGTGCTGCTTGGACAGCGCGTAGGCGTACGTCGTCGTGAGCGCCATCGCGATCGCCGTGGCGACCACCGTGTACTCGACGGTGTTGCGGTAGTTGCGCCAGAACATCGAGTCGCCCAGCACCACCTGGAACGTGGTGAGGTTGAACCCGCGCGGGATCAGGTTGACCTGCCCCGAGTTGATGAAGCCCTCGGAGCTGAACGCCTGGGCCACGATGTTGACGAACGGGTAGAGCACCAGGGCCGCGACGACGATGAGGAACACGGCGTTGACCAGGCGGAAGGCCCGCTGGCCTCGGGTGTCCTGCACCCGCGTCCCGCTGGTGCTGCTGGTCACGGGGATGTCGGTGGTCACCACAGGCTCGCCCCCACGGTCTTCTTGGAGATCGCGTTGGCCGACAGGATCAGCGCGACGCCGATGATCGCCTCGAACAGCCCGATCGCGGTGGCGTAGCTGATGGAGTTGGAGACGATGCCCACGCGGAACAGGTACGTCGAGATCACGTCGGCGGTCGAGTAGATCAGCGGGTTGGACAGCAGCAGGATCTTCTCGAAGCCGACCGCCATGAACGTGCCGATGTTGAGGATGAGCAGCACGACCATGGTCGGGCGGATGCCGGGCAGGGTGATGTGCCAGGTCTGCTTCCACCGGTTGGCGCCGTCGATCCGGGCCGCCTCGTACAGCTGCTCGTCGATGGTCGTCAGCGCCGCGAGGTACAGGATCGTGCCCCAGCCAACGGTCTGCCAGACCTCCGAGGACAGGTAGATCGGGCGGAACCAGCCCGGGTCCTGCATGAACGTGATCGCCTGGCCGCCGAGCGCCGTGATGATCTGGTTCACCGTGCCGTTGACGGCGGTGAGCTGGAACACCACGCCCGCGACGATGACCACCGACATGAAGTGCGGCAGGTAGGAGATCGTCTGGATGCTGCGCTTGAAGTGCCGCGAGCGCACCTCGTTGAGCAGCAGGGCGAGCAGGATCGGCAGCGGGAAGACGATCAGCAGCGTGAGGATCCCGATGATCACCGTGTTGGTGAACGCGTGCCAGAACTGCTGGTCGTTGATGAACATCTTGACGTAGTAGAGGCCCACCCACTCGTCGCCGAACATGCTGCCGCCCGGCCGGAACCGGCGGAACGCGACGACGTTGCCGAGGATCGGCCAGTACCGGAAGACGGCCAGGAAGATCAGCGGCAGGACGAGGAACGAGTAGAGCCGCCAGTCCTTGCGCAGCGCCGTGCGCCAGGTCTGGTGCGGGGCGTGGATGACCTGCCCGTCGTGGGTGGTCCACGACTCCCGGCGCGACCGCTTCCTCTTCTTCGGCGTGGCCGGCAGCGCCGGCGCCAAGGGCGAGACAGGGTCCGCGGCGGGGGCGACGATCGGTTCCTGCAGGGTCATGAGGTGCTCACCTCCACGTTCAGCGGCGTCACCGACGCGGCGGTGGTCAGCCGGCGGGTGTGGTCGACCTCGCGGAGCTCGCCGGTGAGCCGCAGGGCCAGCCGCTCGCCGTCGTCGGCGCTCGACCGTGCCACCCGCAGCTCCACGTCCCCGGGCTCGACCACCCGCGCGCCCGACAGCCCGGTGAACGAGGTGACGTCGGCGGGCACGACGAACGACACCAGCGCGGACTCGCCGGGTTCGAGGTCGACCCGCGCGTAGCCGACCAGGCGCACCACCGGCCTGGTCACCTGGGCGACCGGGTCGTGCAGGTACAGCTGCACGACGTCGGCGCCGGCGCGGTCGCCGGTGTTGGTGACCAGGACCTCGACGGTCGCGTCGCCGTCGGTGGCCCAGTCGTCGCCGGTGGCGCGTGCCGACCACGAGAAGCTCGTGTACGACAGCCCGTGCCCGAACGGGAACACGGCCGTGGGATCGACCGACGAGACGTCGGTGCGCCTGCCGAGCGGCGCGGACAGGTAGGTGCCCGGCTGGCCCCCGGGGTCCGCGGGGATGCTCACCGGCAGCCGGCCCGACGGGTTCACGGCGCCGGTCAGCACGTCGGCGATCGCCCGCCCGCCCAGCTGGCCGGGGAAGAACGCCTGCACGACGGCCGCGGCGTCCTGCGCCAGCGGCCCGATCGCGTAGGGGCGGCCGGTGAGCAGCAGCAGGACGACGGGCGTCCCGGTCGCCTCGACGGCGCGCACCAGGTCCTCCTGTACCCCGGGCAGCCGCAGGTCGGTGGCGTCGCAGCCCTCGCCGGAGGTGCCGCGGCCGAACAGCCCGGCCCGGTCGCCGACCGCGACGACGACCACGTCCGCGGCGCGTGCCGTGTCCACGGCCGCGTCGAAGCCGTCGCGGCTCGGGTCGGTCACGTCGCAGCCCCGGGCGTAGGCCACGGGTCCGACGGCGTCGCGCAGCGCGTCGAGGACCGTCGGGATCTCGATGCCGAGCCCGTGGTCGGGGTGGTGCACGCCGACGTGCGCGGGGAACGAGTAGCAGCCGAGCATCGCCATCGGGTCGTCCGCGAGGGGGCCGACGAGCGCGACCCGCGCGCCGGGCCGGAGCGGGAGCACCCCGCCCTCGTCGGCGAGCAGCACGATCGACTCCCGCGCCAGGCGGAGGGCCAGGTCCTGGCTGTCGGCGTCGTCGAGCGCGGGGTGGGGGACGGCGTCGGTCCACGGCGTCCAGCCCTCGTCGAGGAGCCCGAGCTCGGCCTTCTGCGTGAGGACCCGTCGGACGGCCCGGTCGACGAGGGCCTCGTCGACGGCGCCGTCGTGGACCGCGGACCGCAGCGGCTCGCCGAAGCAGTGCACGCTCGGCAGCTCGACGTCGACACCGGCGGCGAGGGCCAGCGCGGCCGCCTCCTGCTCGCTGCCCGCGATGCCGTGCAGCGACTGCAGGAACCGGATCCCGAAGTAGTCCGCGACGACCGTGCCGGTGAAGCCCCACCGGTCGCGCAGCACGGTGGTCAGGAGCTCGGTGTCCGCCGCCGACGGGACGCCGTCGAGCTCGGTGTACGCGTGCATCACGGACCGGGCGCCGCCCTCGCGCAGGGCCATCTCGAACGGCGGGAGGATCACGTCGGCGAGCTCGCGCCGGCCGATGGACACGGGGGCGAGGTTGCGGCCGGAGCGCCCGGCGGAGTACCCGGCGAAGTGCTTGAGGGTCGCGACGACGCCGGCACCCTCGAGGCCCCGGACGTAGGCCGTGCCCACCGTACCGACGAGGTACGGGTCCTCGCCGATGGTCTCCTCGGTGCGGCCCCAGCGGTAGTCGCGCGTGACGTCGAGCACCGGAGCCAGCCCCTGGTGGACGCCGGCCGCGCGCATCGAGGTGCCGATCCGGTCCGCCATCGCCTCGACGAGCTCGGGGTCGAAGCTCGCTCCCCACGCGAGGGGTACCGGGTACACCGTGGCGCCCCAGGCGGCGAACCCGGCGAGGCACTCCTCGTGCACGACCGCCGGGATGCCGAACCGGTTGGCGGCCACGATCTCGGCCTGCGACGCGGCAAGGCTGCGCGCGCCCGCGGCCGGGTCCACCGGCGCGGAGCCGTAGGGGCGGGTGAGCTGGCCGAGCCCGTCGCGGATGACGTCCGCCCAGCCGAGGCCGTCGGCGGTCATCTCGGACTGGTGCGGGGCCACGCCGGCACCCGTCGCGTCGGCACCGACCCAGAGGCCCACCAGCTGCGACAGCTTCTCGTCCAGCGTCATGCGGTCGACGAGGTCGTCCACCCGTGCTGCCCTGGTATCGGAACCTGACTGTGTGGTCATCCGACCTGTCCACCTCCATCTCACGGCCCTGTGAGAAGTCGAAAGTATCGACCTCGGTGTCGATATCTGCCGAACGGGACGTTAGGCGCGAACCGTGCACATGGCAATCCGGACGGGAACTTTGGCAAACGTTTCTCATCCTGCCGACGGCGATCGGTGGGTGAGTTCCGCCCTTGACGGTGGGCGGCCCGGGAGGACGGTGCTACGTTCGGCCCGATAGTTGCGACGAGCAGATGGACCACCGATGACCACCACCAGCGCCAGCACGCCCCCGGACGGGCAGGGGGCCATCGCCACCCCGGAGGTCCCCACCGCGACGATCGCCCTCATCGCCGCCGAGGCCGGCGTCTCGATCCCGACCGTGTCCAAGGTGCTCAACGGCCGGACCGACGTCGCTGCGGTGACCCGGGCCCGTGTCGAGGAGGCCATCGACCGGCACCAGTACCGTCGGCGCCGCGCGCGCAGCCAGACCGGCCCCGGGCTGCTCGACCTCGTCTTCCACGAGCTCGACGCGGGCTGGGCGGTGCAGATCATCAAGGGCGTCGAGTCCGTCGCCGGGCCCGAGCGCATGGGCGTGGTGCTGTCCGAGCTGGGTGGCGCGCACCGGCCGCGGCAGGAGTGGCTCGACGACGTGCTGGCCCGTCGGCCGCGCGGCGTGATCCTCGTGCTCTCCGACCTCGACCCGGCGCAGCGCCGACAGCTGCAGACCCGCTCGATCCCGTTCGTCGTCGTCGACACCGCGGGCGAGCAACCCGCGGGCGTGCCCACCGTGGGGTCCGCCAACTGGGCCGGCGGCCTGGCCGCGACCCGGCACCTGCTCGGGCTCGGGCACCAGAGGATCGCCGTCATCTCCGGCCCGGTCGACGTGCTGTGCAGCCGCGCGCGCATCGACGGCTACCGCACGGCGCTCGACCAGGCCGGCATCGCGGTCGACCCGTCGATGGTCCGGTACGGCGACTTCTTCGTCGGCGGCGGGTACACCCACGGCTTGGACCTGCTCGACCGGCCCGACCGCCCGACCGCGATCTTCGCGGGCTCCGACTTCCAGGCGCTCGGCGTGATGCGCGCGGCCCGCGAGCTGAACCTGCGGATCCCCCAGGACCTCTCGATCGTGGGCTACGACGACCTGCCCGTCACCGAGTGGATCGGCCCGCCGCTCACCACCATCCACCAGCCGCTGCAGGAGATGGCCGCCACCGCGACCCGCATGGTGCTCGCGCTCGCCCGCGGCGAGGTGCCGGCCAACCCGCGCATCGAGCTGGGGACCGAGCTGGTGATCCGCGAGAGCACCGCACCGCCGTCGTCGCTGGGACCGCTCGTCTGATGGCCCAGTTCGACATGCCG
The DNA here is from genome assembly GCF_054049315.1 of Cellulomonas sp. P5_E12. Classification (NCBI taxonomy): domain Bacteria; kingdom Bacillati; phylum Actinomycetota; class Actinomycetes; order Micrococcales; family Cellulomonadaceae; genus Cellulomonas; species Cellulomonas sp. P5_E12. The sequence goes on along the minus strand of NZ_JBFUMP010000002.1, from coordinate 128,960 downwards.
CTCGCCCAGCTCGAGCGTTACCTGCCCGACGTCCCCGAACCCGCGGACTTCGACGCCTTCTGGACCTCCACCCTGGTCGACGCACGGCGGCACGACGTGCTGGTCGACGTGGTGCCGGTGGCCACCGGGCTCGCGCTCGTCGAGACCCGGGACGTGACGTTCGCCGGGTTCGACGGGCAGCCCGTGCGCGCCTGGTACACCCGGCCCGCCGGGGTCGCCGGTCCGCTCCCCGCCGTGGTCGAGTACCTCGGGTACGGCCGCGGCCGCGGGTTCCCCCAGGAGCGGCTGACCTGGGCGAACGCCGGCTACGCGCACCTGCTCATGGACACCCGCGGCCAGGGCAGCCAGTACGGCTCGGGCGGCGACACCCCCGACCCCGTCGGCTCCGGACCGGCCGCCCCCGGCTTCGTCACGCGCGGGATCCTCGACCCCGGCACGTACTACTACCGACGCGCCTTCACCGACGCCGTCCGGGCCGTCGACGCGGTGCGCGCGCTGCCGGGGGTCGCACCCTCACGGGTCGCCGTCGTCGGCAACAGCCAGGGCGGCGGCATCGCCCTGGCCGTGGCGGGGTTGGTGCCGGACCTGTCCGCGGTGCTGGTCAGCGCGCCGTTCCTCACCGACGTCCGCCGCGCGCTCGCCCTCACCGACGACGACCCGTACGGCGAGATCGTCCGCTACCTCGCCGTGCACCGCGATGCCCAGGTGCAGGTGCTGCGCACGCTGTCGTACATGGACGGCGTGCACTTCGCCCGCCGCGCGACCGCCCCGGCCCTGTTCGCCACCGGCCTGCGGGACAGCATCTGCCCGCCGTCCACCGTCTTTGCGGCGCACAACCACTGGGCGGCCGAGCGCGAGATCGCGGTCTACCCCCACAACCACCACGAGGGCGGCGAGGCGTTCCACACGGCCCGCCAGCTCCGCTGGCTGGCATCACGCATGGGACGCGCGTAGTCGACGCGCCGTCGGGGCGGGCTGTCGCCGCCCGACGGGACGGCTAGCGGCCCGTGCCGTCGATCGCGTGGGGCTCGATCGCGGCGATCTCGTCCGCGGTCAGGGCCGGGGCCTTGAGCGCGGCGACGTTGTCCTCGAGCTGCGCGACCGAGCTCGCGCCGACCAGCGCCGACGTGATCCGGTCGTCACGCAGCACCCAGGACAGCGCGAGCTGCGCGAGCGACTGCCCGCGACCGGCCGCGACCTCGTTCAGCGCGCGGGCGCGGGACAGGTACGTCTCCGAGATCGCGGCGGGCTTGAGGAAATGGCCCACGGCCGCGCGGGAGTCGGCGGGGACGTCGCCGGACAGGTAGCGGCCGGTGAGCAGGCCCTGCGCCAGCGGGGAGAACACGATGGTGCCGATGCCGAGCTCGCCGACGACGTCGAGCAGGCTCTCGCTCTGGCCGTCGGCGATGTTCTCGACGTGCCGGTTGAACATCGAGTAGCTGGGCTGGTGGATGAGCAGCGGGGTGCCCAGGTCGGCGAGCACCTGCTGCGCAACGCGCGTCTGCGCCGGCGAGTAGTTCGAGATGCCGGCGTACAGCGCCTTGCCGCTGGTCACGGCCGTGTGCAGCGCGCCCATCGTCTCCTCGATCGGCACGGACGGGTCCGGTCGGTGCGAGTAGAAGATGTCGACGTAGTCCACGCCGATGCGGGCGAGCGACTGGTCGAGCGAGGAGAGCAGGTACTTGCGCGAGCCGCCGTCGCCGTACGGGCCCGGCCACATGTCGTAGCCGGCCTTCGAGGAGATGACGAGCTCGTCTCGGTACGGCCGCAGGTCGGAGGCGAGGATCCGGCCGAAGTTCTCCTCGGCGGAGCCGTACGGCGGGCCGTAGTTGTTGGCCAGGTCGATGTGCGTGATGCCGAGGTCGAAGGCCCGGCGCAGCACCGCGCGCTGCGTGTCGAGCGGCGTGGTGTCCCCGAAGTTGTGCCAGAGGCCGAGCGAGAGAGCCGGCAGGTCCAGGCCGCTGCGGCCGGTCCGGCGGTAGGTCATCGAGTCGTAGCGGGCGGCATCGGCGGAGAACGGCATGAGAGAACGCTATCCGTAGGATCGGCCCGTGCTGCACGTCGCGTTCTTCGAGCCCCGCATCCCTGGCAACACCGGCAGCGCCATCCGGCTGGCGGCCGGCACCGGCGCCACCCTTCACCTGGTCGAGCCGCTCGGCTTCGACCTGTCGGAGGCGAAGCTGCGGCGGGCCGGGCTCGACTATCACGACCTCGCGCACGTGGTCGTGCACCCGTCCCTGGACGCCCTGCTGGCCGCGCTGCCCGGACGCGTGTACGCGTTTACCACGCAGGCGACGCAGCGGCACACCGACGTCGCGTGGGCCGACGAGGACGTCCTCCTGTTCGGCCCCGAGCCCACGGGGCTGCCGGACGAGGTGCTCGCGCACCCGCGCATCACCGACCGCGTGCGGATCCCCATGCTGCCCGGTCGGCGGTCGATGAACCTGTCCAACGCCGCCGCGGTCGGTATCTACGAGGCCTGGCGGCAGCTGGGGTTCGTCGACGGGGTGTAGGCACCCGACCGCTGCGGGAGGATCGACGGATGTTCACCACCCGCCCCGAGCTCCTCGGCACGTTCGGCATGGTCGCCTCGACGCACTGGCTGGCCTCGGCGGTCGGGATGCGCACGCTCGAGGCGGGCGGCAACGCGTTCGACGCGGCGGCGGCCGCCGGCTTCACCCTCAGCGTGGTCGAGCCGCACCTGAACGGGCCGGGGGGCGACGCCCCGATCCTCGGGCACCGCGCCTCCGACGGGCACACCTTCGTCGTCTGCGGCCAGGGCCCCGCGCCGGCCCTGGCGACCATCGACGCCTACCGGTACCTGGGCCTCGACCTCGTGCCCGGCACCGGCCACCTGGCCGCGGTCGTGCCCGGGGCGTTCGGCGCGTGGCTCGACCTCCTCGCGCGGTACGGGACGCTCCCCCTCGCCGACGTCCTCGCGCCGGCCATCGGCTACGCGCGGGACGGCTACCCGCTGGTCCGGGCCGCGTCGCGGACCATCGCCACCGTGGCCGAGATGTTCACCGAGCACTGGCCCACGTCGGCGGCGGTCTACCTCCCGCACGGCGAGGTCCCCGCCCCGGGCACCCGGTTCACCAATCCCGCGCTGGCCGACACGTTCGAGCGCCTGCTATCGGGCGGCGGCACGCGCGAGGCGCAGATCGAGGCGGCCCGCCGCGCGTTCTACGAGGGGTTCGTCGCGGAGGCCGTCGACGCGTTCCAGTCGTCGGTGCCGGTGCACGACTCCTCCGGCCGACAGCACGCAGGCCTGCTGCGTGCCGACGACCTGGCCGCCTGGCGGGCGACGGAGGAGCCGACGACGTCGCTCCGGTTCGCGGGCCGGACGATCCACAAGGCTGGAGCCTGGGGCCAGGGTCCGGTGCTGCTGCAGCAGCTCGCGATGCTCGAGGCGCTCGACGTGGCCGCGATCGTGCGGAGCGCCGACACCGAGGCGCTCGTGCACACCGTCGTCGAGGTGGCCAAGCTCGCGTTCGCCGACCGCGAGGCCTGGTACGGCGACGTCCCGGACGTCCCGCTCGAGACGCTGCTGTCGCCGCAGTACGCGGCGGCGCGGGCGCGGCTGGTCACCGCGACCGCGTCCGAGGGTCTGCTGCCCGGCTCCCCCGACGGCCGGGTGCCGCGCGTGGCCGCGAGCCTGTGGACGGAGCACACCGGGACGGCGCCGGGCGTCGGCGAGCCCACGGTCTCCCCGATCGGCCTCAGCCCCGGCGACACGTGCCACGTCGACGTCGTCGATCGCTGGGGCAACCGCGTGTCCGCGACGCCGTCCGGCGGCTGGCTGCAGTCGAGCCCGGTGGTGCCCGGCCTCGGGTTCGCGCTGCCGACGCGCGCGCAGATGTTCTGGCTCGAGCCCGGGCTGCCCAGCAGCCTGGCGCCCGGCAAGCGGCCGCGCACGACCCTGAGCCCGTCGATGCTGCTCGACGACGACGGGTCCGGGTTGGCGTTCGGGACGCCCGGCGGCGACCAGCAGGACCAGTGGACCGTGCCGTTCCTCCTGCGGCACCTCCTGGGCGGCGCGGGGCTCCAGGCCGCGATCGACGCGCCCGCGTGGCACTCGTCGCACGTGCCCGGCTCGTTCTACCCGCGCACGCACACCCCGCGCGGCCTGGTCGCCGAGTCACGCCTCGGCKCCGAGGTGCTCGACGGGCTGGTCGCGCGCGGGCACGCCGTCGAGATCACCGGCCCGTGGGAGCTGGGGCGGATCAGTGCGGCCGGTGTCCGGTCCGACGGCCTGCTCGCCGCGGCCGCCAACCCGCGGGGCATGCAGGGCTACGCGGTCGGGCGGTGACCTCCGGCGCGGGATGGCGCCTTCCGCTCGGAGTCCTCCGATGACTTGACCGGATGATGAGGGTTCGATGAGGGATGTGGCTCCGGCGGCGTCGAGAGGTACGACGACTGTTAGCGTCGCCCCATGCCCGACGTCGTGGATGCCCACCTCCAGGTGTGGAATCCCGACACCGTGCACTACCCCTGGATGACCTCGCAGAACACGCCGCTGCACCGCGCGTTCCGCGTGCCGGACATCGAGGACCAGCTTGCCGACGAGGGCGTCGCGTGGGTGGTGCTCGTGCAGGCCGCCGACAACCGGGCGGACTCGGAGCTCATGCTCTTCCAGGCCCTCTCGTCGAATCGCGTGGCCGGCGTGGTCGCCTGGGTCCCTCTCGACGCCCCCGACGAGGCCGCGAACCAGCTGGACGCGTGGCGTCGCGAGCCCGTCGTCGGCATCGGTCACCGCGTGCACGACGAGCGCGACCCCGACTGGCTGCTGCGGCCCGCGGTCGACGACGGCCTGACCCTGCTCACCGAGCGGCGCCTCACGTTCGACCTGCGCGCCCACACCCCGACCGTCCTCGGCCACGTGGCCACCCTGGCCGAGAAGCACCCGAAGCTCACCGTGGTCCTCGACCACATCGGCTGCCCGCCCATCGCGGCGCAGCGCGCGGGCGACCGGGACGCCTGGGCGCAGTGGTCCGCGATGCTTGGGGTGGTCGCGCAGATGCCGAACGTCGTCGCCAAGCTGTCTGGCCTGGCCACCAGGGCCGGGCCGGGCTGGCGGCCCGACCACCTGCAGCCGTCCGTCGACCGGGCGCTCGACGTGTTCGGGCCCGACCGGCTGATGCTCGGCAGCGACTGGCCGTACGCGCTGCTCGAGGGCGACTCGTACGCGCACGTGTGGCACGGGCTGCGCACCACGGTCGACGGGCTGGCGGAGGCCGACCGCGAGCTGGTCCTCGGCGGGACCGCCACCCGGGTGTACGGGCTCCCGTTCGAGACGTTCTGACCCGTGGACCGCTAGGTTCGCACCCGTGTCACGTTCCGACGACGTCGTCGACGGGGTCAAGCAGATGATCCTCGACGGGCGACTGCAGCCAGGCGAACGGCTCCCCGCCGAGAAGGAGCTCGCCGCGACCCTCGGGGTGTCCCGCGGCTCGTTGCGCGAGGGCGTCCGCGCGCTCGGCACCCTCGGCATCCTCGACTCCCGGCACGGCGACGGCACCTACGTCACGACGCTCGACCCGGCGCTGCTGCTGGCACCCGTCGCGTTCGTCGCCGAGCTGCAGGACGACGCCGCGGCCTTCCATGCGGTGCGGCGCCTGCTCGAGACCGAGGCCGCCGGGCTGGCGTCGCTGCACATCGACGACGCCGGGCTCGCCCGCCTGCGCGCCGGGCTCGACGAGACCGCCCGGGCCCTGGTCCAGCAACCGCTCGACCACGAGCGGCTGGTCGACGCCGACCTCGCCTTCCACGAGGAGATCGCGCGCGCCTCCGGCAACCCCGTCCTCGCCGCCCTGGTCGAGGGGCTCGCCGGCCGCACCTCGCGCACCCGGCTCTGGCGAGGGTTGAGCGACGTGGGCGCCGAGGACCGCGCGTTCGTCGAGCACGAGGCGATCCTCGCCGCCATCGCCGCCCGGGACCCCGACCGCGCACGCCTGCGGATGGCCACGCACCTGCTCGGCCTCGAGGACTCGGCGACCGGCGCGCGGGCGCCCTGGGAGGACTAGCTCGTCAGCTCGACGCGGCGGCCCGTGCCGAGGTCCTGCTGGTCCTCGTCGGTCACGACCGCGAAGGTCCCGTCCGGCACGCCGGCAAGGTTGGCGACCTGCGTCGCGACGAGGAGCAGGTCCGCCTCGTCGTCGCCGGTGATGAAGAAGACGTACTCGTCGCCGAGCTCCTCGCCGTCGTCGTACACCTCGTACGTGCCGTCCTCCGCACCGAGCTCGAGCGTCTCCTCGATGTCGTCGATCCACGGGAACGGGTACGCGCCGGGAGCGATGTCCGGGTCCGGGGTCAGGGGGACGTGGATCTCGACGATCGGCTGGGTCACGTCAGCGCCCCGGCGTCGAGTCGCGCAGGACCACCTCGGTGGGCACGTGCGTGAGGCGGGGCTCGTCGGCGCCGTCCGCGAGCGCGAGCTCGGTGGCGGCGATGCCCACGTCGACCAGGGGGATGCGGACAGTGGTCAGCGCCGGGACCACGTCGCGGAGCGTCGAGATGTCGTCGAAGCCCGCGAGGGCGAGGTCCTGCGGGACCCGCACGCCCGCCTCGCGCGCGGCCGCCAGGGCGCCGAGGGCCATGACGTCGTTGACCGCGAACACCAGCTCCGGGAGGTCGTCGGCGCGCAGCAGGGTCCGCATCGCTTCCTCGCCGCCCTCGTGCGTGAAGGCGCTCGTGATGACGGCGCTCTCCGGGACCGGGTCGCCCAGCTCAGCCAGCGCGCCGCGGAACGACTCACTGCGCTCGCGAGCCGTCAGGTGCCCCTCAGGTCCGGCCAGCACCGCGAAGCGCCGGTAGCCGCGGGCGTGCAGCGCCTTGGCCAGGTCGCCCGCGCCCTGCGCGTTGTCGATCACCACGGAGTCGACGTCGAGGATCGGTTGGCCGATGAGCGCGACCGCGCCGCCGACCGCGCGGTAGTCCGCGAGCGCCGCGCGCAGCTCGTCGTTGGTCGCGTCGTCGTCCAGGCGCCCGCCGGCGATCACGATCGCGCGCGCCCGCTGCCGCTTGAGCAGGTCGACCAAGCCGCTCTCCCGGCTGGGGTCGTGCTGGGTGCTCGCGAGGGTCACCTGCAGCCCTGCGCGGTCGGCCGCGCGGGCGACGCCGGCGGCGATCGAGGAGAAGTAGGGGTCCGCGATGTCGTGCACCACGAGCCCGAGCGACGTCGTCCTGCCGCGGGCCATCGCCTGCGCGTTGGCGTCCGGTGTGTAGCGCAGCCGGACCGCTGCGGCGAGGACCCGGTCGCGCAGGTCCGCACGCACGGTGCGGTTGGCGCTGCCGTTGATGGCGCGGGAGGCTGTGGCGAGCGAGACGCCGGCCTCGCGCGCGACGTCGCTGAGGGTCACAGATGCGGCCATGTCTGGAGGGTAGGCGCTTGCCCCGGTCGTGCGGCACGTTCGGGATGGGCAACGCCGGTGACATCGGCGGGAAAGCGATATCCTGGGGTGAGATCTCCACCTGGAAGGGACGCCGATGACGCTCGCCCTGGCCGACTGCGTGCTCATGCTGCGCCCGGACGACGACGTGGGCGTCGCGACCCGGGACCTGCAGTCCGGCACCGAGCTGGACACCCTCGTGGTCGCGCAGAGCGTTCCGCGGGGCCACAAGCTCGCCGTGCGCGCGGTCGCCGCGGGCTCGCCGGTGCACAAGTACGGCCAGTCGATCGGGCGCGCCACCCGGGACATCGCCGTCGGGGACCACGTGCACAGCCACAACCTCGGCATGGACGACGACGAGCGCGCGTACGAGTTCGGCACCGCGCGCGTCACGCTGCCGACGCCCTCGGGACCGCCGCGGACCTTCGACGGGTACGCGCGCAGCGACGGCCGGTGGGGCACCCGCAACTACGTCGGCATCGTCACCTCGGTGAACTGCTCGGCATCCACCGCCCGCCTGATCGCCGACCAGTTCCGCGGCCGCGTGCTCGACGCCTACCCGCACGTCGACGGCGTCGTCGCGCTCACCCACGACACCGGCTGCGGCCTGGTGCCGACGAGCGAGGGCGCGCAGATCACGCGGCGCACCCTGCGCGGGTACGCCGACCACCCCAACATCGCCGGCCTGCTGGTGCTCGGGCTCGGGTGCGAGATGATCCCCGCGCAGTCGCTGCTGGACGGGCTGTCGCTGCCCGCCGACAAGCCGGTCACCACGCTCGTCATCCAGGAGACGGGCGGCATCCGTGCCACCGTGCGCGCCGGCGTCGCCGCGATCGAGAAGATGCTCCCGGCCATCGATGCCCTGCGCCGCACCCCCGCGCCGGTCTCCGAGCTGGTGCTCGGGCTCAACTGCGGCGGGTCCGACGGGTACTCCGGCATCACGGCCAACCCTGCGCTCGGCCACGCCTCCGACCTGCTGGTCGCTCGCGGCGGCACCTCCGTGCTCGCCGAGACGCCCGAGGTGTTCGGCGCCGAGCACCTGCTGCTGCGCCGCGCCGTCTCGGAGTCCGTCGGGCAGAAGCTGCTCGACCGGCTCGACTGGTGGAAGGGCTACACCGCGGCCGGCGGCGGGACCATGGACAACAACCCCTCCCCCGGCAACAAGGCCGGCGGCCTGACCACGATCCTGGAGAAGTCGCTCGGCGCCGTGGCCAAGGGCGGGACTGCCGAGCTCGTCGAGGTCTACCAGTACGCCGAGCCCGTCACCGCGCGCGGGTTCACCTTCATGGACACGCCCGGCTACGACCCCGTCTCCGTCACCGGCCTCGTCGCCGGCGGCGCGACCGTCGTCGTGTTCACCACCGGGCGTGGGTCCGTGCTCGGCTGCAAGCCGACGCCGTCCATCAAGGTCGCCACGAACACCACGACCTACCTGCGGATGACCGAGGACATGGACCTCAACGCCGGGCGCATCGTCGACGGCACCGCGACCGTGACCTCCGTCGGCGAGGAGCTGTTCGAGCTGATCATCGCGGTCGCGTCCGGGCGGCAGACCGTGTCCGAGGAGCTCGACCTCGGGTCCGACGAGTTCGTGCCCTGGCAGCTGGGTGCGGTGACCTGAGCTGCCGTCCGACCTCAGGACGCCCCTGTGACGTCGCGGTGTCCTCCCGCACCTTGACGGGGTCGCGGCCGCCGACGTTACGGTCGGTGGTTCCCCTCAGGAGGTGCGCGATGAGGTTCACGCTCGAGGTCGACCTGGCGGCCGGCGCGGTGCCCGACGACGTTCTCGGCGAGCTCGGCCGCATCCTGCGGTTTTGGGCGGGCAACGTGAAGCACTACCCCATGGAGCCGGGAGCCGGCGAGACGATCTCCGACTCCACCTATGCCCCCGTGGGGTCGTGGCGGTTCACGGAGTAGGCCACGGCCGGCGGCCGGACCGAGGTCAGCGGTCGACGCGGGCTCCCCCGCCGCCGGCGAGCTTGAGCACCTCGGCCTTGCTGACCATCGTGGTGTCGCCGGGCGTCGTCATCGCCAGCGCGCCGTGCGCGGCCCCGTACTCGACGGCCGTCTGCAGGTCCTCACCCGCGAGCAGACCGTAGGCCAGGCCGGAGGCGAACGAGTCGCCGCCGCCCACCCGGTCGAGGATCTCGAGCCGCTCGCGGTGCGTCGCGCTGACCAGGCCGGTGCCCTTGGACCACGCGATGGCGCCCCAGTCGTTGACCGTCGCGGAGTGCACCGTGCGCAGCGTCGTCGCGATCACCTGGAAGTTCGGGTACGCCTCGGCCACCCGGTCGATCATCGCCGCGAAGGAGTCGAGCTCCAGCGAGCTCAGGTTCTCGTCGACACCCTCGACCTCGAAGCCGAGCGAGGCCGTGAAGTCCTCCTCGTTGCCGATCATCACGTCGATCGACGGCGCGATCGCCCGGTTCACCTCCTGCGCGCGGGCCTGCCCGCCGACCGCCTTCCACAGGCTGGGGCGGTAGTTGAGGTCGTAGCTGACGATCGTGCCGTGCTTGCGGGCGACCGTCACCGCCTCGATCACGGTCTCGGCCGCGCTGTCCGAGAGCGCCGCGAAGATGCCACCCGTGTGGAACCACCGCACACCGAGCTCCCCGAACAGGTGCTCCCAGTCGACGTCACCCGGTGCCAGCTGCGCCGCCGCCGTGTGCCCACGGTCGCTGACCCCGACCGCGCCGCGCACCCCGAAGCCGCGCTCGGTGAAGTTGAGCCCGTTGCGGACCGCCCGGCCGACCCCGTCGTACGGCACCCAGCGCAGGAACGACGTGTCGACGCCGCCGGTGAGGATGCAGTCCTCGACCAGCCGGCCGACCTCGTTGTCCGCGAGCGCCGTGACGATCGCGGTCCGCAGCCCGAACGCCCGGCGCAGGCCGCGGGCCACGTTGTACTCGCCGCCGCCCTCCCACACGCGGAACGAGCGGGCGGTGCGGATGCGCCCCTCGCCGGGGTCGAGGCGCAGCATGACCTCGCCGAGCGAGACGGCGTCGTAGCGCGTCTCGGCCGCGGGGCGGATGACCAGGTCGGACATGAGCGGGCGCTCCTCGGGTGTCAGGGGGCTCAGGGGTGCGCGACGAGGCTGACGGCCTCGGCCGTGAGGTCGCGGACGGCATCGAGGTCGCCGGCCCGGATGAGCTCGCGCGGCACCATCCACGACCCCCCGACGGCCCGCACCGACGGCAGCGCCAGGTACTCAGCGAGGTTCGCCGGGCCGATGCCACCGGTCGGCACGAACCCCACGTCGCCGAACGGCGCCGCCAGCGCGGCCACGGCCTTGGCACCGCCGGACGTGCCGGCCGGGAAGAACTTCACGGTGGTCAGCCCGAGCTCGAGCGCGGCCTGCACCTCCGTGGCGGTCACGGCTCCGGGCAGGGCGAGGATGCCGTGCTCCTGGCAGCGCTCGACCACCGCACGGCTGGTGCCGGGCGAGACGACGTAGGACGCGCCGGCGGCGACCGCGGCGTCGACCTGCTGCGGCGTCAGCACCGTGCCGGCCCCGACGAGCACGTCGCCGCGCGCGGCGATCGCGCGGATCGCCTCGGCCGCGGCCGCTGTGCGGAAGGTGACCTCGGCGACCGGCAGCCCGCCGTCGACGAGCGCCTGCGCGAGCGCGTCGGCGTGGGCGGCGTCGTCGATGACGACGACGGGGACCAGTCTGTGCGCCGCCAGGCGCTGCAGGATCTCGCTCACTCGTGCTCCTTCGCACCGTGCTCGTCGCTGGGCACGGGGGCCGCTCCACCCGTCGTCGGGAAAGCGTTTGCCGTGCGAGGGGGAGCATACGCCTGCCGCGGGATCCGGTACGCAAGATCCACGGCGGTCTCGATCGCCTCGTCGAGCTCGAGCCGGTGCTCCGCCACCAGACGACCCAGGAAGCCGGCGTCGATCCGGCGCGCGAGGTCGTGCCGCGCGGGGATCGAGCAGAACGCCCGAGTGTCGTCGACGAACCCGCTCGTGTTGGCGAAGCCGGCGCTGTCCGTGACGGCCTCGCGGAAGCGCCGCATGCCGTCGGGAGTGTCGAGGAACCACCAGGGCGCGCCCAGCCGGACCGCGGGATAGACGCCGGCGATCGGGGCGAGCTCGCGGCTGAACGTGTCCTCGTCCACCGTGAACAGAACCAACCGGAGGTTGGGGTGGTGGCCGAACGCCTCGAGCACCGGGCGCAGGCCGCGCACGTACTCGGTCGGCACCGGGAGGTCGTAGCCCACGTCGGGTCCGCGCAGCGCTGCGACCGCCCGGTCGTGGTCCCGCAGGACGCCCGGGTGCAGCTGCATCACCAGCCCGTCCTCGCAGGACATCCGCGCCATCTCGAACAGCATGTGGCCCGAGAACGCCTGCGCGTCCGCGGCGCTGACCTCGCCGCGCAGCGCGGCCGCGACGATCCGCTCCGCCTCGCCGACGCTCAGGGGCGTGGTGTCGGCCGAGAGGTGCCCGTGGTCCGTCGCGCGCGCCCCTGCCGCCACGAACCTGCGCCGACGCTCCTCCAGCGCCCGCACCAGGTCGCGGTACCCGCCGATGGCGACGCCCGACCGCTCCTCCAGCAGGGCGACGTCCGCGCGCCAGCCCGGCCTGTCGACGTGCAGGACCGCGTCCGGTCGGAACGTCGGCACGATCCGCTCGCCCCAACCACGGGTCGCAAGATCGGCGTGGTCGGCCAGGGTGGCCGTGGCCGCGTCGGTCGTCGCGAGGATCTCCAGGCCGAAGGTGTCGAACAGGGCCAGGGGCCGGAAGTCCGGCTTCGCGAGCCGCTCGGCCAGTAGGTCATAGAGCCGGTCGGCCGACTCCGCCGACGGCCTCTCGTCGACGCCGAACACCTCGACCAGCTCGTGCTCGAGCCAGTAGCGCGTTGGCGTCCCGCGGAACAGCGGCCAGTGGGTGGCGAACGTGCGCCAGACCTCCCGAGGATCCGCGACCACCCCGGGCCGGTCCCCGCGCGCCACGCCGAGGGCGTCGTGCGGCACGCCCTGGGACACGAGCATCCGCACCAGGTAGTGGTCGGGCGTGACCAGCAGCGACGCCGGGTCCGTGAACGGCTCGTCGCGCGACAGCACGCCCGCGTCGACGTGGCCGTGCATGGAGACGATGGGCAGGCCGGCGGTCGTCGCGAGGATCTCCCGCGCGATCGGACGCACGGACGGATCGCTGGGCAGCGCCCTGTCGGGGTGCAGCGACCACCCGGTCTCGCTCGCCATCGAATCCTCCTCGAACCGACGTGAAGCCGATCTGGCACCGCGTCGGATGACGCACGGTGCAAACGCATTCATCGCAGCAAACCAGGTGAACGCGCGGTCCACAAGGGGGCGTCCCGCATCGCGGACGAGGCTTGCCAGGAGATCGGAAGAGATGCTGAAATCGCATTCATCGATCGGCCGGGTGCCGGGAAGGAGGCGACGTGGTGGTCACGCTGCGCGATGTCGCGCGAGCCGCAGGCGTGTCGCCGGCCACGGCGTCCCGCGCCCTGAGCGCGCCGGACCTCGTCGCACCCGCCCGCCGTGAGCACGTCCAGCAGGTCGCCCGCGAGCTCGGCTACCGGCCCAACCGGGCGGCGCGCGAGCTCATCACGGGCCGCACCGGCAACCTGTGCCTCGTCGTGCCCGACTTGGAGAACCCGTTCTTCGCCGCGGTCGCCAAGGGCGTCCAGGCCCGCGCCCGTGCGCTGGGCTTCGCGCTGCTCGTCGCCGATGCCGAGGAGGATCCCCGGCTCGAGTCGGAGCTCGTCGGGCACCTCGGCGCACAGGTGGACGGGGTGGTCCTCTGCTCGCCGCGGATGTCGGAGGCCGAGCTCGATCGGCTCAGCCACGACGTCCTCGACCGGGACGTCCCGCTGCTGCTCGTCAACCGCCTGCACGCCGGTCTGCCGTCCGTGGTGATCGACAACGCCGACGGCATCCGCCAGGCGGTGACGCACCTGTACGCCCTGGGTCACCGGCGCGTCGGGTTCGCCGGCGGACCGGTCGGGTCATGGTCGGACGCGCAGCGGCGCCGCGGCCTCGAGCACGCGTCGCACGGCCTGCGCAGCGTCGAGGTGGTCGACCTCGGGCACTTCCCGCCGGTGTTCGGCGGCGGGGTGGCCGCGGGCGACCTGGTCGCGGCCAGCGGGGTCACCGCGGTGCTCGCGCACAACGACCTGCTCGCCCTCGGCATCCTCAGCCGGCTCCGGGCTCGCGGGGTGAGCGTGCCCGAGGACGTGTCGGTCGTGGGATACGACGACATCCCGGCGGCGACGCTGGTCTCCCCGGCGCTCACCACCGTCACCGTCCCGCTCGCGCGGCTGGGTCGAGCGGCGGTCGACCTGCTCGTCGAGGCGGGTTCGGTGCCGACGGCGACAGAGTCCGCCCTGGCTGCGGCCGTGGGCGCCGCAACCGCGGGGAGGCTGCGCGACGCGGTCCCATCGGGATCCGACGGCGTGAGCTCGGGCACCGAGGGCGGTGCGGCTCCGACCGTGCGCATCGGTGTCGAGCTGGTGGTCCGCGCGTCGACCGGTGTCGCGGCGAGCGGATCGACGGTGGCCGCGCGATGACGGACGTCGGTTCGCCGCGGCTCTCCCGCGAGACGCTGCGGAGCCTCGACCCCCGGCGCCTGTCCCCCGCGGTCCGCCTGCCGGTCCTCGACCCGGGGTCCGTGGGCATCGGCGTGGTCCATCTCGGCCTCGGTGCCTTCCACCGCGCTCACCAGGCGGTGTTCACCGAAGACGCGGCAGCGGCCGCGGGCGAGCTCGGCTGGGGCATCCTCGGCGTGACGCAGCGCAGCGCCCGCGTGGTCGAGCAGCTGGCGCCCCAGGACGGCCTGTACGGCGTGCTCACCAAGGGCACCGCGGAGACGTCGCTGCGGCTCGTGGGATCGCTCCGCGACGTGGCGTTCCCCGGGACCGACACCGCGCGCGTGCTGGACACGATCGCCGCGCCGACCACGCACGTGGTGACCCTCACGGTGACGGAGAAGGGCTACCGGCGCGGCGCGGGGGGCGGACCGGATCTCACGGACCCGGACCTGGCGGCCGATCTCGAGAACCTTGCCGCGGAGCTGCGCGGCGCGTCCGCCGACGTCCCGCCCGCGCGCTCGCCGATCGGCCTGCTCCTGCGCGGGCTCGCGCTGCGCCGGCGCCGGGACTCCGGGCCGCTGACCGTCGTCTGCTGCGACAACCTCGCGGAGAACGGCGCCGTGCTGGCCGGCCTGGTCGGGGTGACGCTCGACGCGGTGCCGGGCGGGGACCCGCTCCGGGGGTGGATCGAGTCATCGGTCCGGTTCCCGGGGACGATGGTCGACCGGATCGTCCCGGCGACCACGGACGCCCACCGCGCCGAGGCGCGCTCGCTCCTGGGTCTGGCGGACGCCGGCCTGGTCGTCGGCGAGCCGTTCACGCAGTGGGTGATCGAGGACGCGTTCGCGGGGCCGCGGCCCGCCTGGGAGCGCGCGGGGGCGACCCTCACGGCAGACGTCGCACCGTACGAGCGCGCCAAGCTCAGGGTGCTCAACGCGAGCCACTCGACGCTCGCGTACCTCGGAGCGCTGCGGGGCCACGCGACGATCGCGCAGGCGATGGACGACCCCGATCTCGCGCACGCCGTACGGTCGCTGGTCGACGAGGACGTGCTGCCGACGCTCGTCGCGCCCGACGGGCTCGACCTGCTCGGGTACCGCGACGACGTCCTCGCGCGGTTCGCGAACCCGAACACCGGGCACACCACCGTGCAGGTCGCGATGGACGGATCGCAGAAGCTCCCGCAGCGCCTGCTGGGTACCGTGCGCGACCGGCTCGCGGCCGGCGCAGTCCCCACGGCGGCGGCCACGACCGTCGCGGCGTGGATCGCGTACGTCCGCGCGACGACGCAAGGTGAGCTCGAGGTCGGCGGTCGCCGGATCGCGCTCGACGATCCGCTCGCACCCACGCTCGCCGCGGCGGCCGCGGGGCCGCTCGACACGCTCGCGGACCGGATGCTCGATGTGCGGGCGGTGTTCGGCGACGACCTCGCCGACTCGGCGGTGTTCCGCTCGGCCGTGCGCGCGGCCGTGGCGAACCTGGTGAACACCCGGGTCTGAGCCGGGACGGCCCGCTCGACCTCCGGATCGCGGTGCAGGCAGCGAGGGCGTGCGCGCCAGGCGGCCGGGGTTGCGCGGGTTCCGCCGAAGACTTTGTCGCGGTGGGCGCGACGAAGTCTTCACCTAGGGGTCAGGGAGTCGTGTGGGTCGCCCCCCTTGCGCCGCCCGCTCGCCGCTAACCCGCCCAGGCCCGACCMGCGGCCGCCGCGGCAGATCTGCGCGCCGACCGGCGCCGACACATCACACGCGCCCGATCCCTTGACGCCGCACGACCGTCATGCGCTACGCTGGAAAGCGCATTCCACTCCGACCGACAACGCGGTCCAGAACACTCGGAGCAGCACCCATGACCACTCGCACCCTGCGCATCGGGATGAACGGCATCACCGGCCGGATGGGCTACCGACAGCACCTGGTCCGCTCGATCCTGTCGATCCGCGACCAGGGCGGCGTCACGCTCGAGGACGGCACGCGCGTGCAGGTGGAGCCGATCCTCGTGGGCCGCAACGCGGACAAGGTGCGGGAGCTGGCCGAGCTGCACGGGGTCGAGCACTGGACGACGGACGCGGACTCGGTGATCGCGGACCCGACGGTCGACATCTACTTCGACGCCCAGGTGACCAGCCGCCGGTACGAGGCGCTGGCCGCGGCGATGAAGGCCGGCAAGCACATCTTCACGGAGAAGCCGACGGCCGAGACGCTGGCGGACGCCATCGACCTGGCGCGGCTGCGCGAGAGCACGGGCGTCACGGCGGGCGTCGTGCACGACAAGCTCTACCTGCCCGGCCTGGTCAAGCTGCGCCGCCTGGTCGAGGAGGGCTTCTTCGGCCGGATCCTGTCGCTGCGCGGCGAGTTCGGCTACTGGGTGTTCGAGGGCGACGGCCAGGAGGCCCAGCGCCCGAGCTGGAACTACCGCAAGGAGGACGGCGGCGGCATCGTCGTCGACATGTTCTGCCACTGGAACTACGTGCTCGAGGGCATCCTCGGCACGGTCAAGACGGTGAACGCGCAGGCCGTCACGCACATCCCGACGCGCTGGGACGAGCGGGGCGCTCCGTACGACGCAACCGCCGACGACGCCGCCTACGGGATCTTCGAGATCGAGACGCCCGGTGGCGACCCCGTGGTCGCGCAGATCAACTCGTCGTGGGCCGTCCGCGTCTACCGCGACGAGCTGGTGGAGTTCCAGGTCGACGGGACGCACGGGTCGGCGGTCGCCGGGCTGAACAAGTGCGTCGCCCAGCAGCGCGCGCACACCCCGAAGCCCGTGTGGAACCCGGACCTGCCCGTGACGGAGTCGTTCCGAGACCAGTGGCTCGAGGTGCCCGCGAACGGCGACCTCGACAACGGCTTCAAGCTGCAGTGGGAGGAGTTCCTGCGCGACGTCGTCGCCGGACGCACCCACCGGTTCGACCTGCTGTCGGCCGCGCGCGGCGTGCAGCTCGCCGAGCTGGGCCTCCAGTCGTCGGCGGAGGGCCGACGCCTCGACGTCCCCACGATCACGCTGTGAGCAACGAGCTCGCCCGGCTGTCGCTGAACACCGCGACCACCAAGCGCTGGACGCTGCAGGAGGCGGTCGACGGCGCCGTGCGCGCCGGGCTGGGCTCGATCGGGCTCTGGCGCGACCGGGTGCACGAGGCCGGCGTCACCGAGTCGGCGAAGATCGTCGCCGACGCCGGGCTGCGCGTCTCGTCGTTGTGCCGGGGCGGCTTCCTCACGGCGGAGGACGACCGCGCCGCCAAGGTCGCCCTCGACGACAACCGCCGCGCGATCGTCGAGGCCGCGACGCTGGGCACCCGCGAGCTGGTCATGGTCGTCGGCGGGTTACCCGCCTCGACGGAGCCCGGACGGCCCGCGCAGCCCGGGACCGGCGGCCGCGACCTCGTCGCCGCCCGGCAGCGGGTGGCCGACCGCATCGGCGAGCTCGCGCCCGTCGCCGCCGGCCACGGCGTCCGGCTGGTGCTCGAGGCGCTGCACCCGATCTTCGCGGCCGACCGCGCGGTCATCTCGACGCTCGGCCAGGCGCTCGACATCGCGGAGCCGTTCCCCGCGGACGTCGTCGGCGTCGTCGTCGACACCTATCACGTGTGGTGGGACCCGGACCTGCAGCGGCAGATCGCCCGGGCCGGTGCGGCGGGCCGCATCGCCGGCTACCAGGTGTGCGACTGGATCCTGCCGCTGGCGTCCGACGCCCTGCTGTCGCGCGGGCACGTCGGCGACGGGTTCATCGACTTCCCGACGATCACGCGGTGGGTGGCCGAGGCGGGCTACACGGGCGACGTCGAGGTCGAGATCTTCAACGAGTCGATCTGGGACGCGCCCGGCGACGAGACGGTCGCGACGCTCGCGACGCGCTACCTGGAGCACGTCCAGCCGTTCCTCTGACGGGCGGGGGTCGCCGCCGCTAGCGTGTGACGACGTCGACGCCGACCGCCGGAGGACCGAGATGGACCCGCTCACCCCGACAGCCTTCGACGCGACGTTCAGTGCGGCGGCGGTCATCATCCCGCTGCTGATCGTCGRCGTGATCGTCTTCTCGGTGGTGGTCGCCGTCCGCAAGGCGTCGGTCCTGCGCAAGGCCGGCCTCGACCCGTTCTCGGCCGAGGCTCAGCTGCTCGCGCAGGCCCGCTCGAGCCGGCTGCTGGCGCCCGCGAAGGAAGAACGCCCGAGCGAGGCTCGGCTCGCCGAGGCACAGGACCTGCACGCCCGCGGCCTGATCACGGCCGACGAGCTCGGGGAGATCCGTCAGCGCATCCTCGGCGAGCTCTAGGTCTACCGCGCGTCGTTCGACGACGGCGGGACCATCGACTGGCACCCGCCCCGAAGCGGCGAACGTCACATCGGCAAACGGCCCCGCTCGTGACGTTCGGCCCGGGCAGCAGCCACGTGGCCAGCGGACGCTGGACCGCAGGCAATGCCCGTGCACACGATGACGCACGGGCACGCGACGAGCGGGAGCGGACGATGAAGGATCAGCTGGAGACAGTCCTCGACCAGGTGCTGCAGCGCAACCCGGGCGAGCGGGAGTTCCACCAGGCCGTGCACGAGGTGTTCGACTCGCTCGAGCCGGTGCTGCGCAAGCACCCGCAGTACGTCGATGCCGCCGTGCTCGGCCGGCTGTGCGAGCCCGAGCGTCAGATCATCTTCCGGGTGCCGTGGGTCGACGACGCCGGGCAGGTGCAGATCAACCGCGGTTTCCGCGTCGAGTACAACTCGGCCCTCGGCCCCTACAAGGGCGGCCTACGGTTCCACCCGTCGGTATACCTGGGCATCATCAAGTTCCTCGGCTTCGAGCAGGTCTTCAAGAACGCGCTCACCGGCATGCCCATCGGCGGCGGCAAGGGCGGCTCGGACTTCGACCCGCGCGGTCGCTCCGACGGCGAGGTCATGCGGTTCTGCCAGTCGTTCATGACCGAGCTGTACCGCCACATCGGCGAGCACACCGACGTCCCGGCGGGCGACATCGGGGTCGGCGGCCGCGAGATCGGCTACCTGTTCGGCCAGTACAAGCGGATCACCAACCGCTACGAGTCCGGCGTGCTCACCGGCAAGGGCCTCACGTGGGGCGGCTCGCTGGTACGCACCGAGGCGACCGGCTACGGCACGGTCCTGTTCGCCGAGCGCATGCTCGCGACCAAGGGCCAGTCGTTCGACGGCCGCCGCGTGCTCGTCTCCGGCACCGGCAACGTCGCCCAGTACGCGATCCAGAAGGCCCAGCAGCTCGGCGGCAACGTCGTCGGCTGCTCCGACTCCACCGGGTACGTCGTCGACGAGACCGGCATCGACCTCGCTCTGCTCCAGCAGACCCGCGAGACCGACCGCCTCCCCGTCTCGGTCTACGCCGAGCGGCGCGGCGCGTCCGCGACATTCGTCCCCGGCCGCCGGGTCTGGGAGGTCGGCGCGGACATCGCCCTGCCGTGCGCCACGCAGAACGAGCTCGACGAGGACGATGCCGTCGCCCTCGTCGGCTCCGGCCTGGTCGCCGTCGCCGAGGGCGCAAACATGCCCACGACGCCGAAGGCGGCCGCCCTCCTGCAGCAGGCAGGCGTGCTCTACGCGCCGGGCAAGGCCGCCAACGCGGGTGGCGTCGCGACCTCCGCTCTGGAGATGCAGCAGAACGCGAGCCGGGACTCCTGGACGTTCGACTACACCGAGCAGCGCCTCGCCGGGATCATGCACTCGATCCACGACCGCTGCCTCGCGACGGCCGACGAGTACGGCGCGCCCGGCAGCTACGTGGTGGGCGCGAACGTCGCCGGGTTCACCAAGGTCGCCGACGCCATGCTGGCCCTCGGCGTCGTCTGAGCCGTCCTCACGAGCGGCGCGGCCGGCCTGGCGCGGTGGCCAGCAGGTCGCCGAGCACCGCACCGAACCGCTTCCCGATGAGGCGGTGCGCCTCCGCGTCCGGGTGCATCAGGTCCCGCATCGGCAGGTCGTCCCAGTCGGACCAGCCGTAGAGCGAGGTGCCGTCGACGGAGGTGAGCGCCTCGTCGGCACGCGACGCGACGACGGCCGCGAGGGCCGACCGGATCACCGTGAGCGACAGCTTGCCGTCGGCGACCTCGGCCGGGCGACCGAGGGTGCGGAACACCGAGGGGTCCGCGGGGTCGAGGGAGGTAGGCCCGGGGGTCGTCTCCACCAACGGGCAGAGCAGCGGCGAGACGACGACCAGGGGCGTGGTCGGGTGGCCCTCGCGGATCGTGTCCAGGAAGCCGTGCACGGCGGGGACGAACGCGCGCAGGCGCATCGCGTCGTGGTTGACCACGTTGATGCCCAGCTTGAGGGTGATGACGTCGGCCGGCTGGTCGCGGATGGCGCGCGCGACGAACGGGTCGAGCACCGCGTTGCCGGAGAAGCCGAGGTTCACCAGGTCGAGCCCGGCCGCGTGGGCGGCGACCACCGGCCAGGCGCCGAGGGCGGAGGCCGCGCCGGCGCCGTGGCTGATCGACGAGCCGTGGTGCACCCAGCGCGGCGCCTCGACGGGCCGCGGCGCGGAGACCGGGGCGTCGGCACCGAGCGCGATCAGGCGGACCGTCTCCCCCGGCGGCAGCCAGATCTCGACGTCGCGCTCGACCGAACCGTCGCCGCCGAGCAGGAGGTGGACGGGACCCGCAGGTCCGGGACGCTCGACGGTCGTCCCCGCCAGCGGCTCGAGGGCGATGACTCCCGCCGCCTCCGCCACGCCCGCGGGCTGCGGCACGACGACCCCGTCGACGCGGACGTCGAACGGCTGCGGCGCACCGGGCGGCGCCGGGTCGACGGCCACGCGGAGCACCCGGACGTCGAGGTCGGCCTTGCGGGCGGCCGTGCGGAAGCGCAGGCGGACGCCCGAGGGCTGCGACTCGACCATCGCCATGAAGGCGTCGGGGAACTGTGCCCGCGTCCAGGCGGGGAGCCGGTGCGGAAGGAGGCCGTCGATGGAGTCCTCCAGCCACGCGGCCCCGCGGATCTCGACGCGCGGGTCGGGCAGCGGGACGGTGACGGGGAACCCCATCAGTGGACGTTCCCGTGCTCGCGGAACTCGCGCCACACGTTCTCGAAGAAGTCGTCGTCCTCCGGGATCGGCCGGCGTGGGCGCCAGCGGAACACGGGCTCGCCGGCGGGGTCGTCGGACGCACGCGGGACCACCGGGCTCCAGCCAGGAGCCGGCACCCACGACGTCTCCTGCACCTCGTCGTCGAGCGCGCCTCCGTCCAGGGTGAACCGGAACACCGACGGCAGCTCGGTCAGCCCGTGCGGGATCTCGCCGGCGGGGTCGGTGTAGAGCACCGATCCGCGCGACCGCCCGCCGTGCGCGACGTAGTCCGCCATGGCCGACAGGTACACGTACGCGCTGGTGAGGATGTCGCGGACCAGGAAGGTGCGGTTGATGGAGCGGCGCGACGAGGCGTCGGCCGAGACCGTCGACTCGTACGACGAGAGCCACGCGTGGACCTGGACCAGGGCCTCCTGGATCGACTCCGCCGACCGCACGGGCCCGGCCTTGGCGCTCATGAGCACCTGGACCTCGCGCAGCAGGTCGCCGGTGTTGTCGGGGACCCCGGCCGCCGCCCGCTCGGAGGCTGCGGCGACCAGCGCGAGCGCCGCGTCGAGCACCGGGGTCGCGGCGTCGTCGAAGGGGGCCGGGTCGGTCGAGCGTCGCGCCGCGATGAACTGCGCCGCCCTCGTCGCGCCCACCTGCCCGCTGTTCAGCGCCGCGCCGCCGGGCCGGTACACGCCGTGCGCGCCGCCCGCCTCACCGACCGGGAAGAAGCCCTCGACGTTGGACTGCCACCAGGCGTCGACGACGAGGCCGCCGTTGTTGTGCTGGGCGCACACGTCGACCTCGAGCATCGTCGTCTCGAGGTCCACGTACGGGTTCTTGCCCAGGTAGAACTGGTACGCGGGCTCGTTCATCCGCCGCAGCCGCTCGATCGGCGTCCCGAACAGGACGCCAGCACGCTCGAGGTACTCGCGAGCCTCGGGGCTCAGAGCGCTCGGATCAAAGGACGGCTGGACCGGGTTCCGACGGAAGTCCAGGAACACCCGCCGCCCGCGCAGGACGGTCTCGCGGTAGACCAGCAGGTCGATGAGCGACGAGCCGTCGCGCGCCTTCCGGATGTCGAACGGCCACTGGTACCCCTTGAGGAACACCAGCGACATGAGCTTGCCGTAGTCGGGGATCGCTTCAGACAGGAACTCGCGCTCGTCGTTCCCGTCGGCATCCGTCGAGACGAACGTGGGGATGACCTGCATGTACGTGCCGGACACGTTCCAGCGCGGGTGCGTGGAGGCCAGCCCGAACTGCCACTCGGTGAGGTTCTTGCCGTGCACCCCTGCGCGGTAGGCCGCGCCGGACGCGCCCCACTGGCCGTTGGGGAAGACGCGCGTCGCGTACATCCCGGCGGGGCCGCCCGTCGCGTAGACGAGGTTCGTGCAGCGGAACAGCAGGAACGGGCTCTCCGCCCCGTCGTGCGGGACGTCGGTCCGGAGCACCAGCAGCCCGGCGACGGCACCGTCGGAGACGATGACGTCCACCACGCGGCACTCGTCGTAGATCCGCGTGCCGTTGCGGTGGACCTTCTTCTCCAGCTGCTCGACCATCGACCGGCTGGTGTACGGCCCGACGGACGTGGCCCGACGACGCGGGTCATGGTCGGTCTTGTAGCCGACGAACTCGCCGTATCGGTTCTGCGGGAACGGCACCCCGAGGTCGCACAGCCGCAGGAAGCCGCGGGCGCTC
The DNA here is from genome assembly GCF_054049315.1 of Cellulomonas sp. P5_E12. Taxonomy (NCBI): domain Bacteria; kingdom Bacillati; phylum Actinomycetota; class Actinomycetes; order Micrococcales; family Cellulomonadaceae; genus Cellulomonas; species Cellulomonas sp. P5_E12. The sequence goes on along the minus strand of NZ_JBFUMP010000002.1, from coordinate 106,298 downwards.
AGGGCGGCCTCGGCGAGCGCGTTGTCGCCGTCCATCGCGCCGCCCGAGTACAGCGTCTCGGCCATCTCCCGCACGGAGTCCCCGTCGCCGCCCGAGAGCGTGAGCTTGTAGTACGTCTGCTTGTCCGAGCCGGCGTTCCGCGACGAGCCTGCGTTGACCTTGTCGGCGACCATGACGACGTCGGTCTGGCCCAGCTCCCAGAGCCGGTCGGCCGCGCAGAAGCCGGCCGAGCCGGTGCCGACGACGACGGTGTTGACGGTGACGACGGGGACGCCGTTCAGCTCGGAGGACATCACAGCACCGGGATGTGCAGGCCGCCGTCGACGTGGAACACCTCGCCGGTGGAGTACGGGGTCTGGCCGGACGCGAGGATCGAGACGGCGCCGGCGACGTCGAACGGTCGGCCCCAACGGTTGATGGGCGCGAGGCCCTCCTCGATCATCGCGTCGTACTTCTCGGTCACACCCGCGGTCATGTCGGTCGCGATCACGCCGGGGCGCACCTCGTAGACGACGATCCCTTCGGGGGCCAGGCGGACCGCGAACAGCTGGGTGGCCATGGCGACGCCGGCCTTCGAGACGCAGTAGTCGCCGCGGTTGGTGGAGACGGCGGTCGCGGAGATGCTCGACACGTTGATGACGGTGGCGCGCGGGAGGTTCGGGGAGTCGAGGGCGATGACCCGGTTGGCGAACGTCTGCGTGAGGAAGTACGGCCCGCGCAGGTTGATGCCGAGCACCCGGTCGAAGCTCTCGGGGCCGGCCTCGAGGAGGTCCGCCCGCACGGCGGGAGCGACCCCGGCGTTGTTCACCAGCAGGTCGAGGCGACCCCAGGCCTCGACGGCGTCGTCGACGAACCGGGCGTGGTCCTCGAGGTCGGCCACCGACCCGCGCACGTAGCGCACCCGGCCGGGCGCGTCCAACGACTCCAGCAGCTCGGTCGGCTCCTCGCGGGTGGCCAGGATCGAGACCGCGAAGCCGTCGGCGAGAAGCCGCTGCGTGATCCCGAGGCCGATCCCCCGATTGCCCCCGGTGACCAGTGCGACTGCCGGCATCGTTGCCTTCTCTCGTGTGCGGGACGCGCGCGTGACCTGCGCGTCGAGTCCGATCGTGCCACGTCAGGCACGGTCTAGGCAAGCGCTTTCCCGACGAAGGGCGCCATGCGAGGATCGGGCGCGTGATCCCCCGATGACGGCCGTCGTCACCGCGCTCGGCACCATGGGCCTGGTCGTGGCGCTGGGCTGGCTGCTCGCGCGCCGCCTCGTGCTGGGCGACCGGGCCGCTCCGGTGCTGGCCCGGGTCGTGTTCACGGTCGCGACCCCGGCGCTGCTGGTGACCACGGTCGCGCACGCGGACCTGCATCTGCTCCTGTCCCGGACGGCCGTCGTCACGTGGAGCGCGACGGCCGTCGTCGCCCTGATCGCCGCCCTCGTGCTCCGGGTCGCGTGGCGCCGGTCGGCGGCCGACACCACGGTCGGCACGCTCGCGTCGTCCTACGTCAACGCGGGCAACATCGGGCTCCCGCTGGCGGTGTACCTGCTCGCCGACGCGGTCGCCGTGGTGCCGACGCTCCTGTCCCAGCTGCTGGTCCTGGCCCCGATCGCGTTCGCGGTGCTCGACGCGCGGACGGGGCCCTTGCGGCCCGGACCGGTCCTGCGGCGCACCCTGAGCAACCCGATCATCGTCGCGACCCTGGTCGGGCTGGTCCTCGCGGCGCTCCCGTGGCAGCTGCCCGACGTGGTGTTCGAGCCGTTCCGGCTCGTCGGCGCCGCCGCCGCACCGCTCGCGCTGCTCACGTTCGGCATGTCGCTCGCCGTGCCGCGGACGGTCGACACGGCGGCTCCCCGGCGCGACCTGGTCCTGGCCGTCGCCCTGCGCACGGTCGTCCAGCCGGTGCTCGCGTGGGGGCTCGGCACGGCGCTCGCCCTCCCGCCGCACGCCCTGCTCGCGGTGGTCGCCATGGCGGCTCTGCCGACGGCGCAGAACGTCCTGGTCTACGCGATGCAGTACCGGCACGGCGAGGCGCTCGCGCGGGACGCCGGCCTCGTGACGACGATCCTGTGCGTGCCGGTCCTGCTCGTCGTCGCGGGCACGCTCGGCTGAGCTCAGGGCAGCCGCGCGCCCTCGGGGACCACGATGCGGTCGTAGACGAGCACGTTCGGGACGCCCGCGAGGCTCGCGTGATGCAGCACCTCGGCGTTCTCCTCGACCGCGACGGCCACCTTGAAGGCGAGCTCGAGGGTCGTGCCGACCGCCAGAAGCCCGTGGTTCGCCCAGACGACCGCGTTGACGTCGTCGCCCATGAGCTCGGCGCTGCGCCCGCCGAACTCCGCGTGCGTCGAGAACTCGAACGGCATGACCGGGACCGGCCCCTTGGCGTAGAGCACCATGTTCAGCAGGACGGGGTCGATGGTCCGGCCGAGGACGCCGAGCACGTTCACGAACGTCGACTCGGTGTGCACGATCGCCCGCACCTCGGGGCGCCGACGGTAGTGCGCGAGGTGCACGGGCAGCTCGGTCGACGGCAGCAGGCTTCCCGACAGGACGTTGCCGTCGAGGTCGACGACCAGGAGGTCGTCCGGGGTCATCAGGTCGTACCGCACGCCCGACGGCGTGATGACGATTGCCTCGTCGCTCAGGCGGACGCTGATGTTGCCTTGGGTGTTGAAGTTCAGGCCGGCCCGGACGGACTCGCGGCAGTAGTAGAGGATCTCGTCGCGCACCTGCGGGGTCGCCCGCGCGGCGCGGTGGGACTGCAGCATGGAATGCCCTTCGGCCGGAGTGAATCGGTTCAATCACCCTCTCGCGACCGGCACCGCGGGACGAGGGACCTTCGTCCCCGCGTCCTCCGGGGCGCCGGCTGGACGATGGCACGACCGGCGCGCGGTCCCGTCCGCAGCGGCACCGCGCGTCGGTCTCCACCCTCACCAGGTGCTGTCGCCGCGGATCACCGCGTCCGAGCCGCCGTCGACGAAGACCAGCTGGCCGCACAGGTGCGTGTTCTCCTCGCTCACCAGCCATACCAGCAGCCGGGCCGGCACCTCGGCCTGCATGTACCCGTGCAGCGGCATCGGCACCATCTCCGCCATCGCGGCACGCTGCTCGTCGGTCGCCAGCAGGTCGGCCGTCATCGGCGTCTCGACGATCCCGGGTCCGATCCCGTTCAGCGGGATCCCCGCGGCAGCCCACGCGGGCGACGTGGCGGCTCGGCGCATCCACCGGCTGAGCGCGACCTTGCTCGACGCGTAGATGAGGTCGCCCCGGCCGGCGTCCGCCAGCTCCTGCGCCCGGACCATGGACTTGTGCTCGTCTCCCGTCAGGGCCGCGTCGACCAGCACGTCGTCGTGGGGCATGAGGCTAGCCATCGAGCTGGTGAGTGCCGCACGCGGGGCGTCGGAGCCCAGCAGGAGCGGCCGGAGGCCCTCGAGGGTCGCCAGCGCACCGAAGTAGTTGACGGCGACGGTGGCCGGATCCGGCAGGGCGAGGCCCGCGTTGGCGACGACCGCGTCGATGGTCCCGCCGCTGAGCGCGCTGACCTGCGCGACCATGGACGTCCTGCCCTGGGCCGTGGTGAGATCCACCGTGACGTCCGCGTCGTGGAGGTCCACGCCGATGACACGGTCACCGCGATCGCGCAGGATCTCTGCGGTCGCGAGCCCGATCCCCGATGCCGATCCGGTGACGACGACGGTGCGCATGACGACTCCTTCGGGACTGGGCCCGACGCCATCGAGGGGCCTCGTCTCCACGCTAGGAAGCGCGCGTCGAGCCGCCTACGGACCTTCGTCCCGACCTGTCCGCGCGGCCGCCGCGTCCCACTGCCGGTCGGTCGGACCACCCGTCGCGCCCGGCTCGTAGCGCCGCAGCCCGAGCCCCCGGGCGCCGACCGCCCGTAGGTCCGCCAGGCCCCCGGACAGCACCCCGGCGGCGCGCGCCTGCACCAGGACGTTGCCGAGCGCGGCCCCCTCGACCGGTCCGGCGACCACCGGCAGCCCGGTCGCGTCCGCGGTCAGCTGGCAGAGCAGCTCGTTGCGCACCCCGCCGCCGACGACGTGCACCACGGAGACGTCACGCGACGCGAGCGCGGACGCCTGCCGGACCGCCCCGCGGTACGCGAGCGCGAGCGAGTCGAGGATGCAACGCACGGTCTCGGCCTGCGACTGCGGCGGCGTCTGCCCGGTGCGCACGGCCTCCGCGGCGATGCGGGCGGGCATGTCGCCGGGCGGCAGGAACGCCGGGCCGTCGATGTCGACCACCGTGGTCAGGGCCGGGACCCGCGCGGCGGCCGCGAGCAGGTCGGGCAGGTCCGCGGGCAGCCCGGCCTCGTTCCAGGTCCGGATCGACTCCTGCAGCACCCACAGGCCCATGACGTTGCGCAGGTACCGGACCGTGCCGTCGATGCCGGCCTCGTTGGTGAAGTTGGCGGCGCGGCTCTCCTCCGTGAGCACCGGTCGGTCCAGCTCCAGCCCGACCAGCGACCACGTGCCGCACGAGATGTAGGCGAAGTCGTCCGAGGTGGCCGGGACCGCGACGACCGCCGACGCCGTGTCGTGCGAGCCGACCGTCCACACCGGCACCGGTCCGGGCAGCCCGATGTCGTCGCGCACGTGCCCGAGCAGCTGGCCGGCGTCGCGCAGCGGTGGGAGCAGGCGCGCGTCGATGCCCAGCCGCTCCGCCAGGCCCGTCGCCCACGTGCGCGTCGTCGCGTCGAGCAGGCCCGTGGTCGACGCGTTGGTCACCTCCGCCACCTGCACGCCCGTCAGCCAGTAGCCGAGCAGGTCCGGGATGAGCAGCGCGCCGCGCGCGGCCGCCAGCGCGGCGGTCCCCTGCGCGGCGACCAGCTGGAACACCGTGTTGAAGGGCTGCACCTGCAGTCCGGTGCGGGCGTACAGGTCCGCGGCGGGGATCGTCGCGAAGACCTTCTCCGGGATGCCGTTCGTCCGCGCGTCGCGGTAGTGGAACGGAGTGCCGACGAGCGCACCGTCGGCGTCGAGCAGCCCGTAGTCGACCGCCCACGAGTCGATGCCGATGCCGTCGAGCACGCCCGCCTCGCGGGTCGCCGCGCGCAGCCCGTCGAGGATCCCGCGGTACAGCCCGAGCACGTCCCAGTGCAGCGAGCCACCCACGCGCACCGGCCCGTTGGGGAACCGGTTGACCTCGTGCAGGTGGACGCGCCCGTCGGCGACGGTCCCGACGATGACCCGGCCGGAGGACGCCCCGAGATCGACTGCGGCGAACGCGCTCACTGGGACGCCTCGTCGCCCAGAACGGCAGATCGCCGCGAGAACGGCACCGCGTAGTGCCGTTCTCGCGGTGAGGTGACGTTCTCGAGGCTCATCGCAGGAAGGCCGCCGCCACGCCCGAGTCCACCGGGACGTGCAGGCCGGTGGTCTGCACGAGGTCGGGGCCGGTCAGCGCGAAGACCGCCGCCGCCACGTGCTCGGGCAGGACCTCGCGCTTGAGCAGGGTGCGCTGGGCGTAGTACGCGCCCAGCTCGGACTCCGGCACGCCGTAGGTGGCCGCACGCTGGGCACCCCAGCCGCCGGCGAAGATGCCGGACCCGCGCACGACGCCGTCGGGGTTGACCCCGTTCACGCGGATGCCGAAAGCCCCGAGCTCGGCCGCGAGCAGCCGGACCTGGTGCGCCTGGTCGGCCTTGGTGGCCGAGTACGCGATGTTGTTCGGGCCGGCGAACAGGGAGTTCTTCGAGGCGATGTAGACGATGTCGCCGCCCATGTCCTGGGCGATCATCGCCCGGGCCGCCTCGCGCGCCACCAGGAACGAGCCGCGCGCCATGACGTCGTGCTGCAGGTCCCAGTCGCGGGCGGTGGTCTCCAGCAGCGGCTTGGAGATCGACAGCCCGGCGTTGTTCACCACCAGGTCGACGCCACCGAAGGCGAGCGACGTCTCGGCGATCAGGCGGGCGATGTCCTCCTCGGAGGTGACGTCGGCCTGCACCGCGACGGCGACGTCGGGGCCGCCCAGGGACGCGGCCACCTCGGACGCGCCCTCGAGGTTGAGGTCCGCGACGACGACGCACGCGCCCTCGGCCGCGAGCCGCTCGGCGATCGCCCGCCCGATGCCCGACCCCGCCCCGGTGACGACCGCGACGCGGGCGGCCAGCGGCTTGGGCTTGGGCATGCGCGCGAGCTTGGCCTCCTCCAGCGCCCAGTACTCGATGCGGAACTTCTCGGCCTCGTCGATCGGCACGTAGGTGCTGATCGCCTCGGCGCCGCGCATCACGTTGATGGCGTTGACGTAGAACTCGCCGGCCACGCGCGCGGTCTGCTTGTCCTTGCCGAACGAGAACATCCCCACGCCGGGGACCAGCACGATCGCCGGGTCCGCGCCGCGGATCGCCGGGCTGTCCTCGGTGGCGTTCCGGTCGTAGTACCCCTGGTAGTCGGCGCGGTAGAGCGCGTGCAGCTCCTTGAGCCGACCGACGACATCCTCCAGGGGCGCGTCCGAGGGCAGGTCCACCACGAGCGGCTTGACCTTGGTGCGCAGGAAGTGGTCCGGGCAGGACGTGCCCAGCTCGGCGAGCCGACCCAGGGCAGCGCGGGACACGAAGTCCAGCACGACCTCCGAGTCGGTGTAGTGCCCGACCTGCGGCCGGTCCGTCGAGGCCAGGCCGCGGATCACCGGCGCCAGGGCGGCCGCGCGGGCGCGGCGCTCGTCGTCGGCAAGCGGGCTCACGACGACCTCACCGAACGGGTGCGGGCGGGCCGCCAGCTTCTCGGCGATGAACGCCTCCGCGGTCCGCACGATCTCCAACGAGCGCTCCTCGGCCTCCTCCGACGTGTCGCCCCAGGCCGTGATGCCGTGCCCGCCCAGGATGCAGCCGATGGCCTGCGGGTTCTTCGCCTTGATCTCGGCGATGTCCAGCCCCAGCTGGAACCCGGGCCGGCGCCAGGGCACCCACACGACCGAGTCGCCGAAGACCTCCTCGGTCAGCGCCTCCCCGTCGGCGGCCGTCGCGAACGCGATCCCGGAGTCCGGGTGCAGGTGGTCCACGTGCACCGCGTCGACCAGCGCGTGCATCGCCGTGTCGATCGACGGCGCCGCACCGCCCTTGCCATGGAGGCAGTAGTCGAACGCGGCGACCATCTCGTCCTCGCGCTCGACCCCCGGGTACACGTCGACCAGCGCGCGCAGCCGGTCCAGGCGCAGCACCGCGAGGTTCTTCTCCGTCAGCGTGCCCAGGTCACCGCCCGAGCCCTTGACCCAGAGCAGCTCGACGTCCGACCCGGTGACCGGGTCCGTCGCCGTGCCCTTGGCCGAGGTGTTCCCGCCGGCGTAGTTCGTCGTGCGCGGGTCCGCCCCCAGCCTGTTCGACCGGGCGACCAGCTCGTCTGCAACGCTCATGCTCCCCATCCCGCCTGCGTGCCACCGACTCGCTCGGCGACGATCTTCTCCGCGTACCCCGACGCCTTGTACGCCCCGATCGGATCGGGGTCGAGGCCCTGCGACTCGCGCAGCTGCGCGAGCAGCGGGCGCACGTCCGTGTTGTACGCGTCCATCACCAGTCCGTTCGCGCCCAGCACGTCACCGGCCGTCTGCGCCGCCAGCAGCGCGTCCGCGTCGACCAGCAGCGCCTTCGCCGTGGCCTCCTGCACGTTCATCACCGAGCGGATCTGCCCGGGGATCTTCGGCTCGATGTTGTGGCACTGGTCGAGCATGAAGTTGACTCCGGAGTCCGGCGACAGCGCGCCCGACTGCACGATCTCGTGCATGATCCGGAACAGCTGGAACGGGTCCGCGGACCCGACCATGAGGTCGTCGTCGGCGTAGAACCGCGAGTTGAAGTCGAACGCTCCGAGCCGGCCCGCGCGGAGCAGCTGGGCGACGATGAACTCGATGTTGGTGCCCGGCGCGTGGTGCCCGGTGTCCAGGACGACGAACGCGCGGTCCCCCAGCGCCAGGCAGTGCAGCAGCGACGTACCCCAGTCCGGGATGTCCATCGAGTAGAACGCCGGCTCGAAGAACTTGTACTCGAGGATCAGCCGGTGGTTCGGGTCCAGTGCCGCATAGATCTCGGCCAAGGAGTCCGCGAGCCGGTCCTGCCGGGCGCGCAGCGAGTCCTGGCCGGGGTAGTTCAGGCCGTCCGGCAGCCAGAGCTTGAGATCCGTGGACCCGGTGGCGCGCATGACGTCGATGCACTGCAGGTGGTGCGCGACGGCCTTCTTGCGGACGGCCGCGGACGGGTGCGTCAGCGAGCCGAGCATGTAGTCGTCGTCCTGGAACAGGTTCGAGTTGATCGCCCCGATGCTGACGCCGAGCCCAGCGGCGTGCGCGGCGAGGTCGTCGTAGTCGTCGACCAGGTCCCACGGGATGTGCAGGCTGACCCGCGGGGCGACGCCCGTGTAGCGGTGCACCTGTGCCGCGTCGGCGATCTTCTCGTACGGGTCGCGCGGGACACCCTGCTGCGCGAACACCTTGAACCGGGTGCCCGAGTTGCCGAACGCCCACGAGGGCAGCTCGATCGTCTGCTGGGCAAGTGCCGTCTGGATCGTCATGCGCGGAGCTCCTGGGAGTGGGTCGGGAGGCCGGCCGCGAGCAGCTGGTCCTCCAGGTGGAACACCTCGTCGAGGACGCGGAAGCCCTCGTCCGGGTTGCCGTCGTCGACGAAGAAGTCGCTCATCTCGGCCTGCCAGCGCGGGTTCACCGCGGTGCGGGTCATGGCCTCCTGGGCGGCGGCGTAGTCGTCGGTCTCGAGGTAGCCGACGAGCAGGCCGTCGTCGGCGAGGAACAGGGAGTAGTCGCGCCAGCCGGTGTCCCGCAGGGCCTCGAGCATCTCGGGCCACACGGCGGCGTGCCGGGACCGGTACTCGTCCAGCCGGTCGGGCCGGACGCGGGAGAGGAAGCACACGCGGGTCATGCCGACGCCCTTCTCGAATCGCCGTTGAAACGATTCACGCACTCTACGAATGCGCTTGCCGCGCTGTCAAGGGGCACGAAGCACGCCCGCGTCCGCCGAGTGCCTCGTCCGGCCCGCGAGAGCGCGTCCGGCGGACGATCGGCACCATGTCCTCGCCCTGGGGACTGGTGAATCGATTCACGATGCTGCACGCTAGTGGCGGGCGGTCCGACGTCACAAGGAGTGATGCCGCGGGGCGCCGTGGTGGCCTCGACGGTGACAACTACCATCGGCCCACTTGATCGCACGCTTTCACGGGGAGGACGAGTGTCCATGTCGACGACGACACGGGGACGCGCCGACCGCAGGCCGTCCATCACGGACGTCGCCCGGCGGGCCGGCGTCTCCGTCGGCACCGTCTCCAACGTCCTCAACCGCCCCGACCAGGTCAGCGACTCCACGCGCGACCGGGTGCTGGTGGCGATCGAGGAGCTGCAGTTCGTCCGCAACGCCTCCGCGCGCCAGCTGCGCGCCGGGACCATCCAGACTGTCGGCGCCATCGTGCTCGACATCGCCAACCCGTTCTTCACCGAGGTCGCGCGGGGGGTCGAGGACCGGCTGGCAGCCGACGAGTACACCCTGATGCTGTCGTCCTCCGACGAGGACCCCGAGCGCGAGGCCCGGTACCTGCGGCTGTTCGAGGAGCACGGCGTGCAGGGCGTCATGGTCACGCCGTCCGCCGGGTCGCTCGACGGGCTGCTGGCCCTGCGCGACCGCGGCATCGACGTCGTCCTGCTCGACACCACCTCTCCCGTGGACGACATCTCGTCCGTCGCGGTCGACGACGTCCGCGGCGGCGCCCTGGCCGTCGAGCACCTCATCGCCCTCGGGCACACGCGCATCGCGTTCATCAACGGCCCGCTCACCATCAAGCAGTGCATCGACCGGCGGGCCGGCGTGCTCGCCGCGCTCGACGCCGCAGGCCTGGACCCGGCCGGCGCGCTGGTCGAGATCACCATCGGATCGCTCAACGCCGACGGCGGAGAGGCCGGCATCGAGGAGCTGTTCGCGCTCCCCGGCGAGCGTCCGACCGCCCTGTTCTGCGTCAACGACCTCACGGCGCTCGGCGCCCTGCGCGCGCTGCGGGCCCACGGTGTCGCCATCCCCGGCGAGATGGCGGTGGTCGGGTACGACGACGTCGTCTTCGCGTCGATGCTCACCGTGCCGCTCACGTCCATCCGGCAGCCCACGCACCAGCTGGGGTGGACCGCCGCCGACCTGCTGCTGCGCCAGCGCGCGGAGGGCGCGGCCTTCCAGCACCAGCGCGTCCAGTTCCAGCCGGAATTGGTGGTCCGAGGCTCGTCGGACCCCTCGGCCTGAGGGCCGCTCGGCCGCCAGCACGCGCTGCAGCCGAGTCGATGTCGAGGTCCGGCCCGCGTCGGCGGCGAGTTCGTGAGTTTCGGACGAAGTCGTGGGTTACAACTCACGACTTCGTCCGAAACCCGCGACGTCGCGCAGGCCACACGCCGGGGAGGGGCCAGTCTCCGCACGTCCGCCCGACGCAGAGAGCCGCGGCGCATGGACGGATCGGCAGGCAAGCGCTTACCGTTGCCGGGCACGGTCGAGAGTTGACGCAAAGGAGCGGACGTGACGGAAGTGCTGAGGGTCGCCCTCGTCGGGACCGGGGCGATCGCCCACGCGCACGCGGCAGTCCTGGCCGCGGACCCGCTGGCGGAGGTCGTCGCCGTCGCGGACCTCAGCCCGGCGGTGCGGGACGCGTTTGCCGACGAGTTCGGGGTGCCGGGCCGGTACGACAGCCTGGACGAGCTCCTGACGGCCGAGACCGTCGACGTCGTGCACCTGTGCACCCCGCCCGGCCTGCACAAGGACCAGGCGATCGCCGCCCTGCGCGCCGGCGCGCACGTGGTCTGCGAGAAGCCGCCGGTGCTCTCCCTGAGGGACCTGGACGCGGTGCTCGACGTCGCCCGCGAGGTCGGCCGGCAGTATGCCGTCGTGTTCCAGCAGCGCACCGGGACCGCCGTCGGCCACGTGCAGAAGCTGCTCGCGGACGGGACGCTGGGCCGCCCGCTCGTCGGCGTCTGCCACACGCTCTGGTACCGCAAGCAGGAGGACTACTACGCGGTCCCGTGGCGCGGGAAGTGGGCCACCGAGGGCGGCGGCCCGCTGCTCGGGCTCGGCATCCACCAGCTCGACCTGCTGGGTTTCCTGCTGGGCGAGTGGGCCGAGGTGGACGCGCGTGCGTTCCGCCTGGACCGCGACCTGGAGACCGAGGACACGTCGACCGCCGTCATCCGGTTCGCCAACGGCGCGATCGTGTCGGCGCTGACCACGGCGCTCGCGCCGCGCCAGACCAGCTACGTGCGGGTCGACACCACGCTCGGCACGGTCGAGGTCGAGCACCTGTACGGGCACGACGCCCGCTCGTGGAGGCTCACACCGGCCCCCGACCGCACAGGCGGCGAACCGGCGGAGGCGCCGGCGTCGTGGACCCTGCCGTCCGACGACGAACCCTCCGGTCACACGCCCCTGCTGCGCGCCGTCTACGCTGCGCTGCGCACGGGTGAGCCCCTGCCGCCGGTGGCGGCGGACCCGCACCGCTCGCTCGAGCTGGTCACCGCGATCTACGCGTCGGCCTCGCTCGGCCGGCCGGTGACCAAGGCTGACCTGGCCCCGGGCAGCGAGCTGCGCGACGGCTTCCTGCACGGAATCGAAGACCTGCGACCCACACAGATGAGGACCCGATGATCCAGTACGGCGGCGACTACAACCCCGAGCAGTGGCCCCTGGCCACCCGCATCGAGGACGTGGAGCTCATGCAGCAGGCCGGCGTGACGCTGGTCAGCGTCGGGATCTTCAGCTGGGCGCAGCTGGAGCCGCGCGAGGGCGAGCACGACTTCGGCTGGCTGGACGACGTGCTCGACCGGCTGGCCGCCGCGGGCATCAAGGTCGCGCTCGCGACGGCGACCGCCAGCCCGCCCCCGTGGCTGACCCGCAAGCACCCCGAGCTGCTGCCGGTGCTGGCCGACGGGACGGTGCTGCACCCGGGTGGTCGGCAGGCGTACCGGGTGTCCGCGCCGCTGTACCGCGAGTACGCGCTGCGCATGACGCGGACGATGGCCGAGCGCTACAAGGACCACCCCGCCCTCGCGATCTGGCACGTGGACAACGAGCTCGGCTGCCACGTGCCGCACGACTTCTCCGACGACGCCGCGGCGGCCTTCCGGCGCTGGCTCGCGGACCGGTACGGCACCGTCGAGGCGCTCAACGACGCCTGGGGCACGGCGTTCTGGTCGCAGCGGTACGACGACTTCGACGAGGTGCTGCCCCCGCGCAGCGCGCCGACGTACCCGAACCCGACGCAGCAGCTCGACTTCGCGCGCTACAGCTCCGACGAGCTCCTGGTCCACTACCGCGCGCTGCGGGACGTCCTGCGCGAGGTCACGCCGGACATCCCGACGACGACCAACCTCATGCTGTCGACCGGCACGAAGTGGATGGACTACTTCTCCTGGGCCGACGACCTCGACGTCATCGCCAACGACCACTACACGCGCGCCCACGACCCCGAGGCGCACATCGAGCTCGCGTTCAGCGCCGACCTGACCCGCGGGGTGGCCGGTGGCGAGCCGTGGATGCTCATGGAGCACTCGACGAGCGCGGTGAACTGGCAGCCGCGCAACCGCACGAAGCGGCCGGGCGAGATGCTCCGGCACTCGCTGGCCCACGTGGCCCGCGGCGCCGACGCGGTGATGTTCTTCCAGTGGCGGCAGTCCGCCGCGGGGGCGGAGAAGTTCCACTCGGCGATGCTGCCGCACGCGGGCACGGACACCGACGTGTGGCGGAACACGGTCGCGCTGGGGTCGGCACTGAAGGCCCTGTCCGAGGTCTCCGACAGCCGGGTCCGCGCCCAGGCCGCGATCGTCTTCGACTACCCGGCCTGGTGGGGCACCGAGCTGGACAGCCACCCGTCCGCCGCGGTCACCTACCCGGACCGCGTGCTCGCGCACTACCGGGCGCTGTGGCAGCGGAACATCACCGTGGACATCGTGCGGCCCTCGGCGGACCTGTCGGGCTACTCGCTCGTCGTCGTGCCGACTCTCTACCTGGTGACGGACGCGGACGCGGTGAACATCGCGGCCGCGGCGGCCGACGGGGCGTCGGTGCTGGTCACGTACTTCTCCGGGATCGTCGACGAGCACGACCACATCCGCCTCGGCGGCTACCCGGGCGCGTTCCGGGAGCTGCTGGGCGTCCGGTCCGAGGAGATCTGGGCGCTGCAGGACGGCGAGACGCTGACGCTGGACGACGGGTCGTCGGCGGACGTCTGGTCCGAGCAGATCCACCTGACCGAGGGCACCGCCGCGGTCCGCACGTTCGCCGACGGCGACCTCGCCGGCTGGCCCGCCCTGACGCGCCGGACCGTCGGCGCGGGCGCGGCCTGGTACCTCGCGACGCGGCTCGACGCCGACGGGCTGCAGGCCGTGACCGACGCGCTGGTCGCCGAGGCCGGGCTGACGCCCGCCGACGCGCCGGACGGGGTCGAGATCGTGCGACGCCACGGCGCCGACGGCCGGTCGTGGCTGTTCGTCCTCAACCACACGAACGACGAGGTCACGGTCGCGGCGAGCGGGCACGAGCTGCTGCGCGACGAGGCCGTGGCGGGTGCGCTGGTGGTCGCCGCGGGCGGGGTCGCCGTGGTCCGGGAAGGCTGACCGAGAACCACCTCCGGTTGTCCGTATCTCGTCGCCTTTCGTCGGTGCCGTCTGTTTCGATGGGACGCATGGCCGCACTGACGATGGAGTCCCTCAACAAGACCTACGGCGACATCCGCGCGCTCCGCGACCTCTCGATGGAGGTGCGCGCGGGCGAGATCGTCGGCTTCGTCGGCTCCAACGGGGCCGGCAAGTCGACGACCATGCGGATCGTGCTCGGCGTGCTGGAGGCCGACTCGGGCGAGGTGCGCTGGGACGGCAGGCCGGTCGACCATGCCGTGCGGCGGCGCATCGGGTACATGCCCGAGGAGCGCGGCCTGTACCCGCGCATGAAGGTCAGCGACCAGCTGGTCTACCTGGCGAAGCTGCACGGGCTGTCGGCCTCGTCCGCCACGGACGCGATGGAGCACTGGACCGAGGTGCTGGGCATAGCGGAGCGGCGTGGCGACGAGATCCTCAAGCTGTCGCTCGGTAACCAGCAGCGCGTGCAGCTGGCCGCGGCGCTGGTCCACTCCCCCGAGATCCTGGTGCTCGACGAGCCGTTCTCGGGCCTCGATCCCGTCGCGGTCGACGTGATGAGCGGGGTGCTGCGCGACCAGGCCGCGGCGGGCGTTCCCGTCCTGTTTTCGTCGCACCAGCTCGAGCTGGTCGAGGCGCTGTGCGACCGGGTCGGCATCATCAAGAGCGGGTCGATGGTGGCGTTCGGTGGGATCGAGGAGCTGCGTCGCACCGACCACCGCCGCTGGGTGGTGGACGGGCCTCCCGCGGCGTCGTGGGTGTCGGCGGTGCCGTCGGCGCGCGTGGTGTCGACGGACGGGCCGCGGTCGGTGGTCGAGGTGCAGGGGCAGTCTGCCGACGACGCCGACCAGCAGATCCTGCGGGCGGCCCTGGCGGCCGGCGCGGTGCGCGAGTTCAGCCTGCTGCGCCCGTCGCTCACCGAGCTCTACCGGCACGTGGTCAGCACCGACGCTGACGCCACGGAGAAGCAGGCGGTGTCCGCATGACCCCCCGACCGACCCTCGTCGAGCTGTCCTCGGGCGCGGCCGTGCGCCTCATCGCGGGCCGCGAGATCAGCACCCGCATCCGGTCCAAGGCCTTCGTCTGGACGACGATCGCGCTGGTCGCGGCCGTGGTCCTGGGCGGGGTGCTGCTCAGCTTCGTCGACAAGCAGGACTCGACGCAGCACGTCGGCGTCACGGCCGAGGCTGCGGGCGTCGCCGACCAGATCGTCGCCACGGGCAAGGTCACCGGCGCCACCATCGAGACGCAGGAGGTTGCCGACCAGCAGGCCGGCGAGGCGCTGCTCAAGGACGGGACGATCGGCGCGCTGGTGACCTCGACGGACCCGCTGACCGTCGTCGTGCACACCAAGCTCCCCGACCCGCTCGCGCCCGTGTTCGCCTCGCTGGCGCAGCAGGAGGCGCTGTCGTCGGCCGTGACCGAGCTCGGGGGCGACCCCGGCGAGGTCGGCCGCGAGATCGCTCAGGCGTCGCCCGCGGTCACCGCGCTGGAGCCCGAGCCGGAGCGCGACGGCGGGCAGATCGTCGCCGGGTTCGTCGCCGGGATCCTGCTGTTCATCTCGCTCATGACCGCCGGGCAGCTGGTGGCGCAGGGCGTGGTGGAGGAGAAGTCGAGCCGCGTGGTCGAGCTGCTGCTGGCGACCGTCCGGCCGTGGCAGCTCATGGCCGGCAAGGTGCTGGGCATCGGGGTGATCGGCCTGTCGCAGGTGGTGCTCGTCGTCGCCTCCGGCGCGGGCACGGCGTTCGCCCTGGGCCTCGTCGACTCCAGCTCCATCAACCTCGGCTCGACCGCGCTCTGGGTGATCATCTGGTTCATCGTCGGCTTCACCATGTACGCGCTGGCGCTCGGCGCGTTGGCGGCCCTGGTCTCCCGGCAGGAGGACGTCGGCTCGGTGACCGCGCCCGTCATGACGCTGATGATGGTGCCGTACATCATCGGCGTGAGCATCGCGCCGTGGGACCCGACGAACCCGCTGGTGGTGTGGCTGTCGTTCGTCCCGTTCTGCGCGCCGCTGCTCATGCCGATGCGCATCGCGCTGGGCGAGGTCGAGCCGTGGGAGGTCGCCCTCTCGCTCGGGCTGTCGCTGGCCCTCATCCCCGTGCTGGTGTGGCTGGCGGGGCGGGTCTACTCCAACGCGGTGCTGCGCAGCGGCGGTCGGATCAAGCTCAAGGACGCGTTGAGCTCGTCGTAAGAGCTGTCAGTGCTCCGGTCTAGCGTCTGGCGTCATGGAGAACGTCGACTACACCTCCACGTTCATCGCGGTGGCGCCGGACACGGCGGCCGTCGCCGGGGCGCCGCCCGCGCCGCGCGGTGACGCACCCACCATCGCGTCGGCAACCTACGACCTGATCGCCTCCGCGCCGTACGAGCTGCGGTCGTCCGACGTGATCTTCCGGGTCTGGGCGTCGCGCCATGGCGTCGATCCGTCGTCGGCCGCCGAGTGGGCCGCGTTCTACTCCCGGTCGCACGCCTGCCTGCGATCCAGCGAGCTGGGCAAGCGGTACGGCTGGGGCATCCACGCCGACCCCGGCGGCCGGCTGGCGGTGTACGCCGTGGGCTCGTCCGACTACGACGCCCTGGCCGCCGGCGTCGCACCCGACGGGTCGCCCGTCGCCGTGACCGCGGCGATGCGGAGCTCGCGGAGATGACCTACTCGTACGTGGGGACCATGCGGACGCTTCCCGGCCGGCGCTCGGCGGTGGTCGAGATCCTGCTGCGCTCGACCGACGCCCTGGCGGAGGTCGGCTGCCGGTCGTACGTCGTGTCCCTGGCCCACGGCGACGAGGACCTGATCATCGTGTCCGAGGTCTGGGAGTCGGCCGCCCACCACGCCGCCTCGCTGCAGCTGCCGGGCACGCGCGCCGCGATCGCGGAGGCGATGCCGATGCTGGCCGGGGAGTTCACCAGCGTCGAGGGCGAGGTCGTCGGCGGGCTGGGGGCGTGACGTCCCTCAGTCCCGCGCCAGCTCCCCCGTCGCCGCCACGCCGGCCTCCCGCGCCCGGGTCAGGAAGTCGGCGATGACCGTGAGGTCCCGCTCCGAGTACCCGTCGAGCAGGTCCTCCATGGACGCGTTCATGCCCGAGTACAGCTGGTAGATCTCCGCCCCCCGCTCCTTCGCGGCGCGGACGACGACGGCCCGGCGGTCCTCGGCGGAACGCTCGCGGACGATCCAGCCGCCCTTCTCCAGCCGGTCGAGCACACCCGTCATGGTCGCGGGGTGCAGGCCGGCCAGTCGCGCGAGCGCCGAGGCGCCGAGCGGCCCGTGGCGGCCGATGAGGTCGAGGCAGTCGAGGTCGACGTCGCGCATGTCGAGTCGCTGGCTCACCTGGTGGTTGAGCAGGTCGAGCTGGATGCTCAGCTCGCGCATCGAGTCGCGCACGTCGAGGGTGAGCCGGCGCTTGCGGCGACGGTCGTCGGCAGACGTTTCGAAAGTCATATGTTACGGTCCTCATATCTTCTCGACCTCTGAGAAGACCGTACACCGGACTGGGAGCACACCCATGAAGCTCACGATCATCGCCGCGACCGGCGGCATCGGACGTCGGATCCTCGAGCAGGCGACCGCGGCCGGGCACGACGTCACCGCGGTCGTCCGCGACCCGAGCAGGCTGCCGAGCACGACGGCTCGGGTCGTGACGGTCGACCTCGACAGGGACACGGCGGCGCTGGCCAACGCCGTCGCCGGCGCGGACGCGGTCCTGTCCGGGCTCGGCGCGCGCACCAAGGCCGACGAGGGGATCGCGACCCGCGGCACCCGGGCGATCGTCGACGCCATGCGCACCACCGGCAGCACGCGGCTCGTCGTCGTCAGCGCGGCCCCCATCGGCACCGTCCCGTCCCCGGCCGACCCGCACCCGCCCTCGCACGACGCGGGCGACGGGTTCTTCATGCGCCACCTGTTCAGCGGCATCGCGAAGACCCTGTTCAACGACCACTACGCCGACCTGGCCGCCATGGAGGACGTCGTCCGCGCGAGCGGTCTCGACTGGACGATCGCGCGTCCGCCGAAGCTCACCGACAAGGCCCTCACCGGCACGTACCGGACCGCGCTCGACCAGAACGTGCGCGGCGGCTGGTCGATCTCGCGGGCGGACGTCGCCGACCTCATGCTCGGCGTGCTCGACCGGCCCGAGACCGTCGGGCACGTGGTGGGCGCCGCGTCCTGACGGGCCGTGTGGGACGCGGCTGCGACCATGAGCCGTGTCCTTGCTGCTGCTCGTCGACGACCCGTCGCGCCCCGACGTCGTCGTGCTGCGGGCGCTGACCGACGACGGCACGTTCGTCTCGTCGACGGCCGTTCCCCGCGATGCCCTGGCCGCGGCCGTGCGGGAGCGCGAGGCGGACCGGCCGCGCTGGGTGTGGGACGACACGTCCCGCCGGTACCCGCCCCTGCTGGCCGCCGGCGTGCGCGTCGAGCGCTGCCACGACCTGCGGCTCTGCCACGCGATCCTGCGCCGCAGCGTGTACTCGCAGTCGTCGGCGCTGGCCTTGGCGGACCGCGGTCCCTGGGATGCCCCCCGCATCCAGGCGCCCGTCGAGGTCAGCCTGTTCGACGAGCCCCGGGCGGAGGTCCCCGAGGACCCTCTGGAGGAGCTGCAGCGCCAGCTCGACGCCGTCGCGGGCGCCGACGAGCCCGGTCGCCTCCGCCTGCTCCTCGCGGCCGAGTCCACGGGTGCCCTGATCGCCGCCGAGATGCAGCACGACGGCATGCCGTGGAGCGTCGAGGCCCACGACGCCCTGCTCACCGACCTGCTGGGCCCGCGCCCTCGCGCCGGGCGGCCCGCCAAGCTCGAGGCGCTCGCCGACGAGGTCCGCGCGGCGCTCGGGCAGCCCTCGCTCAACCTCGACTCGCAGCCCGACCTGCTGCGCGGGCTGCGATCGGCCGGGTGCGACGTCGAGTCCACGCGCACGTGGGAGATCAAGGAGCTGGACCATCCGGTGCGCGAGCCGCTGCTCGCCTACAAGAAGCTGTCCCGCCTGCTCAGTGCCAACGGGTGGGCCTGGATGGACGCGTGGGTGCACGACGGGCGGTTCCGGCCCGACTACGTGCCCGGTGGCGTGGTGACCGGGCGCTGGGCCACCAGCGGCGGGGGCGCCCTGCAGCTGCCCGCGACCGTCCGCGCGGCCGTGCGGGCGGATCCCGGCTGGACGCTCGTCGTCGCCGACGCCGCCCAGCTGGAGCCCCGGGTGCTGGCCGCGATGTCCGGCGACGGCGCCATGGCCGCGGCCGGCCGTCAGGCGGACCTCTACCAGGGCGTGGTCGACGCGGGCATCGTCGAGACCCGTTCCGAGGCCAAGTACGCGATGCTCGGCGCCATCTACGGGGCGACCACCGGTCCCTCGGCCGTCCTCATGCCGAGGCTGACCACGGCCTATCCGCGCGCGGTCGCGCTGGTCGAGGCTGGTGCGCGCGCCGGTGAGCGCGGCGACGTCGTGTCCACCTGGCTGGGCCGCACGTCCCCCCGTCCCGACGCCTCCTGGCAGGCCGAGCTCGCGGCCGCCTCGGCCGAGGGCGCGGCTGCCGACGACGTGCGGGCGGCCCGCCGGCGCGGCCGTGACTGGGGGCGGTTCACGCGCAACTTCATCGTCCAGGGCACCGCCGCCGAGTGGGCGCTGTGCTGGATGGCGTCGCTGCGCCGTCGGCTGCTCGCGATCGACGGCCGGCCGCACCTGGTGTTCTTCCTGCACGACGAGGTCATGGTGCACTCCCCGGTCGACGTCGCCGCCGAGGTGGCTGACGCGGTCCGCGAGTCCGCCATCGAGGCCGGGCGGCTGCTGTTCGGGGCCACGCCCGTCGACTTCGCGCTGAACGTCGCGGTCGTGGGGTCCTACGACCAGGCGAAGTAGGTCAGTGGCTGAGGATCAGCTTGAGGGCGATGACGAGCAGCCCGAAGGCGGCGGCCGCGGCCGTCTCCGCGACGAGCTTGCCGCCGCGGACCCCGGCCCGGTGGGCTGCGAGGGCCGCCACGGCCGCGAGCATCGCGACCGTGAACCAGAGGGCGAGGAAGGCGGCGTTCGCGACGGTCATGCCGAGGAGGCGCCCGAGGAGGAACACGACCAGCACGGGGATGCTGCCCAGCAGGACGCCGGTGTTGTTCTTCAGTGCGTGCCGGAGGCGATGGTGGGACGGGTGGTGGATGTCCTCGAACCGCCCGCCCACCGCGTCCGCGTACACGTGGGCCAGCCAGTACGTGACCGACACAAGGGCGGTCGCGATCAGGACGGTCTCGCCGCTCTCCACGTTGGCGCTCGTCGTCGCGAGCACGACGGCCGAGACGAGCGCTCCGTACAGCAGCTCCGCCGGGCCCTTGCTGCGCAGGAATCGCCCGACGAATGTGATCGAGCTGTTGTCCGTAACCATCAAACCTCCGTCATCGACCCGCATGCACCCATGGTGTCTCACGATCCACCGAGGTGCGTCACGGGCCCGTCGGCCACGTCTGCAGCCGACCGCACATGCCGTACCTCCGCGGCGCCGGGTCGGCCTCGGTCGCCGTCGCGACGCCGCGTGCGAGGTGGGGCGCGACACCGCGGACCAGGCCCTCGAGCGCGGCGGCCGTGGACTCGGTCTCGCGGTACACCGTGCGGGTCCACACGTCCTGCCAGTGCGGCACGAAGGTCCGCACGATCCTGGCGGCCGCCTCGTGCAGCGGCTCGAGGGCCGCGGCCGCGCCGAGCCGGTCGACGGCGTCACCCAGCTCGGCGTACCCCTCGAGCGCGAGGTCGCGCCGACGCCGGGCGGCCGCCGCGATCTCGTCGTCGGACGCCGAACCCCCGGGCAGCGTCGCGGCGGCCCGGTAGGCGACCGGGTCGGCGAGGACGGCCGCGGGGAAGGTGAGCACCGCGTCTCCGGCCTCGGGCAGGCCGGCGTTGGACATGAGGACGAGCACCTCGAGGTCGCCGTCGTTCACGGCGCGGTGCACGACGCCGGGACCGAACGACACGATCGAGCCCGGCCGCAGCGGGTGCACGGTGGACCCGGACGGCCCGAGCGTGTGCACCGAGCCGGACCCGCCCAGGACGACGTAGGCCTCCGACGACACGACGTGCAGGTGCGGCGACCCGCTGCCTGACAGGCCGACCCCGTCGGACGCCGGCCAGTCGTACACGCGCAGGTGGCTGACCGAGACGCCGCCGGGAAGTCCGTTCATGCGACCAGCATCCCGCCGACGAGCCTCACGACGGCAGCACGTCCATGCCGAGCCCGGCGAGCTCGGCGGCCGTCGCGGGGTTCGACGCTCCGTCGGCGACCACGACCGCGTACCGGAAGGTGAGCGAGTCACCGGGCGCGAACGGCACCTCGGTGGAGAAGAACGGTGCCGGGTTGAGGCAGCCGAACAGCTCCGTGCGGGCGAACCACTGGGGCGGGTGCGAGGGGTTGCCGGTCCCGTCCACGATGACCACCGTCGACGCGCCGCCGGTCTCGTCGTGCCGGCCGACGAACCCCATCCACGGCCCCCGGGTCCCGCGGATCTCCTCGCCGCCCGAGAAGTCGGGGGCGAGCAGCGTCCCGCCGGTGAACGACCGCGGCCCGCGCCAGAAGAGCCCCCCGTAGCCGGCGTTCTCCCGGCCGCGGGTGGTCGGCGACCCGATGGTGAGGTCGGCGGCCGAGACGTTGGTCATGGTCGTCGTGAAGGTCAGCACCCAGGCGTCGTCGCGCGACGAGGGCACGACGAAGGCGAGCGACCGCTGCTCGTCGATGACGTGCTCGCGCGCCTGGGTGTGCCAGGCGAGCGTGTGCGCGACGTCGACGCGATCCGGTGACACCGACAGCGAGGTGAGCGCGACGTGATCCATCGACCCGTCGTTCTCCAGCTGGACGTACCCCTCGCCGTGCACGTACGTGGGCCCGCCCCAGAAGTTGTGGTCGCCGACCACCGGGAGCGACCAGGCGATGCCCTTGTGCCAGACGTGGTCGTGCGGGCGGAACGCGGTGACCAGGTCTCCGCCGCGGGTGCGGACCGGGTGCAGGTAGGGCCGCGGGCTCTCCAGCTGCACGTCGGTGGGGACGTAGACGTACTGCGCGAGCGTGGTGCCGTCGGCGACGACATCGATCGCGCGTCCGACGTCGTGGAGGGCGGAGAGGCTCACGAGGCGCTCGCCGGCAGAGCGAGGTCCGCGCCCAGGTCCAGGTCGACGATCGTCACGGGCAGGCCGGTGACCAGCGACTGGTTGGCGGCGATGCCGACGGAGACGGCCCGCAGCCCGTCGAGGTACCCGGCCGGCCTTCCGAGCGCATCCTGTGACACCCGCAGATGCCGCCGGAACACGTCCTTGAGCAGGATGGCGTCGCCACCGCCGTGGCCGCCGATGCCGTCCGGGATCGGGTACTCGGTCGCCCGCTCCCAGTGCTTCTGCACCAGCAGCCGCTCGCCCTCGGGGCGCAGGGCGTCGCCCACGAACGAGGGCGTCGCCGACGGGTCGAGGATCGCCTTGCCCTGCTCGTCGAGCTCGATCGCCCCCCGCTCGACCACCTCGAGCTCGGCCCGACCAGCCGTGCCGTTGACGGTGACGCGGTAGCCCTCCCAAGGACTGTGCGCGTTGAGCGAGTAGGTGAGGGTGGCCCCGCGCCGGTAGTCGACGAGCAGCGCCATGTTGTCCTCGATCGTGATGCCGGGGCCGAACACGTCCTGGTCGCGCAGGTAGCCGTCGTGGTGCTCGGCGTCGAGGTAGAGCGACGCGAGGCGCGGGTCGTCGTTGAGGTCGAGCGTGAACGGGTCGCCGACGACGCCGGTGCCGCGCGCGGGGCGCGCGCCGAGCCCGCGGTCCGCGGCGTTGCGGTCGCCGTAGAACTTGAGGCCGCCGCGCGCGTACACCCGGGACGGGACGTCGCCGATCCACCAGTTGACCAGGTCGAAGTGGTGGCTCGACTTGTGCACCAGCAGCCCGCCAGAGTTCCTCTTGTCGCGGTGCCAGCGCCGGAAGTAGTCGGCACCGTGCACGGTGTCGAGCGCCCACTCGAAGTGCACGCTGGTCACCTCGCCGATCTCGCCCGACGCGATGACCTGGCGCAGCGAGGAGTTCCGCGGGGCGTAGCGGTAGTTGAAGGTCATGACGACGTCGCGGCCGGTCTCCGCGACCGCGCGTGTGATGCGGCGGCAGCCCGGCCGGTCGATGGTGAGCGGCTTCTCGACGACCACGTCGGCGCCGGCGGCCAGCGCACGCGCGACCAGCTCCGCGTGGGCGTGGTCGGGCGCGGTCACGATGATCACGTCGACCGACTCCTCCGCGATCATCTTCTCCAGCCCGTCGGGCACGTACGTGGGCAGCGACGCGGGCCGGCCGAGCGCCTCCGACGCGACGGTCTCGTAGTACGCCATGCGACCGGGGTTGGTGTCGAGCAGCGCGACCAGCGACGCGACGTCCGCGTGCTCACCCGTGATCGCGCCGATGTACATGCCCGCGCGGTGACCGGTGCCGACGACCGCGTAACGCAGCTGCTCGCCTGCGGGGGCGGGAGCGAACTCCGGGATGACGCCGTCGCTCGCCGCGGTGCTGCTGCTGGATGCGGGACGCGGTGCGGTGGGGTTCTGGTCGCTCACGGGTGTCCTCGGTGTGTGTCGTCGCCTCGTTGCGCCGGACTGCGGAAAGCGTTGTCCGTCGTGAGTAGCCTAAGCGTTGTCCCCCGTTCTCGGACAGGCCCCCGGGGACCCGATCGTGCACACAGGAGAACCCGATGACCCAGCGCGCCACCGTCCTGCTCCACCCCGACTTCCGCGTGGGCGAGATCGACCGCCGCGTCTTCGGCTCGTTCGTCGAGCACCTGGGCCGCGCGGTCTACACGGGCATCTACGAGCCGGGCCACGAGTCGGCCGACGAGCACGGCTTCCGCCGCGACGTGGCCGACCTGACCCGCGAGCTCGGCGTCAGCATGGTCCGCTACCCGGGCGGGAACTTCGTCTCCAACTACGTGTGGGAAGACGGGGTCGGGCCCGTCGACGAGCGCAAGCCGTTCATCGACCTGGCCTGGCGGACCATCGAGCCCAACACCGTGGGCACCGACGAGTTCCTGCAGTGGGCCGAGCGCGAGGGCATCGAGCCGATGATGGCCGTCAACCTGGGTACCCGCGGGGTGGCCGCGGCGGCGGCGCTCGTCGAGTACTGCAACGGCGAGGCCGGCTCGCGGTGGGCGGACCTGCGCATCGCGAACGGCCGCGAGCAGCCGTACGCCGTGAAGCTGTGGTGCCTCGGCAACGAGATGGACGGCCCTTGGCAGATCGGGCACAAGGACGCCGACGAGTACGGCAAGCTCGCCGCGGAGGCCGGCAAGGCCATGCGGCTGGTGGACCCGTCGATCGAGCTGGTCGTCTGCGGCTCGTCGTCGATGATGATGGACACCTTCGGCTCCTGGGAGCAGACCGTCCTCGAGCACACGTGGGACGTCGTGGACCACGTCTCGATGCACGCCTACTACGAGGAGCTCGACGGCGACCGCGCCTCGTTCCTCGGGTCGGGCACCTCGATGGACCGGTTCATCCGCCGGGTCGTCGCGTCCGCCGACGCCGTCGCCGCCCGCCGCCGCTCCGACAAGCAGATCAGCATCTCGTTCGACGAGTGGAACGTCTGGTACCTGCAGTCGCGCTTCCCCGGCGAGAAGAACCTGCCGCTGCAGCGCGACGCCCCGCGGATCATCGAGGACGTCTACTCGGCGCTCGACGCCGTGGTCGTCGGCGACCTGCTGGTCACCCTGCTCAACCACGCCGACCGCGTGCCCGTCGCCTGCCTCGCCCAGCTGGTCAACGTCATCGCGCCGATCATGACCGAGCCCGGCGGCCCTGCCTGGCAGCAGCCCACGTTCCACCCCTTCGCGACGACGGCGCGCCTGGCCCGCGGCACCGCACTCGACCTGCGCGTGTCGTCCCCGTCCCTGCCGACGACGGCCCACGGCGACGTGCCCGTGGTCACCGCCGCCGCCACGCTGGACGGGTCCGACGTGGCCGTGTTCCTGGTCAACCGCTCCGCCGAGCCCGTCGAGGTCGAGGTCTCCCACCCGGGCGTCACGCTCGCCTTCGGCCGTGGCGTGCAGGTGACGGCCGACCACGAGCCCGCCGTCGACGGGCCCGAGCACGCCGCCGCGGTCGCCGAGCGGCACGTGTCGGAGGTCGACGGACCGGTCGGCGGCGTCGGCAGCACCGTCGTGACCCTCGCGCCCGAGTCCTGGACGGCGCTGCCGGGGACCCTCACGCGCACCTGACGATGAGGTGTCGGTGGCACGATCGGACCATGAGACGCCTCGCGCTCGGTTTCGGTTGGCTGGTCGGCCTGCTCGCGGCCGGGCTGGTCGGCTTCGGGATCGCCGCGCGTCTCAGTCCGCGGCCCGCGTCGGTGGTGCTGCGCCGCAGCTTCGACCGGAACGGTCACGCGCGGTTCACGGCGACCGCGCCGTTCGTCCCCGTCGACGTGGTGTCCCGGCTCGACATCCCGTACCGAGACGGCGACCGCGACGCGCGCCTGGACGTGCACCGGTCCACGACCTCGGACGGGACGCTGCCGACGATCGTGTGGGTGCACGGCGGCGCCTGGCTGTCGGGCAGCAAGGACCTCATCGCCAACTACCTGCGGGTGGTCGCCGGCGGCGGGTGCACCGTGGTCGGGATCGGCTACTCGATCGCCCCGCGCGCCACGTACCCGACGCCCGCGCTGCAGGTCCTCGACGCGCTCGCGTACCTCACCGAGCACGCCGACGAGCTCGGCGTCGACGCGCAGCGGCTGGTGCTGGCGGGCGACTCCGCGGGCGCGCAGATCGCGTCGCAGGTGACGGGGATGGTCGTGAGCCCTGCCTACGCGGCCTCGATCGACGCCCACCCGCGGATCAGCCCCGACCAGATCATCGGCACCCTGCTGTTCTGCGGTGTCTTCGACATGTCGCTCGCCCGCGGGCTGCACGGCCGGGACCGGTGGTTCGTCGACTCGGTGATGCGGTCGTTCACCGGCACCACCGACTACCTGGACAACCCGCGCTTCGCAGGGATCTCCGTGGTCGAGCACCTCACGGCCGACTTCCCGCCGACGCTCGTGTCCTGCGGCAACGCCGACCCGGCACTGAGGCACTCGCTGTCGCTCGTCGCCAGGCTCGAGGAGCTCCACGTCCCGCTGGAGACCCTGTTCTTCGACGCCGACCACGTGCCGCCCGTCGGCCACGAGTTCCAGTTCCACGTCACCACGGACGCGGGCCAGGAGGCACTGGCGGCGATCCAGGAGTTCGTCGAGGCGCTGCCGTGAAGTGAGTCCGTCAGGCGGCCACGGGTGCGCCCGGGACATCCGGGCGGGTGGGCGCGGCGCGCCACAGCGCGACCGAGGCGAGCACGGTCACCGGCACCCAGAGCAGGCGCTCGACGAGCGAGGGCGACGCGAGGTTGAGCACGGCGCCGGCCGCCATCGCCACCGACGCCACCCGCAGCACGCGCCGCCGCACGGTCGGCGAGCCCAGCCGACCGGTCGCCACCGCGGCGACGGCGAGGTAGACCGGGACGGCGATCGCGCTCGACACCCGCTGCTGCGACGACAGCACCCCGGACGTCGCACCGCCGTACGCGGCCTCACCCCACGGTGCACCCAGTGCCAGCGCCGCCTGGAACGCCGCCGTCGTCGCCATGAGGCCCGCAGCCAGCCGACCCGCCTGCTCGTTCTCCTGTGTCATGAGGCGATCGAATCATATCTGGCAGATATAGTCACTCAAATGTCGCGACGACCCCAGACCGAGCTCGCCGTCCTCGGGGCACTGTCCGTCGAGCCCATGACCGGCTATGCGCTGCGGGGGGCGATCACGCAGACGCTCGGCCACTTCTGGAGCGAGAGCTTCGGCCAGATCTACCCGACGCTCGCCCGGCTCGAGGCCGACGCGTTGGTGCGCAAGGAGGACGGCTTGTTCGCGATCACGCCGGCCGGCCGGACGATGCTGCGCGAGCTGCTGGCCGAGCCGATCGACCGCACACCACCGCGCAACGGCCTGCTCCTGCGCCTGTTCTTCGGGAGCACGCTCGGACCGGAGGCGTGCATCGCGCTGCTGCGCGACGCCCACGACGAGGCGCAGGCCACGCTGGCAACCCTGGCGGCGATCCGCGCGCAGGTCGAGGCCGAGCCGGTGAGCCCCGACCGCCCGTACTTCCTGGTGACGATCGCCGCCGGTGAGGCGACGGCGCGTGCGCAGGCGGAGTGGGCCGAGTCGTCGATCGCCGCGCTCAGCCCCTGACGGCCGCGCGGTGCTCGACCGCGACGACCGCGAGCGACAGCAGCCCGGGCACGACGACCGCCAGCGGCGCGAGCATCCAGATCATCACGGCGCAGAGCCCGAGGGCCACGACCAGCAGGAACGTGCCCATGAGGTCGTCGCCCGCGCGCTTGGCGGCCGCCTGGACGACCGTGCCCCACCGCGCGCCGGGCGACCAGCCAGCGGCTGCGCGCAGGACGACGACCAGCAGGATCGCGACCAGGAACACCGTCGCGACGCGCACCCCGGTCCCGCCGGGCAGGCCGCCCGAGCCGGCCAGCTGCAGGTTGAACAGGAACACCGCGAGCAGCAGCGGCGCGCCGATCGACACCGCCCACACGCCGCGGCAGGCCACCCTGAAGTCCTCCCAGAGGGCCGCGAGGGTGTCGGGCCGGCCGTCGAGGTGGCGGCGGACGTGGGACACGCCGGCGGCGAGCGCGGGGACCGCCGTGACGATCGGCAGGCTGAGCACGGAGACCCCGAGACCGACCAGCAGCGCCTCGCTGAAGAGGCCGAACCGTCCGCCGCCGAGCAGCGGCTTCTGGTCGGGACCTGGCGTGGTGTCGTCCTCCGGCGGCGTCGCGCGGCCCGCGTCGTCGTCGGGAACCTGAGAGCTCATGGCGCCCAGCCTCACACGCCGCCGCGCCCCAGCGGAAACGACCATCAGCCCTTGAGGCCCTGCGTGGCGACGCCCTCGACGAGATACCGCTGGAACACGAGGAAGAAGATCATCACGGGCACCAGCGCGAGGACGGCCATGGCCATCTGGGCGCCGTAGTCGGACGTCGTCGTCTGGTCGACGAAGAGCCGCAGGGCGATCGGGAGCGAGTACAGGTCGGGCCGCTTGAGGTACAGCAGCGGACCGAAGAAGTCGTTCCAGGACCAGATGAACGCGAAGATCGAGCTGGTGACCAGGGCCGGCTTCATCAGCGGCAGCATGATCGACCGGAAGATCCGCACGTGCCCGGCCCCGTCGATGCGCGCGGCCTCGTCGAGCTCACGCGGCAGGTTGCGCATGAACTGGACCATGAGGAAGACGAAGAACGCCTCCGCGGCCAGGAACTTGCCGATGAGCAGCGGCACGAACGTGTCCACCAGGCCGAGCCGGTTGAACACGATGTACTGCGGGATGATCACGACGTGGAACGGCAGCAGCAGCGTGCCGATCATGAGCGCGAAGAACACGTTGCGGCCGGGGAACTCGATGCGGGCGAACGCGTAGGCGCTGAGCGAGCACGAGATCGTGATGCCGACCACGGAGCCGACGGCCAGGATCACCGAGTTGGTGAAGAACCTCCAGAACGAGACGCCACCGATGCCCTCGATGGCCTTCTGGAAGTTGGCGAGCGTCGCGTCGGTGGGGATCAGGCTGACGTTGCCGACGATCTCGCTGCTCGGCTTGAACGACGACATGAGCATCCAGAGCGCCGGGTACAGCACGATCGCGACGAGAACCAGCGAGCTCACGTGGAAGAGCAGGGCCTTTCCGCGCTTGCGGTTCTTGCTGGACTGGCGCAGCCGTGCGCTGTCCTGCGAGCTGACGAGGCTGTTGGCACTGGCGGTGACGGTGCTCATCACTTGCCCTCCCCCGAGTAGTGGACCCAGGACTTCGAGGTCTTGAAGAAGACGGCGGCGAGGGCACCGACGACGATGACGAGGATCCAGGCCATCGCGGACGCGTATCCCATCTGGAAGTCCTGGAACCCGCGGAAGTAGAGGTAGAGCGTGTAGAAGAGCGTCGATCTCGCCGGGCCGCCGGTGCCGTTGGAGATGATGAACGCGGAGGCGAAGATCTGGAAGGCGTGGATCATCTCGAGCAGCAGGTTGAAGAAGATCACCGGCGAGAGCATGGGCAACGTGATTCGAAGGAACTTGCGCCACGGGCCGGCGCCGTCGACGGCTGCGGCCTCGTACAGCTCCACGGGGATCTGCTTGAGCCCGGCCAGGAAGATGACCATCGGCGCTCCGAACTGCCACACCGTCAGCAGGATGAGCATCGGCATCGTGCGCGCCGGGTCACCCACCCAGCCGCCGGCCGGGAAGCCGAAGAACTGCTGGACCTGGTCGACGATGCCCTTGTCGATGAACATGGCCTTCCACACGATCGCGATCGAGACCGAGGCGCCGATGAGCGAGGGTGCGTAGAACGAGGACCGGTAGAAGCCCTTGCCGCTGAAGGCGTTGTTCAGCAGCATCGCCACGGCCAGGGCCGCGAGGAGCTTGATCGGCGTGCCCAGCACCACGTAGGTGAGGGTGACCTTCCACGCCTGGGCGTAGTTCGGGTCGTGGAACAGGCGCTGGAAGTTCTCGAGGCCGATCCACTGGGGTGGCGCGAACAGGTTGTAGTTCGTGAACGCCAGGTACAGGGAGGCGAGCATCGGGCCTGCGGTGAGGAGCAGGAAGCCGAGCAGCCAGGGGCTCAGGAAGGCATAGCCGGCCCGGGCCTCGGCCCGCTTCCGGCGCTTCTTGGCGGCGGAGTGCGCGGCGATCGAGGAGCCCGTCGTCGGAGCCTCGGCAGTGAGGGTCACGAGCGTGATCCGTTCGTTGTGCGGTCAGTTCGCTGCGGTCCGTCGTGCGGATCGCGACGGGGTGGGCCGCCCGGGCGTGCGGGCGGCCCACCGCCGGGATCACTGGGTGGACATCTCCGCCTCAGCGAACCACTGCGAAGCGAAGTCCTCCGGCGTGATGTTGCCGTAGCCGAGGTCCTCGGCGAGGGTCTTCCACTTGGCCTCGATGGTGCCGAAGCCCTTGACGGGGATCGGCGTGGACTCCGTCACCTGCTCGGCGACCTTCTCCTCGTACGCGATGACCTGGGCGTCGACGCTGCCCTCGGTCGTGTCGACGGCGGCGCGCTGGTCGGTGTCGGCCGGCACACCCTTCGACGTGCCGAAGATCTTCCCGACCTCGGGGTCCGTGAGCAGGAAGTTGATCAGCGTCGCGGCCTGCTCCGGGTGCTTCGTATTGGCGCCCGAGGACAGCAGCATCGACGGCTTGAAGAACAGGTGCTTCTCGCCGGGCTTGACCGACGGGATCTGCGCCATCGAGAGGTTCGCCGTGCCCGAGTCGGCGACGTAGCCGGCCAGGAAGTTGTCCCAGCTCATCTCGGACGCCGCCTCGTTCACGGTGAACCCACCCTTGGGAGCGAGCGCGAGCCCGCGGTCGGTCGGGTAGACCAGCTTGTCCGCCCGCAGGTCGGCCGTGAGGTCGAGGAACTTGACGACGTCCTTCTCCGTGAAGCCGAACGTGCCGTCGTCCTTGAAGGGCGTCTTACCCTCCTGCAGCAGCCACTGGATGAAGAACCAGAAGGTGCCCGTGTAGTCGCCCGCGCCGTACAGGCCGTAGCCGTCGGCCGTCTTCTCGCCGGCGCCGGAGACGTCCTTGATGAAGGTGTTGTAGTCGTCCCAGGTGTAGTCGGCATCGTCCGGGAACGTGGCCCCCGTCTGCTCGATCACGTTCGGGTTCTGGAACATGGCGAACGTGTTGGTCGACGTCGGGATGCCGATCAGCTTGTCGTCGAGGACACCCGCCTTGGTGAGCGTCTCGTCGAAGCCCGACAGGTCGATCGTGCCGTTGTCGACGTACTCCTGCAGGTCGAGCAGCTGCCCGTTCTGGTTGAACTCACGCAGGTACGACAGGTCGAACTGCATGACGTCCGGGAGGGCGCGGCCGGCTGCCTCGGTGGAGCGGGCCGTCCAGTAGTCCGGGAACGCAGCGAAACTGGTCTGGACCGTGATGTACGGGTACTTCTCCTTGAAGAGCGCCAGGGCCTGGTTGTAGCGGGTGGCCCGGTCGTCGTTGCCCCACCACGTGAAGTTGAGGGTGACAGGTGACGTGTCCGGGCCGGTGGAGCTGGCCGTGGGCTCGGAGTCGCCGGAACCGCCAGACGAGCAGGCGGTCAGGGCGAGGGCAGCGACGGCGGCTACTGCGGCCGTCTTCCAAAGGGTTCGCTTCATCGTCGTTGAGCCTCCTTGCTCGGGGTGTGAAAGCGCATTCCGGACGTTAGGCGAGCGCTTACCGGGCTGTCAACGGCTTGCGCTGAATCGTTACAAACCTCTGCTGGGCCAGCGTCCACCATGCCACGTCGACCGGGTACCGGCGGCTCGGGCGCCCGGGACAGCGCGCGACCGCCGGCCGGGCGCAGCGTCCGCAGATCCGGCCGCCCGGACGCTCGAATGTGCGGACGTCCAGACCTACGCGCGTAGCGTCCGCAGATCCGGCCGTCCGAACACCCGAACGCGCGGACGTCCCAGCCACCCCCTCGCAGTGTCCGCAGATCCGGTCGCCCCGACGCTCGAATGTGCGGACGTCCCGGACCTACCCGCGTAGCGTCCGCACTCGCGGCCGTGGGGCGCTCGATCTTGCGGACGTCCGGCTGGCTGCTCGAGGGGCGTGGGTTGCTACCGTCGAGTGGCAGGCCATGGAGCTCCGGCCCCACCTGTTGTATCGTTTCAAACTCCGTGCTGCCCGACGACGCGCCACACACTCTGGAGTCCCCGGTGACCGACCGTCAGATCCCCTCGTGGTCCGAGCTCAAGCCGCTGATGCGCCCGAAGCCGATCGAGCTCAACCGCACCAAGCGCCGGTTGGCCGACGCGCTGACCATCGCGGACCTGCGCACGCTGGCGCGCAAGCGGACCCCGCGGTCGGTGTTCGACTACACCGACGGCGCCGCCGAGGCCGAGATCAGCCTGCGCCGCGCCCGGTCGCTGTTCCACCAGCTCGAGTTCCAGCCGTCGATCCTGCACGACGTGTCCCACGTGGACCCGACCACCGACATGATCGGCACGCCGAGCGCCCTCCCGTTCGCGTTCGCCCCGACCGGCTTCACGCGGATGATGAACCACGAGGGCGAGCGCGCGGTGGTCCGCGTGGCCCAGCGCCGCGGCATCCCGTACGCGTTGTCGACGATGGGCACGACGTCGATCGAGGAGGTCGCCAAGGCCGGTCCCGACGCCCGCAAGTGGTTCCAGCTGTACGTCTGGAAGGACCGCTCGGCGGGCGAGGACCTCATGGCCCGCGCCAAGGCCGCCGGCTACGAGGCGCTCATGCTCACGGTCGACGTCCCGGTGGCCGGCGCCCGATTGCGCGACGCCCGCAACGGTTTCTCCATCCCGCCGGCGCTCACCGTCAAGACGGTCCTCGACGCCGCGACCCACCCCGCCTGGTGGATGAACCTGCTCACCACGGAGACCTTGACGTTCGCGTCGCTGACCACCTGGTCGGGCACCGTCGCGGACCTGCTGGACAAGCTCTTCGACCCGACCATGACGTTCGCGGACCTCGAGTGGATCCGCGCCTCCTGGGACGGGCCGCTGATCATCAAGGGCATCCAGACCGTCGAGGACGCCCGCCGGGTGACCGACGCGGGCGCCGACGCCATCGTGCTGTCCAACCACGGCGGCCGCCAGCTCGACCGCGCGCCGGTCCCCCTGCGCCTCCTGCCGGATGTCGCCGAGGCCGTCGGCGACCGCACCCAGGTCTGGGTCGACACGGGCATCATGTCCGGCGCCGACGTGGTCGCCGCGCTGGCCCTCGGCGCTGACGCGACCCTCGTCGGCCGCGCCTACCTCTACGGCCTCATGGCCGGCGGCGAGCGCGGCGTCGACCGGGCGGTCGACATCCTCGAGCGCGAGGTCCGTCGCACCATGGCCCTCCTGGGCGTCTCCACGGTCAAGGAGCTGGGCCCGCAGCACGTACGGCTCCCCTGACGGACCTTCCGCAACGTCCGCACTCGGTCGGCCTCCGGCCCGCAGGAGTGCGGACGTTGCGCTGCGTCTGCGCCGGACGTCCGCACTCGGTCGGACCCCAGACCGCAGGAGTGCGGACGTTGCGGCGGGGATGCCACGACGGCCGGCCCGGGTGGGAGGAGCTACCCGGACCGGCCGTCGTCTGCTCAGGTCAGCGCGTGACCCTGACCTTCAGCTCCGGGCTGCTGGTCGACCCGAGCGGGTTGGCCAGCTCGGCGCGGTAGACGTGCGTGCCGATCGCACGGCCGGTGACCGACGTCGTCGCCTTCTGCGCGTTGAACCCGTTGGCCGTCAGGGACTGGGTGTCGATGAGCACCCCGTCCTCGTACAGCCGGTAGACGGTCGCGTTCGTCCCCCACCAGAGGTTGGTGGTGACCGTGTACGACCCGTCGCCGTCCTTGTTGTCCGCGCTGAGCACCGGCGCGCCCGGGTTGGCCGCGGTGACCTTGACGGTCAGAGGTGCCGTCGTCGTCGAGCCGTGCTGATTGGTCAGCACCGCGGTGTAGACGTACGTCCCGTTGGGCTTGCCGGCGATCTGGAAGGCCGCCGACTGGGCGTTCGGGGTGGCGTCCACCAGGTCGCGCGTGGCCACCTTGACCCCGTTCTCCAGCAGCGTCACGGTCTGGGCGTTCTGGCCCCACCACAGGTTCATGGCGACCGTGTAGCTGCTGTCGTCG
The DNA here is from genome assembly GCF_054049315.1 of Cellulomonas sp. P5_E12. Taxonomy (NCBI): domain Bacteria; kingdom Bacillati; phylum Actinomycetota; class Actinomycetes; order Micrococcales; family Cellulomonadaceae; genus Cellulomonas; species Cellulomonas sp. P5_E12. The sequence goes on along the minus strand of NZ_JBFUMP010000002.1, from coordinate 73,057 downwards.
TCCCAGTTGTCGCTGGACAGCACGCCCTTGCCCGGTGCGGCCGTCGCCGGTCCCGGAACTCGCTCGTCCGGGCCCGTCGCCGCGCCCGTGTAGACGATTCTCGGCGCCGGCGGCGTCGACATCCCGTCACCCAGGAAGTAGCCCGTGTGCGGCGGCTGGTTGTAGCCGGTGTTCTGCCAGGCGACCCCGAGCCGGTAGACCGGGTCGGACTGCAAGGTGCGGAACCGGTGGTCGGTGAGGTCCACCGTCGTGGCGATCCGGAGGGCCGACGAGTCGGCCAGGCGGGTGACGATCTCCTCGCGCCAGTCGCCGAACAGGTCGGCCTGCAGGGCGGGTGTGCCCTTGGTGCCGTTGTCGGACAGGGTGCCAGTCGCTCTGTACAGCTCAGTAGATCTGGCCGTGCTGGGGTTCCACTTGGCGATCGTCGGGACGCCGGTGAGCGCCGTCGTGTCCCAGTCGTGGTCGGTGATCTCCCGCAGGAGGTCACCGTCCCACCAGGTGAGGAAGTTCGCCGCCGGGATCGTGGTGCTGATCAGGGAGCCGTCGGCCGCCCGCATCTCTCCCGACCGCGAGTTCCACGTGCCGTCGGTGGTGACGGCCCAGGACTCCGAGCCCGGGTGCGAGGCGTCGATGTCGCCCGAGGCACCGCGGCCCGTGTCGGCGGTGGCCGGCATCGACCAGAGCACCTCCCCGGTCTTGGCGTCGCGGAACGTCGCCCCGATTCCCTTGCTGCGCGGCGCCTCCTCGTGCACCGCGAACACCTCGAGGCCCGGCCGGCTGGGGTCGAGGTCGCTGACGTGCAGCGCGTCCCCGTGGCCGAGCCCGGTGCTGTAGAGCGCCGTGCCGTCGTCGTCGATGGTCATCGACCCGTAGACGATCTCGTCCTTCTGGTCGCCGTCGACGTCGGCCACCGACAGGTTGTGGTTGCCCTGGCCCATGTACTGCGAGCCGGACACGTCGGAGTCGAACGTCCACCGCTTCACCAGCTGCGACCCGTCGAAGTCGTAGGCGACCAGGACGGCCCGCGTGTAGTACCCGCGGCTGAAGATGACGCTCGGGTGCTCGCCGTCGAGGTACGCGACCCCGGCGAGGAAGCGGTCGACCCGGTTGCCGTAGGCGTCGCCCCACGCGGCCACGTCACCGCGCGGCGGCGTGTAGTCGACCGTGTCGATCGCCGCGCCCGTGGCCCCGTTGAACACCGTGAGGAACTCCGGCCCGGTGAGCACGTAGCCCGACGAGTTCCGGTAGTCCGCCCGCGCGTCGCCGATGACCGCGCCGACGCCGTCGACCGTGCCGTCCGCGGTCTTCAGGGTGACCTCGGCCTTCCCGTCGCCGTTCAGGTCGTAGACCTGGAACTGTGTGTAGTGCGCGCCGGCCCGGATGTTCTGGCCCAGGTCGATGCGCCACAGGCGCGTGCCGTCCAGCTCGTACGCGTCGACGTAGACGTTGCCGGTGTACCCGGCCTGCGAGTTGTCCTTCGAGTTGGACGGGTCCCACTTCACGATGACCTCGTACTGCCCGTCACCGTCGACGTCCCCGACGGAGGCGTCGTTGGCGTTGTACGTGTAGGGCTGACCGTCCTTGGTGTACGCGTCGGCCGGCTTGTCCAGCGGCACGTCCAGGTGCTGGCTGTCCCACACGCGGAACTCGCCCGTGGCCCAGCGCTCGATCCCGTCGACCACCGAGCTCACCCGGTAGACCGACGTCGCCTTGCCGCCCGCGTCCAGCAGGTTGGTGCTGGTGGTGAGGGGCAGCGTGGTGATCTTCTTGCCGTCCCGGTACACGTGGAACGCGATCGAGTCGGGGTCGAGGCCCAGCTGTCGCCAGCCGAGGTAGACGCCGCCGTCGGTCTTCACCGCGACCGGCGACCGGTCGAGGCGCTCCGCCTGCCGCGCGAGCGTGGTGACTGCGGGGGTCGTGAGCGACGACGACGCCGCCGACACACCACCCGCGTTCACCGACGCGACCTTGTACGTGTACTCGATCGTGGTCAGCACGGTCGTGTCGGTGTACGCCGGACCGTCCGCACGCCCGACGACGACGAACGAGCCGTCCTTCGCCTGCCGCGACACCTGGTAGAACAGCGCGCCGTCGACGGCGTCCCAGGTGAACGTGACGTCGTTCTTGTTGACCGCGCCGAGCTTGAGGCCGGTCGGCACCGCGGCCGTCGGCACGTCGGGGTCGACGGTGGTGACGTCGAGCGTGTCCGTCGGCACCGACTCGAGCCCGCTCGGGTCGAGGGCGACGACGTGGTACTCGTACGCCAGCCCGACGTCGGGCGTGGTGTCGACGAACGTCGTCGTCGTGACGTCACCGAGCGCGACCGCCGCGGAGGCGCCGGCCGCCTTCCGGTAGACCCGGTAGCCCGCGGAGTCGTCCGTGCCCGTCCAGCTGAGCGAGACGTTCACCGACGAGCCGTCGATGCTCAGGTCGTCGAGGGTCAGACCCGACGGCGCGAGCAGCAGCGGCGTGATCTCGATGCCGTTCAGGCGGGAGGAGGCGCCGGTCATCACGAGGTTCAGCTGGCCGTCGGTGACGAGCACCGGCTGGCTGACCTTCTCCGAGACCGACCCCGCGCCCGCGTTGGAGGCGCCGAAGTCCTTGCCCTCGATCTGGACGTTGGAGCGGCTGGTGCCGATCCAGTCGCCGTTGTACGTCTTGACGGCGTAGCTGCCGTCGGGCACGTCGACCGCGAACACGTGCTGCGTACCCGGCAGCAGGAAGTCGCGCTGCAGGTCGTTCGGCGGCGGCGTGAAGTTGAGCCCGCGGTCGCGGCCGCCCAGACCCGTCGGGTCCAGCCAGCCCCAGCCGATCTCCGGGGTGTACCGCGAGTTCTGGCTCAGCTCGGTGTAGCCCGGCATGAGCGGGCCGCCGGCCAGCTGCACGTCGAACTTGTACAGCGCGGCCTTCGTCGTGACCCGCACGGCGGCCGACGGGGCCGACGATCCGCGGCCGTTGACGGCCACGACCCGCAGGTCGTACGACGCCCCTTCGACCAGCCCGCCGACGGCGGCCTGCGGCAGCGTCGACGTGGCGACCAGCGCGTACGCGTCGTCGCCCGCGGCGGCGTCCTTGCGGAACACCTGGTAGATGTCCGCGCCCTCGCTCGCCGTCCAGGTCAGCTGGACCCCGGCGTTGGAGACACTGCCCGCGACGACCCCGGCCGGCGCGGCCGGGACCTGCGCCGGCGGCTCGGCGTCGACGACCTCGTCGGCCAGCGGGACGTCCAGCTCGGCGATGCCAGAAGCGACCAGGCGGGCCATCTGGATGGCGCCGTACTCCTGGAAGTGGGTGTCGTCGATGGTGCCCGTCGGGCGGCCCGGGTAGACCCCGGCCGGGACGTGCAGGAACACGCTCGTCGACGCCTCCGGACCGATCTGGTCGAGGTACGCCCGGCTGGATGCCGCGAGGTCGACCAACGGCGTCCCGGTCTCGGTCGCCAGCGCCGTCGCCGCAGCCACGTACTCCGGGAACGAGACGTTGAACTTGCCCGTCGCCGGGTCGAAGCTGCGCCGCGAGACGGGCGTGACGATCACCGGCGTGGCCCCGCGCTGCACGGCGCCGTCGACGTACGTCCGCAGGTACTCGGCGTAGTCGGCGGGAGCGGCGAAGCGGTCGTCGACCCCGTAGGTCGCGTCGTTGTGCCCGAACTGCACGAACACGTAGTCGCCCGGCTTGACCAGGCGCAGCACCTCGTCCAGCCGGCCCTGGCTGATGAAGTTCTTCGACGAGCGGCCGCCGATCGCCCGGTTGTCCACCGTGACGTCGTCGGACAGGAACCGATCGATCATCTGGCCCCAGCCGGCCTGCGGCGCGTAGTCCGCGGTGTAGCTCTGGACCGTCGAGTCGCCGGTGACCCACACCGTCGGCTCGGCCCCCGGCGCGCGGGGGCTCTGCGCGGCGATGCGGAGCTCGTTGAGCTTCGGCGCGGTGCCGGAGAACTCGAGGTTGAGCTGGCCGTCGACCACCGCGATGTCGAACGACATCTCGAGGAACTGGCCCGCCGCCTTGGTCGTCGGCGCCACCTTGGCCATCTGCTCGGCCGTGATCGCGACGTCCGTCGCCTCGGTGGCGTCGCCCGCGATCAGGCTCATTGTGTAGTCGCCGTTGGGCAGGTCGACGACGAGCTCGGTGTCGCCCACGCTCACGAAGTCGGAGCGCAGCGGGTCGGCCGTCGCCCGGTCGGTCGCGGTGACCGCGCGGGTGTCGACGAAGCCGTAGCGGGTGGTCGCCGAGTACGCGCTCGTGGCGTCGAGCCGCGTGGCGCCCGGCGCGAGGGCGCCGCTGCCCAGGTCGAAGTCGAGCACGGCCGGCGCGGTCGCGGGCGTCGGCAGGCTGCTCACGGCGGCGGCAGACGGGGTCGACAGACCGGCGGCGTCGATGGTCTGCACGCGGTAGTAGCGCAGGGTCGAGGTGTCGACGGCGTCGGTGGTGAACACCTCGCGCGCGCCGGTCCGGGCCACCTCGGTGTAGGTGCCGTCGACCGCGTCGGACCGCGAGACCACGTAGCCGGTGGCTCCGGCGACCTCGTTCCAGCGCAGCGTCACGGCGCTCGGCGTCACGTGGGCCATGCGCACCGAGGTGGGTGCGGCGATGGTCGAGGTGCCCGGGTCGGGCTCGGGGTCGGGGTCGACGGGCGGCGTCGTGCCGGTCTGCGAGACGACGATCGAGTTGACGTAGCCACCCGCGCCCGCGCCGGTGATCCCCACCGTCAGCTGACCGTCGGCGACGGTCACCGGCCAGGTCCCGGCGATCGCGGCCGCCTTGGTGCTCAGGGTCCCGCCGCCGGCGCCCTCGAGGGTCACCGTCGTCTTCGTGGTGCTGGTGCCCGCGAGCAGGTCGCCCGAGCGGACCGTCACGTCGTAGGTGCCGTTGGGCACGTCGAGCACGAACGACCAGCTCGTCGCGAGGACGAAGTCACGGTCCCCGGGGTCGGCGGCGCCGCGGTCGCGCGAGATCGGGGTGACGCCGTCGGCCGGCACGATGCCGAAGCCGGTCGCGGCGCTGTAGCGCGTCGCGTCGGTCACCTGCTGGTAGCCGTCGGCGACCGGGCTGGTCGCGGTGCCCAGGTCGAACTTCCACGTGGTCGGCGGGTCGGCCGCGAGGGCGGGCAGACCGCCCGCGGCGATCACGGCGGCGGCCGTGAGCGCCGCCGCGGCTGCGGCGAGGCCACGCGAGGCGCGTCGCGCCGTCGGTGCCAGAACCGTCCCTCGTCCCGCGACGGACGGCCGTGCCGCCCGTGCTTCTGGTCCCTCGTCGTGCGCGCGCGTCCGGCGCATGGCATCACCCTTGGTCTCGTCGTTGAGAGCGGTGCCCGATCGACGGTGAATCGTTTCACCTTGTAACGATTCACCCGAGCAAGCAGGACATTCCTACCCATCCGTCGAGGACCGCGCAAGGGTTTCGGGCAAACTGGGGAAAGCGCTCGCCACGTTGCTTTCCGCGCGGACCGTACTCGCGGCGGGCCCGGACTACGCTGTCATGGTCGCGGCCGTCGGGCCGACACGAGCCTTCTGACCTGCGGCGATGTGTCGCGGCCCGATCCCGACTCAGCAGATGCGCACGTGGCACCCGAGAGAATGATCGAGTCCCAGAAATTGGGTCAGCTCGGCGCCGAAGCCGAGGGTTCGCACGACGTCAGCCACCGACGGCCACGCCGGAGTGGGACACCGGGACCGCGCCCTCGCCCGACGGCCATCATCCGGCGCCCGGCATCCCGCACGACTCGCCGACGAACTCGTGGAGCGCCCCGCGCAGCTGGTCGCCGGCGGCGACGTAGAACACGGGCTGCTCGACCCCGTCCACCCGTGAGTGCACGCCGAAGAACGTGCCGCGCTTGTCCTCGGCGACGGCGTGCGGGTCGCACCGCGACGGCACGAGCGTCAGCGGCACCGTCCGCGAGGCACCGTCGGCCGTGTCGACGTCGGTGGGCCAGCCGGCCGCTCCCCCGAGCGGCGCAAGCAGCACGGTCCCGTCCACCCCGCTGATCTCGACCCGCGGCCCGCCGACCACCGGTGCGACCTCCAGCTCCACCTCGGCGGCGAGCGTCCCGTTCACGTCGCTGGTGGGGAGGGTGTCGGCCAGCGTCAGGGCCGCCCCGGCCGCGACCGCGGCGGCCGCACAGTCCTCGCCGTGGATGCGCGCCAGGTGTCCCTGCGGGTCGTCCGGCTCGACGACGACGGTCGAGCGCCGACCCGCATCGTCCTCCAGGTCGAGCTCAGCACGCGCCGGCCCAGCGGCGGCGTCGCACACCGGCTTCCCGAGCGCCACCGACGTGTCCCGGTCGACCCCCGCACGAACGGGCCGTTCTCGGTCGCTCGTCGCGACGCCCTCGTTGTCCGGCGTGGTCAGCCGAGCCTCCGTCACCGTCACGTCCCCGGGTCCGGCGTTGGTCACCCGCAGCTGCACCACGCGGAGCGCCCAGTCGCTGCGCGCCTGACGCACCTCGACGGACAGCCCGGCCAGCACGTCGGCGGGGATGGGGGTGGGCGGCGCGGTCGGCTCAGCAGCCGAGCCGCCCGTGCAGCCGGCCAGCGCGAGCACGCCGACGACCACCGCCACCCGCCACCGTCCGACCACCCCCCGATCGTGCCGTACCAGCCCCGCGCGATCACCCGCCGCGACCGTGCCGCTCGAACATTCGCGGCGGGACCCCGAGCTACCAGCCGAGCACCGCGCTCGGATGGACTGGCGAACGCACGCGGTGAACGGCAGCGCGCGACCGGCCGACCACAGCGCGGATCGCGCACTGGCGAACCCACGCGGTGAACGACAAGCGCGCTACCAGCCGACCACCCGGCGGATCGCTCGGGCGACCTCGTCCGGCGAACGGCCGTCGGTGCCGATCCGGTGCGTTCCAGCGGGGGCGTCGGCATCGAGTCGTGCCGCCGCGGCGGCGGAGCGCAACCGGTGCGCCTCGAGCTCCGACCCCGACTCGCGCAGGGCCAGCCGCGCGTCCGCCACGGCATCGCTCGCGGTGAGCAGGACGCACGTCACGCGCGGCGAGCTGCCCATCGCCGCGGCGAGCTCGTCGGCCTCGAGGACCGCGACCGTGTTGGTGTAGACCAGTCGCCGGTAGCCGAGGTCGCGGTAGTTCGCCCAGACGGCGGCGAGGTTCCGCATGCTCAGCCGGTGCTCCCACGGCACCGGCCAGGCAAGGTCGAGGGCGTCCCCCTCGATCACGGCGTGGGAGATGTCGTCGGCACGGAGCAACGCGTGCAGGGCGAACGCGGCCGTCGACTTCCCGACGCCGGACCGCCCGCCGATGACCAGCAGCTCGTAACCGTCCATGCGCGAGACGGTCGCACAGGATTGCGCCGGCGAGAACAACATCAGACCCGTTCTGGACGGGGACAACGGGTCAGATGTTGCTCTCGAGGCCGTCAGTCCGCGCGAATGGCGCGCCGAGGGCCGTGAACGTCGCACCCTCGTCGGCCACCCGCGCGCACCAGTGCTCGATGTCGGCGATCACGGGGTGTCGCGACGGCCCCTCGCCGCGCCACTCGACGTGCTCGGCCGCGACGGGGGTCGGGTCGGGGCCGGTGCGCACGGCCTCGAGCACGCGCAGGAACGCGCCGGTGTCGGCGACCGAGCACCGCAGCGCGACGCCGGCATGGGCACGCGCGGTCAGCAGCTGGGTCAGCAGGTCCACGCGACCGCACCGGATGCGCCGGGTGCCGCGCGGCGAGCGGACCTCGATCTCGTCGGTCTCGTAGAGCAGCGTCGCCGTCCCCAGCGACCCGCGGACCGTCACGCGCGCGGGCGAGCGGTCGGGCGCGCAGAGGGTCAGCCCGGCCGAGACGCGCACGCCGGAGCGGGTCTCGACGACCACCGCGGACGTGTCGTCGGCCTCGATGGGGTGCGCCCGGAAGAGGTCGACGCACACGTCGGAGATGTCGTCGACCGTCCGCGCACCGGCGACGAGCAGCGCGGTCGCGACGGCGTGCGCCAGGGGGTTGGTGACGACGCCGTCGACCACCTCGACCCCGTCCAGGGTCCGCCGACCGGCCCACGGAGCGCGCGCGTAGTACTCCGCGGTGCGCACCCACGTGCCGACCGCCCCGACCCCGTCGATCCGGCCGAGCTCGCCGGAGCCGACGATGCGCGCGAGCTCGTCGACCGCCCCTGAGCCGTAGGTCTGGAAACCGACCTGGCAGAGCCGGCCGGTCTGCTCGACCACCTCGAGGAGCGCCGCGTGCTCGGCGAGAGACGCGGTCGTCGGCTTCTCCAGCAGCACGTCGCAGCCGGCGCGCAGGGCCGCCGACGCCAGCGGCAGGTGCGTCGGGATGGGTGTCGAGAGCACGACGACGTCGGGCGGCGCCTGCGCCAGGAGCGTGTCGAGGTCCGGGAACCAGGGTGTGCCCTCGTCGACGGGTCGGGGGTCGACGACCGCCGCGAGGGTCGCGAGGCCGCGTTCCTGCAGGTCGGCGACGTTCCGGACGTGCGAGGCCCCGTGCCCGTGCACGCCGACGACGGCGACGGTCGGCGGCCGTGTCCCGGCATCGACCCCGGTCGCGGACGGCGCCCGGGCCGTCATCCCCACGCCTGCCCGGCGAGCTCCGCGGCCTCGTCGGCACCCAGCGCTCGGTCCACCACGACCGCGGCGAGCCCGACGTCGAGCCTGCCGCCGGCGGGCACATCGACCACCCGGTCCCAGGCGAGCGCGGGTCCGGCGCCGACGTACTCGGAGACCCGCGCGAACCAGGGGCGGAGCTGCGACGGCGGCTGCACCAGCAGGACGGTCGTGGTCGCGGTCTCCCGCCGCTGCACGAACGCGAGCCACGGGGACAGGCTGCCGTGCACGGCCTCCTCGCCCACCAGCCCCTCGCCCAGCACGGTGGTGACGTCCGCCGCCGGCAGCCGCCAGAAGATCCCGCCGTAGCCGGCGCCCGGACGGCCGTTGGTGCCCGGGCTCTCGATGCGCAGGGGGCCGTGCGCGGCGTGCAGCACGCTCGACCAGCGCAGGGACCAACCGCGACCGTCCGGCAGGGGAGCCGCGTGGAGCCGACGGGCCTCCTGCAGGAGCGGGCGGTCGCGCTCGTCGCGCCACAGGATCTCGTCGACCAGCGCGGCGTCGTCGTCGGCCAGCCGCGTGCCCTCGCTGATCTGCCGGCCGTGGTTGGGCAGCAGCGTCGGGCCCTCGTCGCGCAGGAACGTGCGGCCACCCCAGTACGAGGTGCCGTTGACCACGGGGACCGCCATCGAGACGCCGTAGTGGTGGCGGTGGTCGACGGGGCTGATCTCGGTGAGCGCGGTGCCGGCCGCGGAGTGCACCGGGTGCAGGTAGGGGCGGGGCGCGTGCACGGCCGGCACCCGGGTGCCGGACTCGTAGCGGGCGAGCGGCACCGTCGAGCCGGAGGACACCCCGGACAACAGGTAGGCGCCCAGGTCACGGGCCCAGCGCGTGCCCGTGAGCACCGGCACCTCGGGCCCGACGGGGTCCGACGCCGCGCGACGCCCGAGCCGCGCGGCCGGCGGCACCGGCCCGCTGCTGGCGCGCACCGCGAGGAYGGGTGCGATCAGCGGGGGCGTCGGGTCTAGGACCTCGCCCCCGAGCAGCGAGCGCAGGTGCGCCCACGCCTGGCGGCCGAGCTCCGCCTGCGGGACCGTCGCCGTGGTCAGGGAGGGCGTCGCGAACCGCGCGAGCTCGATGTCGTCGAAACCCGTGATCGACACGTCGCCCGGCACCGCGACGCCGAGCTCGTTGAGCCTGGCGAGCAGTCCGAACGCGACCAGGTCGTTGTACGCGACGACGGCGGTCGCGCGGGAGGCCAGCACGTCCTGCGCGGCGGCGTAGCCGGACTCGACCGACGAGCCGGCGGGCCGCTCGCTGAGCCGGACGTCCTCGCGCCGGGCGGCGGCCGCGCGCAGGGCGTCCAGACGCGCGCCGTGCGACGCGCTGTCGGGCGGCCCGGCCAGGTAGAGCAGGTGGCGGTGACCGAGGCCCGTCAGGTGCGCGACGATCTGGTCGATCCCCGCGGCGTAGTCGATGGCCAAGGTGGGGGTCACACCGTCGGCGGCGCGGTTGACCACGACCACCGGGCCGATCTCGGGCAGCAGCGCCCGCAGGACCGCCTCGGGCATCCGCGGCGAGACCAGCACGAGCGCGTCGCAGCGCAGCCGGGCGTCGAGGGCGATGCGCTCCTCGTCGGCCGCGTGCTCCGCCGTGTCCGCGACGAGCACCCGGTACCCCTCGTCGCCCGCGGCGGAGGCGACCCCGCGAAGGACCTGCTGGAACATCGGGTTGGCCAGGTCGGGGACGACGACGGCGACGGTGTTGGTGCGGCCGAGCGACAGGCTGCGCGCCGTGTTGCTGGGGCGGTAGTGCAGCTGCTCGGCCACGTCGCGCACCCGCGCGGCGAGCTCGGGGTCGACCGTGGAGCGGCCGTTCATCACCCGGCTCACGGTTGCCCGGGAGACGCCTGCGGCATGCGCGACCTCGGCGATGGTCGACGCGCTGCGCGTCCACCCGTTCTGCGTCACTGCAGCCTCCAGCGGTCACCTTCGGCCTCCCTCAGGGGGTGGCTCCGCGCCGAACATACACCACGGGAAACCGGTTCCCAACCCACAGAATCGAGTGCTACGGTACCGCCGAGGAACCGGTTTCTCATCGGTTCCACACGGCGAACACATCGAGGTGATCGACGACATGTCCGTAGTGACGGAGCTACGCCGGACCGCCCGGTCCGCACGTGCCGAGAAGGGCGCGCCCACGCGGCGACCCCTCCGGCGCGGCGACGGGCGGAGCGCGGCGATCTTCCTCGCCCCCTGGTTCCTGGGCCTCGGTCTCATCACGATCGGCCCGATGATCGCGTCGGGCTACCTGTCCTTCACGGACTACAGCCTGCTCGCACCACCGAAGTGGATCGGCCTCGAGAACTACACGCGGATGTTCGAGGACCCCCGGCTGCTCAACTCCCTACGGGTCACGTTCACCTACGTGTTCACCGCGGTGCCGCTGCAGCTGATCGCCGCGCTCGCGCTGGCCCTGATCCTCGACCGCGGGCTGCGCGGACTGGCGTTCTACCGGTCGGTCCTCTACCTGCCCTCGCTCCTGGGCGGCTCGGTCGCCGTCGCCATCCTGTGGCGCCAGGTGTTCGGGGTCGACGGACTGGTGAACCAGTTCCTCGCGCTCTTCGGCATCGTCGGCAAGGGCTGGGTCTCGGACCCCGAGACCGCGCTGGGCACGCTCGTGCTCCTGCACGTGTGGACGTTCGGGGCGCCGATGATCATCTTCCTCGCCGGCCTCCGGCAGATCCCGGAGATGTACTACGAGGCCGCCGCGATCGACGGCGCGGGGGTGCTGCGCAAGTTCCGCAGCATCACGCTCCCGCTGCTCACGCCGATCATCTTCTTCAACCTGGTGCTCCAGGTGATCGGCGCCTTCCAGAGCTTCACGCAGGCCTTCGTCGTCTCCGGCGGCACGGGCGGCCCGGCCGACTCGACGATGTTCTACACGCTCTACCTCTACCAGAAGGGCTTCACGGCCTTCGACATGGGGTACGCGTCCGCCATGGCCTGGCTGCTCGTCTTCATCGTCGGCGTGATGACCGCGATCAACTTCTTCGCCTCCAAGTTCTGGGTCTTCTACGATGACTGAGGTCCACGTGCGCCCCACGCCCACCGACGCGCCCGGCCCCGCCCAGCGCATCTCCGCCCTGGCCGCCGACGCACCGCCGCCGCTACGCCTCCGCTCCCCGTGGCCGGCCCGCCGCCGCTCCGCGCTCAAGCACACAGGCCTCGTCGTGCTGTGCCTGCTGATGCTCTACCCGCTGATCTGGTTGCTGGTCAGCTCGTTCAAGCCCACCGACCTGATCTTCCGGGACGTGTCGCTGATCCCGTCCGACGTCGACTGGACCAACTACTCGGAGGGCTGGAACGCCCTGCAGTACCCGTTCGGCCGGTACCTGATGAACTCGGCGGTCATCGTGCTCGGCTCGCTGCTGGGCAACCTGGTCAGCTGCTCGATGGCGGCCTACGCCTTCGCCCGGCTGGAGTTCCGCGGCCGGCGGCTGTGGTTCGCGATCATGCTCGGCTCGATCATGCTGCCGATCCACGTGATCATCGTGCCGCAGTACATCCTGTTCGCCCGGCTGGACTGGATCAACACGTTCCTGCCGTTGATCGTGCCGAAGCTGCTGGCCACGGACGCGTTCTTCATCTTCCTCATGGTCCAGTTCTTCCGCGGGATCCCCCGGGAGCTGGACGAGGCCGCGCGGCTCGACGGCTGCGGGCACGGGCGGATCTACCTGCGGATCATGCTCCCGCTGTCGCTGCCGGCCCTGGCGACCACGGCGATCTTCACGTTCATCTGGACGTGGAACGACTTCTTCAGCCAGCTCATCTTCCTCACCCGACCGGACATGTACACCGCGCCGGTTGCACTTCGTACGTTCCTGGACTCCACGGGCGCGAGCTCGTGGGGCCCGATGTTCGCGATGTCGATCGTCTCGCTCGTCCCCGTCTTCCTCGCGTTCCTCTTCGGCCAGAAGTACCTGGTCAAGGGGATCGCGACGACGGGCATCAAGTAACACCGGCCCTCCCCTCCCGACAGCACAACGTCGTCCTCGTCATCCAAGGAGAATCCATGCGCCCCCGACCGTCCCTCCGCGTAGGTGCCCTGCTGGCCGTCGCGGCCCTGGCCCTGACCGCCTGCGCCGGCTCGTCCGGCTCGTCCGACGAGCCGGCGGCCACGCCCACGTCGTCCGGCCCGCCGGAGCCCGTCGAGATCCGCTTCTCGTGGTGGGGCTCGGACACCCGGCACGAGCTGACCCAGCAGGTGCTCGACAAGTTCACCGAGAAGTACCCGTACATCACGGTGGTCCCCGACTACACCGACTGGAACAGCTACTTCGACAAGCTGGGCACGTCCGTGGCCGGCGGCGACGCGCCGGACGTCATCACGCAGGAGGAGCGGTTCCTCAACGACTACGCCTCCCGCGGGGTGCTGGCGGACCTCAACGAGCTGGGCCTGGACACCTCGAAGATCGACGAGAACGTGCTGCAGTCCGGCACCATCGACGACAAGCTCTACGGCGTGGCCACGGGCGTCAACGCCTACGCGATCGTCGCCGACCCGGCGGCCTTCGCGGCGGCCGGCGTCGAGATGCCCGACGACTCCACCTGGACGTGGGACGACTACGTCGAGACCGCCGACAAGATCTCCGCCGCCACCGGCAAGTCCGTCTGGGGCGCGCAGGACTACGGGTTCAACGAGCCCGGGTTCTCGATCTTCGCCCGCCAGCGCGGGGAGTCGCTGTACACGAAGGACGGCAAGCTCGGGTACGACGACAAGACGCTCGCCGACTGGTGGCAGTACTCGCTCGACCTGCAGGCCGGCGGCGGTGAGCCCGACGCCGCGACGACGGTCGAGGTCGACGCCGGCGGTCCCGAGCAGTCGCTGGTCGGCACCGGCAAGGGGGCCATGGCGTGGTTCTGGACCAACCAGCTGACCGCCATCACCAACGCCTCCGGCAAGGAGCTCAAGCTGCTCCGCGTCCCCGGCGAGTCGGAGGAGGAGCGCACCGGCATGTACTTCAAGCCGGCCATGTTCTACTCCGTCGCGGCCAAGTCCGAGCACCCGAAGGAGGCCGCGCTGCTGGTCGACTTCCTGCTCAACGACGAGGCCGCCGGCGACATCCTGCTCTCCGACCGGGGCCTGCCCGCCAACACCGACGTCCGCGCCGCCGTGCAGTCGAAGTTCTCCGCGACCGACCAGCAGGCCGCCGACTTCCTGGCCGACCTCGAGGACGAGATCGTCGACGGACCCGCGGTCCCGCCCGTCGGCGCCGGCCAGGTCGCCGAGATCACCCGCCGCATCAACCAGGAGGTGCTGTTCGGCCGCATGACGCCGGCAGACGCCGCCAAGCAGTTCACGCTCGAGGTGGAGTCGGCCATCAGCTGACCCCATCACCAGCTGCCACGTCCGCGCTCCCGGGTTCCTCCCCCGGGAGCGCGGACGTTGCTGTGTGCCAGGCGGACGTCCGCACGTTCGAGCGTCCTCGCGACCGAATCTGCGGACGTTGCGTCGGTGTATCTCACCCGTTCCCGGCGACTCCTTCGTGGCACCCTCGACACCGGGGGTTGCCGCACGTGGAGGTGCGGCTCGCGGGACGAGAGGGACGTCGATGACCGAGCAGGTCCTCACCCGACGGGCGGTCGCGTTCGACCCGGTCACCCACGGCTTCGCGTTCCCCAACGCGTTCGTCAACGAGGTGCTCACGCTGCCCAACGGCGCGAAGATCACGACGGCGGGCCGCTGCGGCGGCATGGCGTACGCGGCCCTCGACTACTTCCTCGCCGGGCAGCCGGTCCCCCGCTGGCGCTCCGACCTGTGGGCGCCCGGACGGGTCCCGCCCGACAGCCACTGGCTCGCGCAGCTGTTCACGCAGCGCCTGCGCGACTCGTTCTTCACCGGGTCCGCCGCCAAGTTCGTCACGTGGTCCATGCACTCCGACGACGAGACGTGGGTGTTCAAGGGCGTCACGCGATGGACCAAGGAGGAGGAGCTCCCCCGGGTCATGCGGTCGATCGATGCCGGCCGCCCGGTCGTGCTCGGGCTCGTCGTCGCCCGCTCGCTGGCCGCCATCGGCGACAACCACCAGGTCATCGCGTACGGCTACGAGCAGGACCGGACCACCGGCCGCGCGACCGTGCAGATCCACGACAACAACACCCCCGGCAGGCCCGTGACCCTCACTTCCGACAGGGACCAGCACGACTGGACCGCCTCGAACGGCCACCGGTGGCGCGGCTTCTTCGTGCAGGACTACACGCCCAAGCGCCCGCGGGTCCTCACCACCCGCGCGCCCGAGGTCAAGGACCAGGTGTCCACCGGCGACACGGTCAAGCTCTCGCACGTATGGACCGGCCTCACGCTGCACTCGCACGACCGCTGGTACGTGCACCCTGGGTCCGACGGGCTGCAGCAGGTCACGGCCTTCGGCGGTGCCGACGACAACGACCGCTGGCTGCTGGTCGGCACCGCGGGGGCCCCGGCCGGCACGGACCTGCGCGACGGCTCGGTCGTCCGGCTGCGCCACGTCTCGACGGGCCGGTGGCTCCGCAGCGCGGCCGGGATCCCGTCGCCCCTCTCCCACCAGCAGGAGGTCAGCGCGACGGACACCGCCGACGCCGATGCCGACTGGCGGGTCGAGGTGATCGACGACCGCCCGTGGACGGCCGGCGCCCGCGTCCGTCTCGTGCACGTCGCGACGAACGCCGCGCTGCACTCCCACCACGCCTCCGACACCCGACTGACCGCCGGACAGCAGGAGGTCACGGCCTACGCCGAGCGCGACGTCAACGACTGGTGGACGGTGCTGGAGCTCAGCTGACGGTGCCGCGGAGCATCGGCAGGTCGGCCGGCCCGAAGGCGACGTTGAACCCGCCCTCCACCACCATGGCGTCGCCGGCGACCGTCGCCGTGGCCGTCACGACGAAGGGCGACTCGACGAACCGGAAGGTCAGCACGTAGGTGTCCGGGCTCGTCCACGCGCCGCTGACCAGGACGTCCTCGGCATCGCGCCGCCGCAGCGTCGTGCGGGTCAGCGCCGGCAGCGCGTGCCCGACCGAGACGATCACCGTCTCGTCCTCGTGGTCGACGGTGAGCCGGTCGTGGCTGTCGCCCACCTCGAGCACCGCGTTGCGGATGCCGAGCGTGTTCGGCTCGAAGTTGATGGTCCGCCCGCTCAGGCGGTCGCCGGTCGGGGTGGTCGGAGCACCGTGCGGCGGGTCGATGCGCAAGCCTTCCAGCCGCTCCGTCAGCAGCCGCCGGCCGGCGTGGTCGTCCGGCAGCGGCCCGTCCGCCAGACCGGGCAGCAGGTGCTCCCAGACCAGCGCGAGCTCGCCGTGCATCTCGCCGACGCCCGACGTGATCGCCACGACCACGTCCCGCGCGGGCAGCACCACGCAGAACTGCCCGAACGCGCCGTCGCCGCGGTAGCTGTCGTGCCGCCCGCGCCAGAACTGGTAGCCGTAGCCCTGCGCCCAGTCGATGTCCGGGTTGCCGTCGTTCGGCACCTGGTTCGCGGTCGCCTGCGCGGCCCACCCCTCGGGCAGCACCCGACGCCCGTCCCAGATCCCGTCCTGCAGGTAGAGCTGCCCGAGGACCGCGACGTCCTCCGTGGTCCCCGACATGCCGGTGCCGCCCGCGTCGATCCCCGTCGGTGACTGCAGCCACGTCGCACCCTCGATGCCGAGCGGCTCGAACAGCCGCGGGCCGAGGTAGTCGAGCAGCCGCTGCCCGGTCAGCTTCTGCACCAGGGCCGAGAGCATGTGCGTGCCCGCGGTGTTGTAGACGAAGAACGTGCCGGGCTCGTGCTCCACCGGCTCCGCGAGGAACGCGGCCACCCAGTCGTCCGTCTCCTGCACGCGCGGCGTCGGGTCCGTGTCGTGCCCGGCCGTCATCGTCAGCAGGTGGCGCACCCGCATGCGCCCGAGGTTCTCGCTCGGCGCGGCCGGCGCCGAGAAGTGGTCGAGCACCAGGTCGTCGACGGTGAGCAGCCCCTCCGCCACCGCGAACCCGACGGCCGTCGACGTGAAGCTCTTGCTCAGCGAGAAGAGCTCGTGCAGCCGGTCCGACGCGAACGGCGCCGCCCACCCCTCCGCGACCACGGCCCCGTGCCGCACGACCATCAGCGAGTGGAGCTCCGGCCAGGCCTCGAGGGCGTCGACCAGGCTGAGCAGAGCCCGAGGATCGACCCCCTGCTCCTCGGGCGTGGATCGGGGCAGTCGTCGAAGTCCTGGCATGCGCCCCACCCTGCCACCGGCGCCCGACAGCCGCGCGGAACCACACGCCCCGGGACGTCCGCACTCGATCGGCTCGGGACCCGAACGAGAGCGGACGCTGCGCAGGCTGTTCCCGCAACGTCCGCGCTCCGGCGGGTCCTGTGCCGCACGAGTGCGGACGTTGCGGGTCGAGGCCGACCCCGGACGCGACGAAGCCCCGGCCCGCCGAGCGGACCGGGGCTTCGTCGTGCGTGCGGTGTCAGCCCACCTGGGGCAGGGTGCCCGCGCCGCCGTCACTGACGGCGGGACCGGCCGCGGGCAGGTCGGTGCCCGAGGTCGGCGTGCCGTAGGACGACGCCGCACCGACGGCGACGGGCTCCGGCACCGTGGCGCCCTTGGGGACGCCGCGGAACGTGAACTCCCCGAGCAGGCCTTCGCCCTCGGCGTCCACGATCACCAGCTGGCCCGCCTTGAGCTCGCCGAACAGGATCTTCTCGGACAGCGCGTCCTCGATGTCCCGCTGGATCGCGCGGCGCAGCGGCCGAGCACCCAGGACCGGGTCGTAACCCTTCTCCGACAGCAGCTTCTTGGCCGCGGGCGTGATCTCGATGGCCATGTCCTTGTCCCGCAGGCGCTTGTCCAGCTTGGCGACCATGAGGTCGACGATCGCGAAGATCTCCGGCTGGGACAGCTGCGGGAACACGACCACGTCGTCGACGCGGTTGAGGAACTCAGGCCGGAAGTGCTGCTTGAGCTCGTCGTTGACCTTGGACTTCATGCGCTCGTACGACGTCGAGAGGTCCCCGCCGGCCTGGAAGCCGGTCATGAGGCCCTTGGCGATGTCCCGGGTGCCGAGGTTCGTGGTCATGATGATGACGGTGTTCTTGAAGTCGACCACCCGGCCCTGCGAGTCGGTCAGGCGACCGTCCTCGAGGATCTGCAGCAGCGAGTTGAAGATGTCCGCGTGCGCCTTCTCGACCTCGTCGAAGAGGACCACGGAGAACGGCTTGCGCCGCACCTTCTCGGTCAGCTGGCCGCCCTCGTCGTACCCGACGTAGCCGGGGGGCGAGCCGAACAGCCGCGAGACCGTGTGCTTCTCCGAGAACTCGGACATGTCGAGCTGGATGAGCGCGTCCTCGTCGCCGAACAGGAACTCCGCGAGCGCCTTGGCCAGCTCGGTCTTCCCGACGCCCGTGGGGCCGGCGAAGATGAACGACCCACCGGGACGCTTCGGGTCCTTGAGGCCCGCACGCGTGCGACGGATGGCCTGCGAGAGCGCCTTGATGGCGGCGTCCTGGCCGACGACCCGCTTGTGCAGGTTCTCCTCCATGTGGAGCAGGCGGCTGGACTCCTCCTCGGTGAGCTTGAACACCGGGATGCCCGTGGCGATCGCCAGCACCTCGGCGATGAGCTCCTCGTCCACCTCCGCGACCGCGTCGAGGTCGCCGGACTTCCAGGCCTTCTCCTTCTCCACGCGCTTGAGACCGAGCTGCTTCTCGGCGTCGCGGAGACGGGCTGCCTTCTCGAAGTCCTGCTCGTCGATCGCCGACTCCTTGTCGCGGCGCGTCTCGGCGATCTGCTCGTCGAGCTCGCGCAGCTCCGGGGGAGCCGTCATGCGGCGGATGCGCAGGCGGGCGCCGGCCTCGTCGACCAGGTCGATCGCCTTGTCCGGCAGGTAGCGGTCGTTGACGTACCGGTCCGCCAGGGTGGCGGCGGCGACCAGCGCGGCGTCCGTGATGGACACGCGGTGGTGGGCCTCGTACCGGTCGCGCAGACCCTTGAGGATCTCGATCGCGTGCTGCAGGTTGGGCTCGGCCACCTGGATCGGCTGGAAGCGACGCTCCAGGGCCGGGTCCTTCTCGACGTACTTGCGGTACTCGTCGAGCGTGGTGGCACCGATGGTCTGCAGCTCGCCGCGCGCCAGCATCGGCTTGAGGATGCTCGCGGCGTCGATGGCACCCTCGGCGGCACCCGCACCGACGAGGGTGTGGATCTCGTCGATGAACAGGATGATGTCGCCGCGCGTGCGGATCTCCTTGAGCACCTTCTTCAGGCGCTCCTCGAAGTCACCGCGGTAGCGGCTGCCGGCCACGAGTGCGCCCAGGTCCAGCGTGTAGAGCTGCTTGTCCTTGAGCGTCTCGGGCACGTCGCCGCGCACGATGTCCTGCGCGAGGCCCTCGACGACGGCGGTCTTGCCGACGCCGGGCTCCCCGATGAGGACCGGGTTGTTCTTGGTGCGGCGGGACAGCACCTGCATGACCCGCTCGATCTCCTTCTCGCGCCCGATCACCGGGTCGAGCTTGCCGTCGCGCGCAGCCTGCGTGAGGTTGCGGCCGAACTGGTCGAGGACGGCGCTGCCCGAGGGCTGGCCCTCCTGCGGACCGCCGGCGGCGACGGGCTCCTTGCCCTGGTAGCCGGAGACGAGCTGGATGACCTGCTGGCGCACGCGGTTGAGGTCCGCGCCGAGCTTGTTGAGGACCTGGGCGGCGACGCCCTCGCCCTCGCGGATCAGGCCGAGCAGGATGTGCTCGGTCCCGATGTAGTTGTGGCCCAGCTGCAGCGCCTCGCGCAGCGACAGCTCGAGCACCTTCTTGGCGCGCGGGGTGAAGGGGATGTGGCCCGACGGAGCCTGCTGGCCCTCGCCGATGATCTCCTGCACCTGGGCGCGGACGGCCTCGAGCGAGATGCCGAGCGACTCGAGGGCCTTGGCGGCGACGCCCTCACCCTCGTGGATCAGGCCCAGCAGGATGTGCTCCGTGCCGATGTAGTTGTGGTTGAGCATCCGTGCCTCTTCTTGGGCAAGGACGACCACGCGACGGGCTCGGTCCGTGAATCTCTCGAACATGTGCACTCCTCACGAGCTGCGTGCCCACCGATCCCCGGGCTGGCGCACCGGGGTTCTACGAGCGGCGTTGATCGATGCTAACGGCGGGGTGGTGCCTCGACTGCCCGTGTTCGCCGCAGGCGTGACGACGTCGCCGGGTTGCCCGGGGTCACCTATCGCCCAGCGCTCGACCAGCGCGACGGAGGGCGGACCCGTGAAGGTCGGCCCCGGGCATGCCCTCTACGCGCTCGCGCAGGGCGACTGGCCGCTGGGCGGCGAGGCGGGCTCACCCTCAGCGCCGAGCACGGGGCAGCTGTTCCGGGTCGGTCGGCACGGGTCGCTCGAGCTCATCGCGGACGGGCTCAACCAGCCCGTGTCGTTCCAGCTCATCCGCGGCACGGCCTACGTCACGCTCGGCGGGGAGGTGGGTCGACCTCCACGGTCACGGGCACTGACTCCACACGCGAAGGGTCGGGCCGCGGGCTCGGCCCTTCGTCGCGCCCAGGGACTCATGACAGACGCCCGCTGTTCACACACCCGAAATCGATCGCAGGTTGGGTGGTCCGCGCCGACGCACGGTGGCCGTAGCCTGGCGCAGCAGACGACCGCAAGGAGCCTGGATGACCTCGCCTGACCTCGTCGTACGCGCCCGCCGCGCCTGGATCGACGGTGCGCTGCGCCCGGCCGAGGTCCACGTGACCGACGGCGTCGTCACCGCGGTCGACGGCCCCGTGCCGCCCGGGGCGACGGTCGTCACGCTCGCCGACGACGAGGTCCTGCTCCCCGGCCTCGTCGACAGCCACGTCCACGTCAACGAGCCGGGCCGCACCCAATGGGAGGGCTTCACGTCCGCGACCCGGGCGGCCGCGGCGGGCGGAGTGACGACGCTCGTCGACATGCCCCTCAACTCGATCCCGCCCACGACGACGGTCGCCGCGCTCGACGCGAAGCGGTCCGCCACCGACGGCAAGCTCAGCGTCGACGTGGCGTTCTGGGGCGGCGCCGTGCCGGAGAACCTCGGCTCGCTCGGCCCCCTGCACGCCGCGGGCGTCCGGGGGTTCAAGGCGTTCCTCACGCCGTCGGGTGTCGACGAGTTCGGGTACCTCGACGCCGACCGCCTCGAGCTCGCGCTGGCCGAGGTCGCGGCGCTCGGCAGCGTGCTGATCGTGCACGCGGAGGACCCCGCCGACCTGCACGGCGACGGCGCCCTCGGGCCGCGGTACGCCGACTTCCTGGCCAGCCGCCCCGCCCTGAGCGAGCGGCACGCGATCGCCGGCGTCATCGACGCGATGCGACGCACGGGAGCCCGCGCCCACGTGCTGCACCTGTCCGACGCCGGGTCGCTCGACCTCATCCGCGCGGCGAAGGCCGAGGGCCTCCCGCTGACCGTCGAGACCTGCCCCCACTACCTGGCACTGCGGGCCGAGGACGTGCCCGATGCGGCGACGCAGTTCAAGTGCTGCCCGCCCATCCGCGACACTGCCAACCAGGACCTGCTGTGGGCCGCCGTGCTGGACGGCAGCATCGACGCGATCGTGTCCGACCACTCACCGTCCACCGCGGACCTCAAGAGCGCCGACTTCGGGCTCTCGTGGGGTGGCATCGCCGGCCTGCAGCTGGGCCTGTCGGTCGTGTGGACCGAGGCGCGCGCCCGTGGGATCCCGCTCGAGGCGCTGCTGCCGCTGTTCACCACCGGCCCGGCGCAGGTCGCCGGCCTGGACGGGCTCGGCGTGCTGGCGGTCGGGGCACCCGCACACCTCGTGGCGTTCGCGCCCGACGACGAGCGCGTGGTCGATGTGCACCGCCTCGAGCACCGCAACCCGGTCTCGCCGTACGACGGCGCGACCCTGGCCGGCACCGTCCGCACGGTGTGGCTGCACGGCTCGCCCGTGGTCGAGGGCGGCATCGTGACCTCCCCCGGGACCGGCCGTGTCCTCCTGCCGGAGGCCGCGCGTGCGTGAGCCCTCAGGCCTCGCGGTGCCGGTGGCCGAGACCGGCCGCGACGAGGGCGAGCACGCCCGCGAACAGCATGCCGACGCCCACACCCTGGTCGCCGCCCACGCGCAGCAGCAGCGCACCGACCCCCGCGCCCACCAGGATCAGCGCCACCGCCAGCGTGCGCCGCGCCCAGCCGTCGCCCGTGCCGCCCGCCAGCCGGCTGTCCGCCGCGAGCCCGGTGAGCGTGGACGTCACGACCACCGTGGTGACGTCCTTGACGGCCAGTCGGCGCGCGGTCGCGGCCTGCAGGCCCATGGCGACGGCGAGCAGGGCCGTGACGACGAGCGCCCAGGCGGTGCCCTGCTCGGGCGGGACCACGAGGGCGCCCACCCCGAGCGCGACCGCCAGCACCCCGGTCGCCGCGAACGTCATGCTCGTGCGGTGCGACCAGCCGGCCGGTGCCGTGCGCAGCACCCGGCCGCCGAGGGCCGCGCCGCCGAGGAAGCCGGCCAGAGCGAGCAACGGGCCGAGGATCGGCAGGTCGTCGGCACCCGCGAGCGCCATGCCGAGGATGACCACGTTGCCGGTCATGTTCGCGGTGAACACCCGGTCCAGCCCGAGGTAGCCGACGGCGTCGACGATGCCCGTCGTGAAGGTCAGTGCCAGCATGAGCACCAGGTGGCGGCGGGCGTCGTCCCATGTCTTCATCACGGCGTCATGGTGGGGGTGAGGGACCGATGAGCGCAACGCTGCAGCCGGGCACGGGCGCGATCCGGGCGGCCTACCTGCCGTCGACGCCGGCCACGGTGCTGTGGGGCCGGCTCCCGTGCGCGGCCGACGCACCCGTGCTGCGGGTCGCGGCCGGCAGCGAGGTCACCATCGACACGGTCAGCCACGAGGGCCTGCTCGACGACCAGGGCAGCGACCCGCTGGCGTTCTTCACCGGCCACGGGGTCGCCCCGCAGGACGTGCTGACCGACGCCGTCGAGATCGTCGGCACCCTGACGCGCTCCGCGCACGACGGCCCGCACGTGGTGACCGGCCCCATCCATGTCGAGGGTGCGCAGCCGGGCGACCTGCTGGTGATCACCGTGCTCGAGACCACGCCCCGCGTGCCGTACGGCGTGATCTCCAACCGGCACGGCCGTGGCGCGCTGCCGGGCGAGCTGCCGCGCGGGCCGGAGAACGTCTCCGTCTTCGCGACCGTCGGCGAACGCGACGGCGAGCTCGTCGGCCGCCTGCCGGCGGTCGAGGGCGGGGAGCGGCTCATCGAGTTCCCGCTCGCACCGTTCCTCGGGATCATGGGCGTCGCGGTGGCCGGCGACGAGCGTCCGCACTCCGTGCCGCCCGGTGCGCACGGCGGGAACATCGACATCAACCTGCTGCAGGTGGGCACGACGCTCTACCTGCCGGTGCAGGTGCCGGGCGCCCTCGCGTACGTGGGCGATCCCCACTTCGCGCAGGGCGACGGCGAGGTCGCGCTCACCGCCCTGGAGGCCTCGCTGCGGGTGACGCTGCGGTTCGACGTGGTCCCCGCGATCGAGGCGCTCGCGCGGTTCGGTCCGTTCGAGGGGCCGCTGGTCGAGACGCCGGACTACCTGGTCCCCACCGGGCTGGACAAGGACCTGACCGAGGCCGTCAAGAAGTGCGTCCGGGCCGCGCTCGCGCTCCTGCAGGCACGCTGGGGACTCGACGAGCACCTCGCGTACGCGTACCTGTCGGCGGCCACCGACATCGACATCTCGCAGGTGGTCGACCAGGTCTGCGGGGCCCACGCGCGCATCCGCAAAGCCGACTTCGAGAGGGTTCCGACGTGATCCCCGATGACCTGCAGGAGGCGTTCGACGCCTACGAGCGCGCGCTCGCGGACGACGACGTCGCGGCGCTCGACGACGCGTTCGCGCCCGGGCCGGAGACGATGCGCGGCGACAGCAGCGGCCTGCTCGTCGGGCACGACGCCATCAGCGCGTTCCGCGTCGCCCGCGGCGGCATCGCGCCCCGTGTGCTGGACCGCGTGGAGTCCCGCAGGCTCGCCGACGACTGCTGGCTGATCGTCGCGACCTCGCGCTACGAGGGCGGCGGGACGGGTCTGCACACCCAGGTGTGGCAGCTGGCCGACGGACGCTGGCGCATCACCGCCGCGCACGTCACCGGGCGCACGCCGAGCTTCGACCGGTCGGTGTGGCGGACGGTCGGCGACCCGCTCTACCAGGGCGCGTTCGAGGGTCCGCTGCTCGGGCTGCGCGTCGCGGTCAAGGACGTGTTCGCCGTCCGCGGCTACCGCGTCGGCGCCGGCAACCCGACCTGGCTGCGCGAGGCCGCCCGCGAGCGCGAGCACGCCCCCGTGGTGCTCGACCTGCTCAAGGGCGGGGCCTCGGTGCGCGGCCTGGCCCGGACCGACGAGCTCGCCTACTCGATCGCCGGCGCCAACCCGCACTACGGCACCCCGGCCAACGGAGCCGTGCCGGGCGCGCTGCCTGGCGGCTCGTCCAGCGGGCCCGCGACGGCGGTCGCGACCGGGCAGGCCGACGTCGGGCTGGCCAGCGACACCGCGGGGTCCATCCGAGTCCCCGCGTCGTACCAGGGCCTCTGGGGGCTACGGACCACCCACGGGCTGGTCCCGCGGCAGGGGATGGTGCCGCTCGCGCCGTCGTTCGACACGGTCGGCTGGCTGACCCGGGACGGCGCGACGCTGGAGGCCGTCGCCACCTGGTGCCTCGAGGACGACGCCCCGCTGCTGCCGGCCCGCCGGGTGGTGCCGGTCGAGGTCCTGCAGCTGGTGGAGCCGGCCACCCGGGAGGCGTTCGAGGCCTGGGCCGCGGGCACCGTCGACCAGATCGAGGTCGGCCCGCTCGACGAGTGGTTCGAGGCGTTCCGCGTGCTGCAGGCGGCCGAGGCGTGGCGCGCGCACGGCGCCTGGCTCACGGCGCACCCCGACGCGGTCGGCCCCGGCGTCCGCGAGCGGTTCGCGATCGCGAGCCAGGTGACGGCCGCGGACGAGGAGTCCGCCCGCGCCGAGGTCGAGCGGCTCGCTGAGGTGATCCGCGCGATCGTCGACGAGGCCGTCCTCGTGCTGCCGACCACGCCCGGCCCGGCCCCCGCCCGGACCGCGAGCGCCGAGGAGCTCGACCTCGTGCGCGCGGCGACCCTGCGGATGACGGCCCTGGCCGGCGTCGGCGGCCTGCCCGCCCTGTCCGTCCCCGCGCTGCGGTTCCCGTCGGCGCTCGGGCCGGCACCGGTCGGCGTCTGCTTCGTCGGCCCCCGCGGCACCGACCTGTCCCTCGTCCGCCACGCCCGCTCCCTGCGCCTAGCACGAACCGTTGGAGGCCCTGCATGACCGCCCCGGTCAACCCGCCACCCCGCCTGCTCATGGGCCCCGGGCCGGTCAACGCCGACCCGCGCGTGCTGCGGGCGCTGTCCACGCCGCTGATCGGCCAGTACGACCCCGTCATGACCGGGTACATGACCGAGACCATGGCGCTGTACCGCGAGGTCTTCGCGACGAGCAACGAGGCGACCCTGCTGGTGGACGGCACGTCTCGCGCGGGGATCGAAGCGGCGATCGTCTCGCTCGTGCGCCCCGGGCAGCGCGTTCTGGTCCCGGTGTTCGGCCGGTTCGGGCACCTGCTGGCGGAGATCGCGATGCGCGCGCAGGCCGAGGTGCACACCATCGAGGTGCCGTGGGGCCAGGTGTTCACCGCGGCGGCCGTCGAGGAGGCCATCGTCCGCGTCCGGCCGCACCTGCTCGCGATGGTGCAGGGCGACACGTCCACGACGATGAACCAGCCGCTGGACGAGCTGGGCGCGATCTGCCGGAAGCACGGGGTGCTGCTCTACGCCGACGCCACCGCGTCCCTGGGCGGCAACCCGTTCGAGATGGACGCGTGGGGCATCGACGCCGCGACCGCAGGCCTGCAGAAGTGCCTGTCCGGACCGTCGGGAAGCGCGCCGATCAGCCTGTCCGACCGCGCGGTCGACGTGATCCGCGGCCGCCGCCGCATCGAGGCCGGCATCCGGGAGGAGTCCGACGAGGACACCGGCGAGCCCGTGCACTCCAACTACTTCGACCTCGGCATGGTCCTCGACTACTGGGGTCCGCGGCGGCTCAACCACCACACCGAGGCGACGAGCATGCTCTACGCCGCGCGGGAGTGCGCCCGGATCATCCTCGAGGAGGGGCGGCAGGCCGTCATCGACCGGCACGGGCGGGCGGGGGCGGCGATGCTCGCGGGCGTCCGCGGCCTGGGCCTGCAGGTGTTCGGGGACGTCGCGCACAAGATGAACAACGTGGTCGCCGTCGAGATCCCGGACGGGGTGGACGGCGACGCCGCGCGAGGCGCGATGCTCCAGGACTTCGGCATCGAGATCGGCACGTCGTTCGGCCCGCTGCACGGCCGCGTCTGGCGCATCGGCACCATGGGCGCCAACGCCCGCCTGGACACCGTGCTGGTCACGCTGGCCGCCCTCGAGCAGGTGCTGCGCCGGGCGGGCGCGCGGGTACCGGCCGGCGGCGGGGTCGACGCCGCGTACGCCTCGTGGGCGGCCTGATGCTCGACGTCAGGACCGCGGCCCGACGGATCATGGCGCGCTGCGACGAGCTGGCCACCTACACGTCGATGACCGGCGGGATCGAGCGCGTCTACCTGTCCCCCGAGCACGCGCGTGTGAACCGGGTGGCCGCGCGCTGGATGCGCGAGGTGGGGCTGGACACGTGGCAGGACGCGGCCGGCAACCTCTGCGGGCACCTCGACGGCCAGGACCCGGAGGCGCCCTCCCTGCTGCTGGGCTCGCACCTCGACACGGTCCGCGACGCGGGCCGTTACGACGGCATCCTGGGCGTGCTCATGGCGATCGAGGTGGTCCGCGCGCTCAAGCCCCGGGCCGCGACCCTGCGGTTCGGGCTCGACGTCGTCGCGTTCTGGKACGAGGAGGGGGCCCGGTTCGGCACCGCCCTGCTCGGCAGCTCCGCGATGGCCGGGAAGTGGAACGAGTCGTGGTGGGACCTCACCGACGAGCACGGCACCTCGCTGCGCACCGCGTTCAGCGAGTTCGGCCTCGACCCCGGCCGCATCGGTGCGGCCGCGCGCTCACCCGAATCGCTGGCGGGGTACCTCGAGGCGCACATCGAGCAGGGTCCGGAGCTCGACGACGGCGGCGCCCCACTGGGCGTCGTGACCTCGATCGCAAGCGCCCGACGGTTCGCCGTGCAGATCGACGGCGAGGCCCGGCACGCCGGCGGCGCGCGGTACGAGAAGCGGCACGACGCGCTGCTCGGCGCCAGCGAGGTCGCGCTCGCGGTCGAGCGGCTGTGCCGGGCGGAGCACCACATCATCGGCACGGTCGGCCGCCTGGAGACGTTCCCGGGCGCGGTCAACGTCGTTCCCGGCGAGGCCCGGCTGACGGTCGACCTGCGCGGCGAGCACGACGACGACCGCGACCGGGTGTGGGGCTCCATCACCCGGGAGCTCGACGAGATCGCCGGCCGCCGGGGCCTGTCCTGGTCGGCGCGGGAGCTGCACGAGGCGCCCGCGGTCATGTGCGACGCCCTGCTGCAGGACGTCGTGCGGGCCGGGATCGAGGACACCGGCCGCCGGAACGTCCCCGCGCTGTTCAGCCGCGCGGGCCACGACGCGATGGCGATCGGGGCGGTCACCGGCGTCGGGATGCTCTTCCTGCGCAACCCTGACGGCATCAGCCACCACCCGGACGAGGGCGTGAGCCTGGCGGACGTCGAGACCGGCCTGCAGGCGCTGACCGCCACGGTCGAGCACCTGGCCCGCGAGGCCGCCTGAGAGGATCGCCCGGTGGAGCCCCTCGCCTTCGACCCCGTGCCCGACATCCGGCTGATCGCCGTCGACATGGACGGGTCGCTGCTCGACGACGAGAAGAAGATCCACGACGACTTCTGGCCGCTGCTGGACGAGCTGGACCGCCGCGGGATCCGCCTGTGCCCGGCGAGCGGTCGGCAGTACGCCACCCTGCGGCGCCAGTTCGGCCGCGACGAGCTGGTGTACATCGCGGAGAACGGCTCCTACGTCGTGCAGCACGACGAGGAGGTCAGCTCGGACGGCCTGTCCCTGGCCACGGCCCGGGCCGCGATCGAGGTCGTCCGCGCGGCGACCCACCTGGACCTCGGCATCGTCCTGTGCGGCAAGCGCTCCGCCCACGTCGAGCGCACCGACGACGCGTTCCTCGACCAGGCCACGCCGTACTACGCGAAGCTCGAGGTGGTCGACGACCTGCTCGCGGTCGAGGACGACGTGCTCAAGGTCGCCGTCTACGACTTCGGCTCGGCGGCCACCGGCGCGGGTCCGCTGCTGCAGCCGTTCGACGCCCTGGTCTCCGGTGAGCACTGGGTCGACGTCATGAGCCCGACCGCGGACAAGGGCCACGCCCTGCGCGCGGTCCAGACCGCCCTCGGCGTCAGCGCCGCGCAGACCATGGCGTTCGGCGACTACTTCAACGACATCGGCATGCTCGACGCCGCGTACTGGTCCTTCGCGATGGACAACGCGCACCCCGACGTCCGCGCGCACGCCCGCTTCGTCGCACCCGCCAACACGGAGAACGGCGTCGTCCGCACGATCAGCTCGGTGCTGGGGCTGTCGTGACCGCCGCGGGCCTGCTGCTCACCCCCGGCTTCGGCGGGAGCCGCACGAGCCCCGCGCTGGTCGCGGTCGAGAAGGCGGTCGCCCCGCTGCCCGTCCTGCGGGTCGACCTCCCCAAGACCGCGGCGCCCGCCATCGCCAGCGTCCGGGAGCAGGCGTCGGCGTTCGCGGCCTCCCTCGGGGTCGGCACCGAGTCCGTCGTGCTCGGCGGCCGCTCGTTCGGCGGCCGCATGTGCTCGATGGCCGTCGCCGCCGGCCTCCCCGCCGCCGGCCTGGTGCTCCTGTCCTATCCCCTGCACCCGCCCGGCAGGCCGACCACCCTGCGCATCGCGCACCTGGCCGACATCCGGGTGCCGGTCCTGGCCGTCTCGGGCTCCACGGACCCGTTCGGCTCGCCGGCGGAGCTGACCGAGCACCTGGCCGCGATCCCCGGCCCGGTCACCACCGTCTTCCTGCCGGGACCGCACCTGCCGACCAGCCAGGCCGCCGTGGCCGCGGCCGTCCGCGACTGGCTCGCGACGCTCTCGATCCTTGACTGAAACGCCCTCCCGAGCCCGGTCCGCCGCTCTACGCTCCGTCCGTGAGCACCCGCCGTCGCGCCACCTGGATCGCGGTCGCGGCCACGTTCGTGCTGGTGGCGACGCCGATCGTGTGGGTGCAGGGCGTCGGCCAGACCGAGGTGCGGGCCGCCGACGACGTGCGGCCGACGTCCGTCGCGCTCGTGCTCGGCGCCGGCCTCCGGCCCGACGGCAGTCCGTCGGTGTACCTCGCCCGTCGGCTCGAGGCGGCCCGGGAGCTGTACGCGCGCGGCGCGGTCGACGTCGTCCTGGTCAGCGGCGACAACGCCCGCACCGACCACGACGAGCCCACCGCGATGCTCGACTGGCTGGTCGCCCACGGCGTCCCGACGGACGACGTCGTCCGCGACCACGCCGGCTTCGACACCCACGACTCCTGCGTCCGCGCGCACGACGTGTTCGGGGTCGACGCCGCAGTCGTCGTGACGCAGGACTACCACCTGCGGCGGGCCCTGTTCTCCTGCACCGAGGCGGGGATCTCGGTGATCGGCGTGGGCGTCTCGTCCGCCTCCGTGCGGCCCGTGCAGGCGTTCACGTGGCGCGCCCGCGAGCTGCCGGCGTCGTGGCGAGCGGCGTGGGACGCGGTGACCGGCCGCGACCCCGTGTACCCCGGACCGCAGGAGACCGCCGTGCAGGACGCCCTCGCGCGCTGACGCCGGGTGCGACGATCGTGTCCGTGAACACCCTCACCACCCTGCGCGCCGCGTTCACGCGCGTGCCCGGCTACCTCGACGCCGCCACCTGCGGGCTGCCGGCGCGAGCGACCGCGGAGGCGATGCACGAGGCGATCGACATCTGGGCGGCGGGCAAGGCGGACCTCGCGGTCTACGACGAGGCGGTCGTGGCCTCCCGCGCGGCGTACGCGCGGCTCGTCGGGACCGATCCGTCGCGCGTGGCCATCGGCTCGCAGACGTCCGCCCTGGTCGGCGTCGTCGCGGCGACCGTGCCGGACGGCGCCGAGGTCCTCGTGGTCGACGGCGACTTCTCGTCGGTCGTCTTCCCGTTCCTCGCCCAGGCCGACCGGGGCGTCACGGTCCGGCACGCTGCGCTGGAGGAGCTGGCGTCGGCGATCCGGCCGACCACGCACACGGTCGCGTTCGCGCTGGTCCAGTCGCTCGACGGGCGGGTCGCGGACGTCGACGCGATCATCGCGGCGGCCACCGCCGCGGGCACCCGCACCCTCTGTGACGTCACGCAGGCCGCCGGCTGGCTGCCCGTCGACGCCGACCGGTTCGACGTCACCGTGTGCTCGGCCTACAAGTGGCTCTCGGCTCCGCGCGGCACCGCCTTCATGACCGTCCGGCCCGAGCTCCTCGCCGACCTGCGGCCCAGCAACGCCGGCTGGTACGCGGGCGAGGAGATCTGGTCGTCGGTCTACGGCCCCGGCATGGTCCTCGCGCGGGACGCCCGGCGGCTCGACGTCTCCCCCGCGTGGCTGTGCTGGGTGGGCGCGGTGCCGGTGCTCGAGGCCTTCGCCGACGCCGACGCCGAGCAGGTCCGGCGCCACGACGTGGGCCTGGCCGACATCTTCCGCGCGGGTCTCGGCCTGGAGCCGGGCGGCAGCGCGATCGTCGCGCTGCCCGACGACGCGGCGGGGACCCGACGAGCCCTCCTCGCCGCCGCCGGGACGCGCGCGGCCGGCCGGGGTGGCGGCGTCCGGCTGGCGTTCCACGTCTGGAACGACGCCRCCGACGTCGCCCAGGCTGTGGCTGCCCTGAGCAACTCCTGAGGGGAACCTGAGGGTCGATTCGGGGGTCTCCCTGATATCCCTGGGCCCGACGGCGCCGGAATCCTAGGATCACAGCAGCACCGGCACCGGCGCCCCGACGCGGTATCACCCGTCGCGCGAGCCGCCCCTCCCAGTCGTCGTCGACATCCCCACAGAGGAATCGCTATGTCTCACGTCGCCGGATGGATCACCCATCGCTACCTCAAGTTCGCCGTCATCGCCTTCTGGCTCGTCGTCGTCGCCCTGCTGGGTCCGCTCGCGGGCAAGCTCACGGGCGCGCAGGACAACGACGCCAAGTCCTGGCTCCCGTCCAACGCCGAGTCGACCGAGGTCCTCGACGTCGCCGGCAGCTTCGTGTCCGCCAACACCATCCCCGCCGTCATGGTCTACGCGCGCGCCTCGGGCCTGACCCCAGACGACCTCGCGGCGATCCAGGCCGACGCCCAGGAGTTCGGCACGCTCGACACCCTCGACGGGCAGGTCGTCGGCCCGATCCCGTCGGAGGACGGGCAGGCGGCGCAGATCATCGTCCCGCTCGACCTCGGCAAGGACGGCTGGAACCTCGCCGCCGACGCCGTCACGGACCTGCGGGCGACCGCCGAGGACGGCCCCGACGGGCTCGACGTCTACGTCACCGGCCCGGCCGGCTCGGCCGCCGACTCGTCGAAGGCGTTCGAGGGCGTCGACGGCACGCTGCTGTACGCGGCCGTCGCGGTCGTCATCGTCATCCTGCTCATCACCTACCGCAGTCCGATCCTCTGGCTGCTCCCCGTCATCTCCGCGGGCGTCGCGCTGACGGTCTCGCAGGCCGTCATCTACCTGCTGGCGGACAACTTCGACCTCACCGTCAACGCGCAGAGCGCCGGCATCCTCACGGTCCTGGTGTTCGGCGCGGGGACCGACTACGCGTTGCTGATCGTCGCGAGATACCGGGAAGAGCTCCGCAAGCACAGTGACCGGCACGAGGCCATGGCCCTGGCGCTGCACCGGGCCAGCCCGGCGATCATCGCGAGCGGTGCCACGGTCGCCATCAGCATGCTGTGCCTGCTCTTCGCCACGATGAACTCGACGGCGGGTCTCGGCCCGGTGGCCGCGGTGGGCATCGTGGTCGCCCTGCTCGTCATGCTCACGCTGCTGCCCGCGCTGCTGGTCACGTGCGGCCGGTGGATCTTCTGGCCGCGCACCCCGCGGCTCGGCGACGACGAGCCGTCCGTGCACGGCTTCTGGGCCCGGGTCGGCGGTCGCATCGAGCGCCGCCCGCGCGCCACGTGGGTCGGCACGTCCGCTGCCCTCGCCGTGGCGTGCCTCGGCATCGTCGCGCTCAACGCGACCGGCCTGACCACCGAGGAGTCGTTCAGCGGCGTCCAGCCGTCGATCGAGGGCGAGAAGGTGCTCTCGGCCCACTTCCCCGGCGGCGCCGGCTCGCCCGTCGCCGTCATCGCGAACGCGGACCAGGCCACCGAGGTCGGCTCCGTCTTCGCCGACGTCGAGGGCATCGACCCGACGAGCATCACCGAGCCCGTCCTCAAGGGCGACCTCGCGTACATCGAGGGCACCCTGACCTCGGCACCCGACAGCGACGACGCCTACGCCACGGTCGACCGGGTGCGCGACGCCGTGCACGCGGTGCCGGCGGCCGACGCGCTCGTCGGCGGGACCACGGCCGTCAACCTCGACGTCCAGCGCGCCTCGTCGGCGGACAACAGGCTGATCATCCCGATCATCCTGCTGGTCGTCTTCGTCATCCTGATGATCCTGCTGCGGGCGGTGGTCGCCCCGCTCGTGCTCGTCGGCACCGTCGTGCTCTCGTTCGGCGCCGCCATCGGCATCAGTGCGCTCGTGTTCAAGTACGCCTTCGGCTACGCCGGGGCCGATACGTCGTTCCCGCTCTTCGTCTTCGTGTTCCTGGTCGCGCTGGGGATCGACTACAACATCTTCCTCATGACCCGGGTGCGGGAGGAGGCGCTGCGCATCGGGCACCACCGCGGCTCGCTGGTGGGCCTCGCGGCCACAGGCGGGGTCATCACCTCGGCCGGCCTGGTGCTCGCGGGCACGTTCGCGGTGCTCGGCACCCTGCCCCTGGTGGCGTTCGCCGAGATCGGGTTCGCGGTCGCGTTCGGCGTGCTCCTCGACACGCTCGTGGTCCGGTCCGTGCTGGTCACAGCGCTGAACCTCGACATCGGCAAGACCATGTGGTGGCCCAGCGCGCTGAGCAAGCGGGCCGAGCCTGTGCCCGCAGAGCAGCAGGTTTCCGTCCCGGTCGGCTGATCGGCACGCGAGATGCCCGGATCGTCCAGACGATCCGGGCATCTCGGGATAGCGTCTGCGCAGGGCCCTTTGCCGGGGCCCTCGCAGGCCCCCCGCGCGCCAGGAGCTGACGTGACCGAGATCGCTGAGACCCAGACCCCCACCGCGCCCGCCACCAGGTGGTGGGCGCTCGACCCGGAGGCCGCGACCGCGGAGCTCGTCACCGATCCTTCGACAGGGCTGTCCGCCGCCGAGGTCTCGGCCCGGCGCGACCGGTACGGCTCGAACACGTTGACCGCGCAGGCCGCACCGTCCGTGTGGTCCGTGGTCTTCCAGCAGCTGCGCGACCCGATGAACATCATGCTCATCGCCGTCGCGGCCGTGAGCGCGGCCATCGGGCAGGGGTCGACCGCGCTCATCGTCGGCTTCCTGGTGGTGATCAACGTCGTCATCGGCGCCCGCCAGGAGATGCTCGCGCGCAAGAGCGTCGACGCGCTGGCGACGATGCAGGAGCCGCAGTCCCGGGTGCGGCGGGACGGTGCCCTGGTGCAGATCCCCGCCCACGAGCTGGTGCCCGGCGACATCGTCGAGCTCGAGGCCGGCGACATCGTGCCCGCCGACGGCCGGCTGCTGCGGACGGCCACGATGGAGACGCAGGAAGCGGCGCTGACCGGCGAGAGCACCCCCATCGGCAAGGACGTGATCACGCTCGCCGACGAAGAGGTCCCGCTCGGCGACCGCGCCAACATGGCGTTCCAGAACACGTCGGTCACCCGCGGCACCGGCACGATGCTCGTCACCGCGACGGGCATGACGACGCAGATCGGCACCATCGCCACGCTGCTGTCGTCGGTGGAGAAGACGAAGTCGCCGCTGCAGCGCGAGCTCGACAAGCTGACCAAGGTGCTCGGGGTCATCGCGTGGAGTGCGGTCGCGGTCATCGTGCTCATCGGCGTCCTGCGCGGCCAGTCGGCGAGCGACCTGCTGTTCCTCGCGACGGCGGTCGCCATCTCCGCGATCCCGACCGGTCTCCCCACGTTCGTGCAGGCGATGCTCGCCTACGGCGCCCGCCAGCTGGCCGACGCGAAGGCGGTCGTCGCCAACCTCAACGACGTCGAGACGCTCGGGGCGACCAGCTCGATCAACTCCGACAAGACGGGGACCCTGACTCTCAACGAGATGACGGTGACCGCGCTGTACACGATCGGTCAGCACTTCACCGTCGAGGGCAGCGGCTACGCGAAGACGGGCAAGATCCTCCAGACCGCCGGCGCTGCCGTGCCGGACCTGACGCCGCTCGCGTACGGCCTGTGCCTGGCCAGCGACGCGACGGTGTCCGATGACGGTGCCGTCATCGGCGACCCGACCGAGGCCGCACTCGTGGTGCTCGCCGCCAAGCTGGGGATCGACGCGGAGGAGAGCCGCCGGACGTACCCCCGCGTCGCGGAGGTGCCGTTCGACTCGGCGTACAAGTTCATGGCGACGGCCCACTGGCTGCCCTGGCGTGGCGACCGGTCTCTCGTCGAGGTGGTCAAGGGCGGACCGGACGTCGTGCTGCAACGCTGCACGCACGCCCTCGCGGGTCCCGGCCAGACCGTCCCGCTGGAGGACATGCGCGCCGACATCGAGGCGGAGATGGAGCGGCTCGCCGAGCAGGGTCTGCGCACTCTCGCCTTCGCGACGCGGTTCCTCACGCCGGCCGACGAGGCGCCCCTGGTCGCCGACCCGATGTCCTACGTCGAGGAGCTGGTGTTCGTCGGGCTGGTCGGCATCGTCGACCCGCTGCGGCCGACCGCCAAGGTGGCCGTCGAGATCGCCCTGAAGGCCGGCATCGAGGTCCGCATGATCACCGGCGACCACGCGGTGACCGCGAGCGCGATCGGCAAGCAGCTGGGCCTCGGCCCGGGAGCGATCAGCGGACCCGAGCTGGCCAGCCTCACGGACGAGGAGCTGCTGGAGCGGCTGCCGAACCTGCACGTGTTCGGCCGGGTCACCCCGGAGGACAAGCTCCGGCTGGTCCAGCTCATGCAGCGCCAGGGCCTGGTGGTCGCCATGACAGGCGACGCCGTCAACGATGCCGCCGCGATCAAGCAGGCCGACATCGGTGTCGCGATGGGCTCCGGCAGCGAGGTCACCAAGCAGGCGGCCCGACTGGTGCTCACCGACGACAACTTCAGCACCCTGGTGCACGCGGTCGAGCTGGGGCGCAGCATCTACCAGAAGATCACCGCGTACATCCGCTTCCAGATGAGCCAGCTGATCGGGCTCGTGGTCCTGTTCCTGGCGGCCAGCATCTTCGACATCGCCGACGGCGTCGCGATGACCCCGATGATGGTGCTGTTCCTCAACTTCTTCGTCGCCGTGTTCCCGGTGATCGCGATCATGCTCGACCCGGTCGGCCCCGGGATCATGGACCGGGTGCCGCGCGACCCGAAGATCGGCATCAGCAACGGCTACGCCGTTCGCCGCTGGATCCTCTACGGCCTGGTCCTGTGCATCTCCTCGGGCATCCCGCTGGTGTTCGGCCCGGACACCCCGGCCGCCGACACCCCGACGGCGTCGATGACGATGGCGTTCGTGGTCATGGGCCTCGGCTCGGTCCTGTCCGGGCTGGTCCTGCGGCGCGAGCCGGAGTCGGGCCTCGCCGCCCCCCTGCTGACGGCGGTGAAGGTGCTCTCGGCCCCGGTGATCCTCGTCGTGCTGGCGACCGAGCTGGACTTCCTGCAGGGGTGGCTCACGACCCAGTCGCTGTCCGGTGGGCAGTGGCTGGCCTGCCTGGGCCTCGCGCTGCTGCTGCCGGTCGTCGCGGAGCTCGACAAGCTGGTCAAGCGACGCCGCGCCGCCGCACCCGTCGTCCTGAACACGCAGGAGACGGTGAGCCCGGTGCGCGCCCGGGTGTGAGCCGCCGGACGTAGGAGGTCGTAGTCCCGGAACCGCACGGCGACGCCCGCCGTGCGGTTCCGGCGTCCTGCGGGCGCTAACGGCCGTTCAGCGCCGTCCTGAAGGCCTCCAGGGCGTCCACGGAGAAGAGCACGAACCGCACGAGCTCGACGCCGTCCGGCCGCGGGTGTCCGTCGGACCAGCCCGCGTCGGCCCCTTCCCGCCAGGCACGCACCGTCCGGACGGCGATCTGCGCGACGTCGCCGACGGCCCACCCGTACACCCCCGCGCTCACGGCCGGGAACGCGATGCTCGACGCGCCGAGCTCGACCGCCAGCTCGAGGGGCCGCGCGAAGCACGACGAGAGCAGGACGGGGTCGGTCTGGCCCGCGTGCCGGTTCGGCCCGACGGTGTGCACGACCCACCGCGCCGGCAGCCGGAACCCCGGCGTCGCGACGGCGTCACCCACGGGCAACCCGTCGGGCAGCGTGGTCCGTCGCAGCTCCCGGCAGGCGGCGAGCAGCTCGGGGCCGGCGGCCGCATGGATCGCTCCGTCGACGCCGCCGCCGCCGAGCAAGGAGGAGTTCGCGGCGTTGACGATGACGTCGACGTCCTGCGTGGTGATGTCGCCCTGGACGGCTTCGATGCGCATGAGGCAATCATCCGGGGTCGGACGCAGCAAGGCCCCTCGGACGCTTACTCCGAGGGGCCTTCGCTGGTTCAAGGGTACGGGGAGCCTCGCGCGGACGGGTGAACGACACACGGCCCGTCCACAAATTCTGTCCACAGCCCTGTGTTAACTGGATGTTTCCGCAGGTGAACCTGTGGACAAGGGTGTGGGGAAACCGGTGGACAAAGAAAGCTCCTGGAAGCCCTTGTGGCCCCTTCTCGAACAGGACTAGAAATCTCACATCGAGATCGACAGATCGAGAACCGCAGGTGAAGGACCCCGCCAGGGATGATTGAAACCGCAGGTCAGGTGGCCTCTTAGGAGATCACCGGATCGAGGTGGAGGTCAGTTCGGGAGGGCCGGAACCTCGACGCACGGAGCCCTCCGGGGCCTCCGCGCAGGCGGCGCAGAACGCCCTTCGGGGAGGTGGCGCCGGCGTGGACAGGCTGTGGATGTCGGGCCGACCGGAGAACGGACGACCACATCGTCGTGGCAACACGGCGACCCGCGGATGACGCCGCGGGGGTCGCTACGGACCGGGCGGTTGCTCGCAGTCGTCCCGCCCGTGGCGGGCCGCAGGTGCTGGACGCCCTCCGGGGTCGACGGCACCGGTGGCGCACCGGGTGCCGGGACGTAGCCGCACCGTCAGCGCGGCGTCGGTCGCCGGTCCGCCGGAGACGGAAGACCTGGGAGCACGGCAAGGCCCCTCGGACGCTTACTCCGAGGGGCCTTTTCCGTGTGCGAACGCTCCGCCGGTCAGTCGTCCGGCACCGACTCCAGCAGGATCGTCACCGGCCCGTCGTTCACCAGCTCCACGGCCATGTCCGCGCCGAACACACCCGTGGCCACCTCGAGCCCGCGACCACGCAGGTCCGCCACCACGGCGTCGACCAACGGCTGCGCCACCGGCCCGGGGGCGGCGGCGTTCCACGTGGGCCGGCGGCCCTTGCGGGTGTCCCCGTAGAGAGTGAACTGGCTGACGACGAGCACGGGTGCGCCGACGTCGACCGCGCACTGCTCGTCGCGCAGGATCCGCAGCTCGGCGATCTTCCGGGCGATCAGGCTCACCTGGGCGGGCCCGTCACCGGGCGTCACCCCCACCAGCGCCAGCAGCCCGGGCCGGTCGATGGCGCCGACGACGATGCCGTCGACCGTGACGGAGGCGCGCGTGACGCGCTGGACGACCGCCCTCACGGGCCGAAGGTGGCGACGACCTCGCCCACGGGCGCTCCGTGGCCGAGCACCGGCGTGAGACCCACGGGCTGGACGAGCGCCGGGTCGACACCGGCCACGGTGAGCGCGGCCGCCAGCACGGCCGGGCGGGGGCGGGACGAGCCGTCGGCGATCTTGACAGCGACCGCGCCGCCGTCCGGCAGACCGGCCGCGTAGACGCCGTCGGCCCCGTCCTTGGCCACCAGGCCGGGCACCGCCTCCATGAACCGCGTCGCGTCGCGGCCCGTCCCGCCGACGTGCCACGGGTGCGCGGACATCGCGGCGCCGACGCGCCCCTCGAGGCCGTCGGCGGAGGCCAGGCGCCCGAACGAGCGGGCCAGGCCGCGCAGGGTGGTCGAGAACAGCGGGGCCCCGCAGCCGTCGACCGTGACCCGCTCGACGGAGACGCCCGTGAGCTCGGCGACGACGGCGCGCACGGCCCGCTGCAGCGGGTGGTCGGGCTCGAGGTAGTCGTGGGTGGACCAGCCCGCGGCCACGCAGGTCGCCAGCATCCCGGCGTGCTTGCCCGAGCAGTTCTGCGTCAGCGGCTCGGTGCCGTGCCCGTCGGCTCGCCACTGCCAGGCCGCGTCCGCATCCAGCGGCCAGTCGGGGGTGTTGCGCAGGTCGTCCGGCCCCAGGCCGGCGCCGGCGAGGATCGAGCGGACCACCTCGAGGTGCCCCTGCTCGGCGTTGTGGCTGGCGCACACGAGCGCGAGTGCGACGTCCTCGACGTCCAGCCCCGCCCGCAGCATCGCGACCGCCTGCAGCGGCTTGAGCGACGACCGCGCCCACACCGTGACGTCGCCGTCGCCGAGCACCAGGCGGTCGGACCCGTCTGGCGCGAGCACCACGACGTGCCCGGCGTGCACGGACTCGACGAGGCCACCGCGCAGCACCCGTGCGAGCGGGACCGCCGCGGTGCCGACGTCCGCCACGCTCACCAGCCGCCGGACGGGCCGCTCGGACCGCGCGGGCCCCCACGACCGCCCGAATAGGGCGTGACGGCCGGCTTCACGTCGACGAGGTAGACGATCCCGCCGACCGCGGCGAGGAGCGCCAGGAACGACGGCAGGTGCGGCACGCCGGGGATCGGGATGACGCTGAACGAGACGGCGGTGGCGACCCCGACGATCGCCCCCCACAGGCCCTTGGTGAGCTTGCCCGCCCGCGGGAACGCCGCCGCCGGGCGCCGGAGCAGGTCGATGAGCGCCCAGAGGCACAGCCCGAAGATGGCGATGTAGAAGACGAAGAAGATGAGGACCTGCAGACTCCCGATCACGGGGCGAGCCTACGAGACATCACGGGACGACCAGCAGCCCTTCGGCCCGCGCGGCCGCCGCGAGGTGCAAGTCCCAGGCGGCGACGACCAGGTCGGGCGACCGCAGCTCCAGCGCGGACGCGAGATGCAGGGCGTCGGCCGCGCGCAGGGGGTGCCGACCGACCAGCGCGGCCGCGGACGTCGTCACCTCGTCCCGGAGCTCGAGCACGTGCAACCCGGGCCACAGGCGGTCCCACGCCGCCAGCGCGTGCCCGGCCGCCTCGTCGTCCAGGCGTCCCGCACGCCGGCCGCCCGCGAGCACCGCGCGCACCTCGGCGTCGGCCAGCCGCGACGTGACCACCAGGTCGGCTCCGTCCCAGAGCGCCACGGCCAGCGCGGACCCCGGCTCGTCGACGCAGAGCTTCACCAGCGCGCTGGTGTCCAGGTAGACGATCGCCATCTCAGCGGCGCAGTCGGCGGACCAGGTCGGAGACCCCGCCCTTCGCCGCCGGTGAGGTGCGGTCGCCGCTGCGAGCCGGTGGTCGGGTCTCGGCCGACGGCGTCAGCAGGCCGTCGCGCTCGAGCCTCGTCAGCAGGTCGGCCGCGGCGATCCCGCTGAGCCTCGCGACGGGGATCCCCCGCTCCGTGATGACGACGTCCTCCCCCGCCCTGGCGGCCTCGATCCACTGCCTGAGCTCTGCGCGCAACGCGCTGACCGGGACGTCCACGGAGCGACGGTATCGAACACCTGGGGCTGCCGGTCAGATCTCCGGCAGGGAGTCGCGGGCGGCCTGCGGGGAGACGCCGGCCGCCTCGAGCAGGTCGACGACGAGCGAGCGCTGCAGCAGCACGAGGCTCTGCACCTGCCAGTCGCGCTCGGCCAGCTCGAACGGGTCGAGCGCGCGGGAGACCTCGAGCAGCTGGGTGCGCGCGCGTTCCGGGTCCCGGCCGGAGCCGAGGGCCGAGGCCAGCTCGTCGGTGGCCCGCGCCGTCGCGTCGACCTGCCCGGCGATCGTCGCCATGTCGTGCGTCTGCGCCTCGACGGCCGCCAGCGCGCGCCGCGCCAGCACGCGAGCGTTGCGCATGGCGCGGTCGACGTGCACGGCGTTGCCGGCCAGGCCGGCCAGCTCCTCGCGATGCTTGCGGATGGTCGGTGACACGCGGGCCAGCTCGCCCGCGTTCTGCGCCGTCTCGGACCACTCGTCGAGCGCCGGCTGGGACGCGCGACCGCGCACCAGCGCGTCCTCGACGTCGGCGGCCGACCCCGACCGCAGACCGCGGCCGAGGACCCGCAGCATGCCGGCCAGCTCCTCGACGGCGGCGTGCGCCAGTGCGCGCGGGTGCCGGCGCGGGTCCCGCGGTGTCAGCACGGCGACCGCGAGCGCGACGACTCCCCCGACGGCCGCGTCGATCCACCGTCCGAGCGGGTCGCCGGACGCGGACACGGCCGGGAGGCCGACGATGACGAGCGCCTGCACGCCCGCCTGCGTGGTGAGCATCTGCCCGCGGTCGATGAACCGCGCGATGATCGCCGCGAGGAACAGCACGACGGCCACCTGCCAGGCGCCGTTGCCGATGAGGTGCACGAGCAGGTCACCCAGCGCCACACCGATCGCGACCCCGACGGCGAGCTCCGCCACGCGGCGCAGGGACCGGTCCGCGGTGAACCCGAGGGCCACCCAGGCGCTGACGGGCGCGAAGAACGGGAACGGGTGGCCCACCCAGTAGCGGGCGATCGCGAACGCGATGGCCGCGGCCAGCGACGCCTGAAGGATCGGGAACCAGGCGGCCCGCACGCGCGCCCAGCCCTGCCGGACCCGTGCCTCGACGACCACCCGCGCGCGCGAGGTCGTGTCCGTCACAGGACCCTCACAGCATCGGGTGCTGCCCCAGGCCGCGGGTCAGGGGTCCGCGGGCGGCGGGCCGGTCCACGGACACGCCGTCCCCGGGGACGATCTGCTCCTGGCCCGCCGCGACAGCGCCGCCGTCGCTGTCGACCACGAGCTCGACGTCCGACGGGGTCGAGCGCTTCACCACGGCGAGCGCCACCGGACCCAGCTCGTGGTGCCGCGCGACCGTGGTGACCTGCCCGACCACCCGGCCGGGCTCCTGTGAGGCGTCCGTCTTCACCACGTCGTGCACCGCGGCACCCGGCTCGGGCAGCAGGTGCCCCGACCCGTCCAGGTGCAGCATCACGAGCCGGCGCGGCGGGCGGCCGAGGTTGTGCACGCGCGCGACCGTCTCCTGCCCGCGGTAGCACCCCTTCTGCATGTGCACGGCCGTGCGCAGCCAGTCGAGCTCGTGCGGGATGGTCCGGTGGTCGACCTCGTGCGACGCCCGGGGGCGCCACGCCTCGACGCGCGCCGCCTCGCTGGCCCAGGTGCCGACGAGCGGCCAACCGGCGGCCTCCCGCGCGCGCACCTCCTCGACCAGGCGGTCGCGCGGCACCAGCACCAGCCGCCAGGCGCGGTCGGCCCCGGGGTGCTCGTCGTCGGCCGGCCCGTAGCGCGTGCCGCCGACGGCCGTGGTGGGCCACGGGTCGCGCCAGGTGACCGGCTCGTCGGGCGTGCCCTCGGCGTCGACGGGCTCGCCGATGGCCGCCCAGTCTTCCGTGACGTCCGCGATGTCGACCCGGAGCATAAATTTCATGCGGTTCAGCCACGCGGCGAGCGCGATCGGCGTCTCCGTCAGCAGCCACGTGGTCTCGCCGTCGTCGACGACGCCCGCCGCGTGCTCGACGTGCCCCTGCGGGCTGAGCACGAGCAGCTCGGTCGACGTGCGCGGCGCGAGGGTGGTCAGCTCCTGCGACGTGATCGAGTTCAGCCAGCTCAGGCGGTCGGGACCGGTGACGGTGACGACGCCGAGGTGCGACTGGTCGACCACCGCGCCGCCGCGCGAGAGGGCGCGCTGCTCGGCGGTCGGGTCGCCGTAGTGCCAGGCGACGCCGTCGTCGGGGCCGGACGCACGGACCGCACCGTGCCGGGCGAGCAGCGGGCTGCTGTGCCGCGGGGGCTCGCCGTGCCCGACGGGCTCTGCGGGGGTGTCGACGGTCGCGTCGGTGGTCATGAGGCCTCGTCGTCGGTGAGGGCCTCGACCCGCGCGAGGCGGCCCGAGGCGTAGGACTGCATGGGGTGCCCGAACGCGGCGATGTCGTGGGCCCACATCAGCTCGCCGTTCACGAGGCCGTAGAGACGCTTGCCGGCGCTGACGGCGGCACCGGAGGACGTGCGCACGATCGCGTCGCTGACCAGGT
Source organism: Cellulomonas sp. P5_E12 (assembly GCF_054049315.1). Taxonomy (NCBI): domain Bacteria; kingdom Bacillati; phylum Actinomycetota; class Actinomycetes; order Micrococcales; family Cellulomonadaceae; genus Cellulomonas; species Cellulomonas sp. P5_E12. The sequence goes on along the minus strand of NZ_JBFUMP010000002.1, from coordinate 31,132 downwards.
CGATGCGCCCCTTGCCGACGGCGCCGATGTACAGGGCGACGTGGCCCGACGGGTCCGCCACCAGCAGCTCGACGGGGTGCTGGTCCGGCGTGAGCCCCCAGTCGGTGGGCCGCTCGGGCGGGACGCGCCAGAAGCCGGACTCGGTCTGCCAGACCGGGGCCGGGGGCTCGTTCTCGAGGGCAGCCGTGTCGGACGGGGCCGTGACGAGGCGGATGGTCGACGTGTACGACAGGTACGGCCCGCCGTCGCTGTCGATGACGATCTCCTGCGTGAACGTCGCCTCGTCGATTCCGGGGTAGTCGACGACACCCTCGCCGCGCCACGTGCCGAGCAGCCACGCCAGCGGGTACACCTCGGGGGCGAGGCCCTCGGGATCAGGCAGGACGAACGGCATGGACGGGGCCTCCCAGCATCAAGGCATGAAGTTCAGCGCTGGCCCTTGTAGAGCCGGTAGACGACGAAGCAGGCGAACCAGCCGATCGTCAACGTCGCCRCGACCAGCAGGCCGATGAAGACTCCCTCGAGCGCAGTCATGCCGACGATCCTAACGAGCGCGCACCCCTAGCCTGTTCCGATGACCCCGACGCCACGCCCACTCGTGATCAAGACCACGTCCGGTACCGACCGCCCGGAGGCGGCCAACCAGGCGTTCACGGTCGCCGCCGCGGCCGTCGCCGCCGGCGCCGAGGTGAGCCTGTGGCTCACGGGCGAGTCGGCGTGGTTCGCCCTGCCGGGGCGTGCCGACGACCTCGTCCTGGAGCACGCGACGCCGCTGGCCGACCTGCTGGCGATGGTGCTCGAGGGCGGCCGCGTGACGGTGTGCACGCAGTGCGCCGCCCGTCGCGGCATCGGCCCGGAGCACGTGCTGCCAGGCGTGCGGATCGCGGGTGCGGCCGTGTTCGTCGAGGAGGCCCTGGCCGACCGGGCGCAGGCCCTCGTCTACTAGGCGGTCCGTCCCGCGCGTACCCGCAGTCCCAGCAGGTACAGCTCGCAGCCGAGGCACAGGCCGAACACCGCGTTGAGGAACGCGGCGACGAGCGCGAGCGCGGCGGCTACGGGGACGGCGGCGCTGACCCCGAGCAGCCCGAGCAGCAGCCCGGCTCCCGTGATGACCAGGCCGACCAGCTGCGCGAACGTCGGCGGCCGCGGGTCCTCGAGCTCGGTCGGCGGGGCCAGGCGCGGGCGGACGACCTTCTTGAACACCCACGCCTGCCAGGTGCGACCGACGCCGCCGAACGCGCCGAGGGCGAAGCTCGCGACGACCACGGCGAGCACGGCGTACGCGGCGGGCGTCGTGCCGAGCAGCAGGACGACGATCAGCAGGACGAGCGTGAGGGCGGCGCCGAACCGCGGGCCGCGGGGGTCGATGCCGGCGGGGGTGCTGGGCGTGCTCATGGGGACTCCTGGGGAGGGGACAGGTGTGGGGCTGTCGATCGGCGGGGGCCGACCCGGGGGCCGAGGTCGCAGCGCGCCCGGCCGATCGCCCTCGAAAGGGCCGACCGTCAGGCGGCGGGGACCTCGCCCGGACAGGACGCCGGCGCGCTGAGCCCGCCGGGACGGTCCGGGGCGCACCCGCGCGCGACGCGGGGAGCGTCGAGCGGCAGGAGAGTCAGGGTGCGCATCGTGCTGAAGAGTCGCACGTGACCGGCCGTCGGCACCATGTCCATCTCGCCGTGTGGGCGCCCGCCGTGCGGGCGGCCGGGTCAGCCGACCAGCACCCGGCCGACGACGTACACGAGGATGCCGGTCACGGTCACCGGCAGCGTCACGGCCGCGAGCGAGGGCCAGCGCTTCTCCAGCGACGGCAGCTGGTCGAACAGGGCGTGCAGGGTGGCGACGAGGATGCCGACCGCGAGGCCGAGCAGCGCACCGGCCAGCGGGTCGAGCCCGGGCAGCAGGAGACCACCCAGGGCCCCGGCGCCGGCTGCCGCACCGGCGGTGACCAGCGCCCCGATCCACGGGGCCAGGTGGAGCGCCACGACCGCCGACCCGACCGCGAGCGCCAGCGCGCCCGCGACCACGAGGTGCTCGCCGCCGGGCGTCTTGCCGATGGCGACCCAGCCCGCCACGGCGACCGCCACGAGCGTCCCGGCCACGGTCCCGGAGACGGACTCGACGAGCCGCGTGCGCCCGTCGCGCCGCAGGAGCTCGCTGACGAAGGCGAGCAGGATCGCGGCGGCGAACACCACGGGCAGGTACCGCAGGAAGGGTGGGGACTCGGTGAGGTGCACGACGGCGACCGCCCCGACCCCGCCGAGGGCCACGACGGTGGCCGAGCCGACCGCGAAGGGCAGACCGGCGAGCGCGGGCCAGCCGAGGGCGAACACGACGGCGAGGACCGCGGCGGAGATGCTCAACGGGAGGCCGCCGAAGTACCCGGCGACGGCGACAGCGGCGGCGAGCACGGCCGTGACGACCGCGCGGGTAGCGAGCTGCATGGGTCCCCTACCGTCCCGCGACCGGGGTCAGTGGCGACCGGTGCAGGAGCGCGCGCAGGCGGGCGGCCTGCAGGGAGGGGAGGAGCACGCCGCCGATTGTCGCATCTCGTCGCGATTTCCCTCGCGTTACGCCCGGCGCTCGCAGGGACGTGTGACGCCATCCCTCGACATACGGGCGCAACGTGGCCGACGCGCGCGGTACCGTGGCCCCCACTCGCACGCGGGGAGGTTCCAGGTGGCAGATCTGCTGCTGCTCACTCCAGCGTCCGGGGGCTCCGCCCAGGTGCTCCCGGCCCTCGGTCTGTTGTCCCACCGCGTCCGTGTGCTCCCCGTCGAGCCGTCGGCTCTCGTGGACGCACCGGACGCGGACATCGTCGTGCTCGACGCCCGGCGTGACCTCGTCACCGCCCGGACCACGTGCCGGCTGCTGCGGGCGACGGGCCTCACCGTCCCCCTGATCCTCGTGCTGACCGAGGGCGGCCTGACGGTCGTCACCGCCGAGTGGGGCGCGGACGACATCATCCTCGAGACGGCCAACCCGGCCGAGGTCGAGACGCGCTTCCGGCTGGTCATGGAGCGCGCCGCCACCGCGGGGTACGACGACTCCCCCCAGGAGATCTCGTCGGGCGAGCTCACCATCGACGCCGGCGGCTACACGGCCCGGCTGCGCGGTCGACCGCTCGACCTCACGTACAAGGAGTTCGAGCTCCTCAAGTACCTCGTGCAGCACCCGGGGCGCGTGTTCACCCGCGCCCAGCTGCTGCAGGAGGTCTGGGGCTACGACTACTACGGAGGCACGCGGACGGTCGACGTGCACGTGCGACGGCTGCGCGCCAAGCTCGGCCCCGAGCACGAGCAGCTCATCGGCACCGTGCGCAACGTCGGCTACCGCTTCGACCCGCCCAAGGACCGCCGCAGCGCGGTCGACGGGCGCTCCGAGGTTCCCGAGCCCGCGGACGCCTAGCCCGCTAGCCTGGCTCCCGGTGGGCCGGGACGTCTGGTCGGCGCCCAGACCGCCCGGAGGTGCACCCGTGTCCACGCCCACCAGTCGCCTCTTCACCGCTCTCTCCCCCGGCTCCGAGCGCAACCTGCTCGACACGCTTCGGGAGGAACGTGTCGGCGGCGCTCTCCTGCTGACCGCCACCGTCGTCGCCCTTCTCTGGGCGAACGTGGCCCCCGCGTCGTACGCCACGGTGTCCGACACGGTCATCGGCCCCGCGGCGCTGCATCTCGACCTCACCGTGGCCACGTGGGCGACCGACGGCCTGCTGGCCATCTTCTTCTTCGTGGTCGGCCTCGAGCTCAAGCGCGAGATCGTCGCCGGCGAGCTACGGAACCCGAGCACGGCGGTCGTCCCGATCGTGGCCGCGATCGGCGGCATGCTCGTCCCCGCGATCCTCTACCTGGCGGTGAACCTGACCGCGGCGGACGGGGTGCCCCGGGGCTGGGCCGTCCCGACGGCGACGGACATCGCCTTCGCCGTCTCGGTGCTCGCCATCGTCGGCCGGAGCCTGCCCAACGCCCTGCGCGCCTTCCTGCTCACGCTCGCCGTCGTCGACGACCTGCTCGCGATCATCGTCATCGGCGTCGTCTACACCGACACCGTCTCGGCGCTCTGGCTCGGCGTCGGTGCGGCGACGGTCGTCGTGTTCGCGCTCGTCATCCGGCGTGGCTGGGTCAGCGGCTGGCTGCTGGTCCCCCTCGGGCTGGTGGCCTGGGCCGCGGTGCACGCCTCGGGCGTGCACGCGACGATCGCCGGCGTGGCGCTCGGGCTCGTCGTGCCCGGGTCGCAGGAGGCGACCCGGAAGGCGCTCCGGCTGTCCGCCCTCCCGTCGGAGTCGCTGGCCGAGCGCTGGGAGCACGCGTGGCGACCCCTGTCCGCCGGCATCGCGGTGCCGGTCTTCGCGCTGTTCGCCGCCGGGGTGACCCTGACCGCGGGCGCGCTGCAGACGACGTTCGCCGACCCGGTGGCGCAGGGCGTCGCGCTCGGGCTCGTCGTGGGCAAGCCCCTCGGCATCCTCGGCGCCACGTACCTGGTCGCCCGCTTCACGCGCGCCTCGCTCGCGCCGGGCCTCGGCTGGGCCGACGTCGGGGCCGTGGGACTGCTGGGGGGCATCGGGTTCACGGTGTCGTTGCTGGTGGGCGAGCTGGCGTTCGGCCACGGCAGCCCGCAGGACGAGCACGTGATCGTCTCGGTGCTCATCGCGTCCCTCGTCGCGGCCCTGCTCGGCGGCGCTGCGCTCTACCAGCGCGACCGACATCACTCGCGCGTGACCGCAACCTCTGACCCGGAGACCGACGGGACCGGGTAGGTTCGGCTCCGATGAGCACCGTCGACTCTGCCTCGCTCCTCATCGACGGCCCCTGGGAGCACCGGTTCGTGGCCGCGAACGGCGCGCGGTTCCACGTGGCCGTCGCCGGACCCGACGACCGCGACGCGCCGCTGGTCGTGCTCCTGCACGGAGTGCCCGAGTTCTGGTGGGCGTGGCGCCACCAGCTGCCGCCGCTGGCCGACGCGGGCTACCGCGTGGCCGCGATGGACGTCCGCGGCACCGGCGGCTCCGACAAGCCCCCGCAGGGGTACGACGTCCCGACGCTGGCTGCCGACGTCGCCGGGGTGATCCAGTCGCTCGGCGCGGCCGACGCGGTGGTCGTCGGCACCGGGACGGGCGGCGAGATCGCGTGGGCGATGGCAGGCCTGCACCCCGACCGCGTGCGCGCGATCGCGCCGCTGGCGGCCCCGCACCCCCTGGACACCCGGGGCCACCCACGTGTTGCCATGCGGCCGTCGGCCGTCCGGCGGCTCGCGTTCGTGCAGCTGCCGTCGTTCCCCGAGCGCGCGCTCATGGAGGGCGACCTGGTCACCCGCCTGCTGCGCGAGTGGGGCGGGGCCCCCGGCTGGCTCGACGCCGAGACCGAGCGCACGTACCGCTCCGCCGCCAACGTGCCGTTCGCCGCGCACAGCCAGATGGAGCAGCTGCGCTGGTTGGTCCGCTCGATGCCGCGGCTGGACGGCCGTCGCTACCACGCGGCGCTCGAGCAGACCCGGCCGCTCCCCGTGCTCCAGCTCCACGGAGGCAGGGACGGGCTCCGGCCCCCGTCCCGCGCCGGGCTCTCCCGCGACACCGCCGCGCTGATCGGACCGCAGTACCAGTTCGAGCTCCTGCCGTCGGCGGGGCACTACCTCGCCGAGGAGGCTCCCGAGCTCGTCACGGACCTGCTGCTGACGTGGCTGCGGACTGCCGCTCCCGTCTAGCGCGTCAGGACTTCACCATGGCGGCGGCCTTCGCGGGGTCGATCTCCCCGATGCCCGCCGACGGGCACATCGACGCGACGGGGCACGCGCCGCACGCCGGCTTGCGCGCGAAGCAGGTGCGCCGCCCGTGGAAGATCAGCCGATGCGACGCCATCGTCCAGTCCTTGCGCGGGATCAGCGCGTCGAGCTCCTTCTCCACCACCAGCGGGTCGTCGCTCTGGGTGTAGCCCAGCCGCTTCGACAGCCGCATGACGTGCGTGTCCGTGGTGATCCCCGGGACGCCGAACGCGTTGCCGAGCACGACGTTGGCGGTCTTGCGCCCGACCCCCGGGAGCGTCACCAGATCCTTCATCCGCCCGGGCACCTCCCCGCCGAACCGCTCGACCAGCTCCCGGGACAGGCCCATCACCGACTTGGCCTTGGCACGGAAGAACCCGGTGGGCCGCAGGATCTCCTCCAGCTCCTCGGGGTTGGCGGCCGCGAGGGCTGCCGCGTCCGGGTAGCGCGCGAAGAGGACAGGGGTCGTGAGGTTCACGCGGACGTCCGTGGTCTGGGCGGAGAGCACGGTGGCGACCAGCAGCTCGAACGGCGAGGTGAAGTCGAGCTCGCAGTGCGCGTCGGGGTACCGGACGGCCAGGGCGCGGTCGATGCGACGAGCGCGGCGGGTGCGGGCGAGGTCGGACTCCACTGCGTAGCCAGTCACGGTGGCAGCGTACGACGCGGCGCCCACACACGTCCGAGGGGCCTGCGACCTGCGGGGTTGCTCCCTTGGAGTGATCCCGTGGCGCACACAGGTATCACCGCTCAAGGTCAGACCGGACCGGGCCGAAACGAGACATGGCGCCCGTGCGAGGTGCCCGGTTGAGGAGGACCTGCCCCATGGCGCCACCCGTCGACCAGCGGGTCAGCGATCTTCGCCTCGACCGTCGCGCACTGCGCGCCGAGCAGGCCCGGGTCACCTGGTGGCGCCGGCTGGTGCGCGCCCGCCTCGACCTCGCGGTGGCCCAGGCGGCACGCCCGCAGACCCTCGGCGAGGACGTCGCCTTCCAGCTGCCGCTCGAGATCGGCGTCGGGGTGCCCCGACCCGCCGCGCTCGCGGCAGTGCTGGGCGGCTCCGAGCCCGTCGCCGACGTCGCCCGGCTGGACGAGCTCCGTGCCCTCGACGCCCAGCTCTCGACCTACGCCGCCGGCGTCGACGCAGCCCTCCTCCGCGCCACCGACCGCCTCATCGCACGCCTGGCCGTCGACCCCGACGTGGTCGTCGTCGGGCTGCGGGACGCTCTGGGCCGCGGATGACACCCACCATGGGGCAGACTGAGGGCGGATCAAGCCGCTGACCAGCGGTCGGTCCGTCTGTGCTCAGTCGTGAACGATGCCGCCACCGGGACGATCCGGGCAGCGCGCGGCCAGAAAGGTGAGGTGTCCCCGTGGAGGACGACATCGTGCTGTCGGCGCCGCTGTTCGCCGGTCTCGACCCGGAGGCGTCGGAGGCTCTCGTCGCAACGATGAAGGCGATCGACTTCGCCCGCGGCGACGCGCTCTTCCACGAGGGCGAGCCCGGAGACCGGCTCTACGTCGTGCGCGAGGGCAAGATCAAGCTCGGCCGACGCTCCAACGACGGCCGCGAGAACCTGCTCGCCGTGCTCGGCCCGGGCGAGATGTTCGGCGAGCTGAGCCTGTTCGACCCCGGCCCGCGCACCGCGACCGCGACCGTCGTCGCCGACGCCGTCGTGCTCGAGCTGGGTCACAGCGACCTCATCCGCTGGCTCCAGGACAAGCCCACGGTCGCGCAGCACCTGCTGCAGGCGCTCGCCCGCCGGCTGCGGCGCACCAACGAGGCGCTCGCGGACCTGGTGTTCTCGGACGTCCCCGGCCGCGTCGCCAAGGCGCTGCTCGACCTGTCCACCCGGTTCGGCGAGCGCGTCGACGAGGGCATCCGCGTGGCGCACGACCTGACGCAGGAGGAGCTCGCGCAGCTCGTCGGCGCCTCGCGCGAGACCGTGAACAAGGCGCTCGCCGACTTCGCCGCGCGTGGCTGGGTCCGTCGCGAGGGGCGCGCGGTCGTGCTGCTCGACGTCGAGCGGCTGGAGCGCCGGGCCCGCTGAGGCCCGGCCTGGTCGAGGCTCAGCTCAGCTCGACGACGATCTCCACCTCGACGGGCGAGTCCATCGGCAGCACCGCGACCCCGACCGCGGACCGGGCGTGCACGCCTGCGTCGCCGAGGACCTCGTGCAGCAGGAGGCTCGCGCCGTTGACGACCCCGGGCTGGCCCGTGAACGCCGGGTCGCTGGCGACGAAGCCGACCACCTTGGTGACGTGCGCGATCCGGTCGAGCGCGTCGGGACCCGACGGACCACCCTCGGCCGCGATGACGGCGGCGACCGCCGCGAGCGCGTTCAGCGCGCTGACCCGGGCGTAGCCGGCGGCGTCCTCCGGGGCGACGAGCCCCTCCCCGACGCCGACCTTGCCGGTAGCGAGCAGCGCGCCCCCGACGAACGGCAGCTGGCCGGACGTGTACACGTAGGCGCCCGAGCGCACGGCCGGCACGTACGCCGCGAGCGGCAGGGCCACCTCCGGCAGCTCCAGCCCGAGCTCGGTCAGCCGGGCGGCGGCGCCCATCAGGACTCCTTGGGCCGCTTGAGGTAGGCGACGAGGCCCGCATCCGGCCCCTGGATCACCTGGACGAGCTCCCACCCGTCCGCGCCCCACTGGTCGAGGATCGCCTTGGTGGCGTGAATGATGAGCGGAATCGTCGCGTACTCCCACGTCGTTGCCATGGCAGTCACCCTAGCGGGGGCACCGGACGGGTCGGAGCGCTCTCACAAGCCCCCGAGGGAGTCCGAGCCGACCAGCTCGGCGCGCCAGGAGCGCACCTCGGGCCGCCGGCGCAGCAGCGCGCGGCGCTCGCGCTCGGTCATACCGCCCCACACCCCGAAGTCCATGCGGTTGTCGAGGGCGTCCGCCAGGCAGGCGAGCCGCACGGGGCAGGCGGTGCAGACCGCGCGCGCCTCACGCTGGGCGGCACCCTCGACGAAGAGCGCGTCGGGCGCCAGCTTGCCCGCACCGCACGCCGCGAGCGCAGTCCAGTGCGCGTCCTGCACGAGTGTCGTCACTCATCCTCCTGAACACGCCGTGGGGGCGTGCCGTGGCAACCGCACCCGAGTCCTGCCCGGAAACTAGCGGTCGGACGCCCTTCCTGGCGAGACTCCGTTCGGGTCATATCGTCAGATGGACGTGTGACCGAGTCGCGGGGGCCGTAGGCACGGGCGGCGGCATGTGCAGGTCCGGTGCAGGTCGACGTGTCGACGGCGGATCCGGACAAGAGGTGACAGGGGCACCTACTACCCTGACGGCATGCCGAACCCTGCGCGCCGGCGCGGCCGACAGGTCAACGTCTTCCAGGCGTTGGCCCTCTTGCTGTCCTTCGTGCTGGTCGCGGTGGTCGCAGGGGTGCTCGCCGCCGGACTCGTCCTGCCCGGAGTCGCCGCCGCGAACGGCGTGACCGACCTGACCGTCACGGCCTTCGACGACCTGCCGACCGAGCTCCAGGAGCAGACCCTCCCGGAGAAGTCGATCATCCTGGCGGCCGACGGTTCGCTGCTGGCGACGTTCTACGACCAGAACCGTGTCGTCGTCCCCCTGACCGAGATCTCCCCGCAGCTGCAGCACGCCGTCGTCGCGACCGAGGACAAGCGCTTCTACAAGCACGCCGGCGTCGACCCGCAGGGCATGCTCCGCGCCTTCGTCAAGGGCCAGACGACCAGCGGCCCGCAGCAGGGCGCCTCGACCCTGACGCAGCAGTACGTCAAGAACGTCCTCATCGACGCGGCACTGTCCAAGGACACCGAGGCCGAGCGTCTGGCGGCCATCAACGCGGCACGCGAGGCCGACGGCGCCGAGGGTGTGGCCCGCAAGCTCCGTGAGGCCAAGCTCGCCATCTCGCTCGAGAAGCGGCTCACGAAGGACCAGATCCTCGAGAAGTACCTGAACATCGCGCAGTTCGGCGCCTCCGTGTACGGCGCGGAGTCGGCGGCCCAGTACTACTTCGCCAAGCCGGCCAAGGACCTCACCTACCTCGAGGCCGCGACGATCGCGGGCATCACGCAGAGCCCGTCCAAGTGGGACCCGGTCCTCAACCCCGACAAGTCGCAGGACCGCCGCAACACCGTCCTGTCGCTCATGAACCAGCAGGGGTACATCACGGCGGACGAGTACGCCGCGGGGATCGCCACGCCGCTGGCCGACACCCTGCACGTCACCGCCCTCAAGCAGGGCTGCGTCGGCGCGAGCGACGTCGTCGCCGGCTCCGGGTACTTCTGCGACTACGTCACCAAGGTGATCGTCAACGACCCCGCCTTCGGCCCGACCCCCGCGGAGCGCAAGTCCCTCCTCTACCGCGGCGGCCTCACCATCACGACCACCCTCGACCCGCGCCTGCAGACGCTCGCCGACACGGAGGTCAAGAACGGCATCCCGGTGGACGACCCGTCCGGCGTCGCCACCTCGATCGTCACGGTCGAGCCGGGGACGGGCAAGATCCTCACGATGGCGCAGAACCGCATCTACGCGGCGGCGGCCCAGCCGGGCACGCGCGAGGAGTCCGTCAACTTCAACACGGACGGCGCGTACGGCGGCTCGGGCGGCTTCGCCCCCGGCTCGACGTTCAAGCCCTTCACGCTGCTCGAGTGGCTCAAGTCGGGCCACAGCCTGTACGAGCAGGTCAACGGCACGGAGCGCACGCTGAACGAGAACATGTTCACCACGTGCGGCCAGAAGGGCCCGAACAAGCCCTGGCCCGTGGGGAACTCCGAGGGCGGCGCCGGCATGATGACCGTGCTCGACGCCACCAAGAACTCGGTCAACCTGGCCTACCTGACGATGGCCAGCCAGCTGGACATGTGCAACATCATGACCGGCGCCGCGGACCTCGGGATGCACACGGCGAAGCCGCGGGCCGACGGCTCCTCGACCCCCGGCACCAACCCGTCGAACGTCATCGGCAGCGACTCCGTCGCACCCATCTCCATGGCCGCGGCCTTCGCGACCTTCGCGTCCGGCGGCACGTACTGCACGCCCGTCGCCATCCTGAGCGTCAAGGACGCCAACGGCGCCGAGCTGCCGATCCCGCAGGCCAACTGCCACGCGGCGATCGAGCCCAAGTACGCCAACACGATCAACTTCGCGCTGAGCAACGTCTGGAACGGCACGGCCAAGACGGTCGGCGCGCCGCCGTTCCCGTCCGCCGGCAAGACGGGCACGACGAGCCACAACGAGGAGACCTGGTTCGTCGGCTACACGCCGCTGCTGGCGACCGCGGTGTGGGTGGGCTACAAGGAGGGCTTCACGCCCGTGCAGAAGCTCACGATCGCCGGCAAGTACATCAAGTACGCGTTCGGTTCCTCGATCGCCGCACCGACGTGGAAGCGGTTCTCGGTCCAGGCGCTCGACGGTGCCGCCAACCCCGGCTTCGGTGCAGCCGACGACAAGCTGGTCTTCGGCGAGAAGATCCCGATCCCGTCCGTGGTCGGCAAGTCCGAGGGCGACGCCCGCGCCATCCTCAAGGGCGCCGGGTTCAACGTGGCCGTCGACCCGACCCAGGTGCCCTCGGCCTACCCGGCCGGCACCGTGGCCTCGCAGAACCCGTCCGGCACGGCCACCCGCGGCACGGCGGTCATGCTGACGCTGTCCAACGGTCAGCCGGTCGCGCCGCCGGCCGTCGATCCCGCTCAGCCCGCGCCGCCTGCCCAGGCCGGTCCGGGCGGACCGGGCGGACCGGGCAACGGCGGGGGCCGCGGCGGTGGTGGTGGCGGCGGCGGTGGTGGTGGCGGCGGCGGTAACGGATGACCGGCTCGTCCAGCCCCGCCGCGACGCTGGCCCGCACCGCCGGCGCCCTCGCACTGGCCGGTGCGGGCGCGCTCGCGTACGCCTCGCTGATCGAGGTGCGCTGGTACACGCTGCGCGAGGTCACTGTGCCGGTGCTCCCGACCGGCCAGGACCCCCTGCGGATCCTGCACCTCTCCGACCTGCACCTGACGCCCGGGCAGCGCAAGAAGGTCGACTGGGTGCGCGACCTGGCGTCGCTGGACCCGCACCTCGTCGTCGACACGGGTGACAACTGGGCGCACCTGGACGCCATGCCGGCGCTGCTCGAGGCGCTCGAACCGCACCTGGCCGTCCCGGGGGCGTTCGTGCTCGGCTCCAACGACTACATCGCGCCGAGCCCGAAGAACCCCGCGCGCTACCTCCTGCCCGACGCCCGCCGCAGGAGCCACGAGCCGCCGGCCGAGCTGCCCTGGCGCGAGCTGACGTCGCGGTTCCGGTCCGCCGGCTGGATCGACCTCACCAACCGCCGGGACGTCGTCAAGGTCGACGGGCGGGTGCTCTCGCTCGTCGGCACCGACGACGCGCACCTCGACCGCGACCGGTTCCCGGCGGCGGACGGCGACGACGACGCCCGCACGGGCTCGACGCCCGTGGACCTGCACCTCGGCGTCACGCACGCGCCGTACCGGCGGGTGCTGGACGCCATGCACGCCGACGACGTCGACCTGGCGATCGCCGGGCACACGCACGGCGGGCAGCTGGCCCTGCCGTTCTGGGGCGCCCTGGTGACCAACTGCGACCTCGACACGCGCCGCGCCAAGGGCCTGCACGGCTGGCCGGGACCCCGCCCGGACCAACCCGGCGGCGCGGGGTCGACGTGGATGCACGTGTCCGCGGGCCTCGGGACGTCGCCGTACGCGCCGGTGCGGTTCGCGTGCCGGCCGGAAGCGACGCTGATCACTCTGGTCGGAGCCTGATCCGGTTTCGTCGCACGGGTACTCGTCGGCTATCCTTACCAGGCTCCACGGGGTGTGGCGCAGCTTGGTAGCGCGCTTCGTTCGGGACGAAGAGGTCGTGGGTTCGAATCCCGCCACCCCGACAGACGAGAAGGGCCCCTGATCAGCAGATCTGCTGATCAGGGGCCCTTCTCGTGGGCTCAGCCCCGCGGTCCCAGGTACGCGGCGTCGCCGTCGCTGGTGCGGATCCGGACGTGCACCGACGACGTGGGATCGACCGGGCCCTCCACGATCTGCCGGCCGTCGGAGGCCGAGATGTCGAGGGCGACGGGCACCCCGGTGCCGAACACCGTGACGTCGCCGTCGCTGGCATGGGCGTCGACGTCCCCCCGCACGCCGGAGATGTCGATGGGGCCATCGCTCGAGCGGGCGTCGACGAACCCGGAGACGTCGCCGATGGTGACGGCGCCGTCGGCCGAGCTCACGACCACGTTCCCGTGGATGTTGCTGAGGTCGGTGTCGCCGTCGGAGGTCCGCAGGGTCACGTCGCCGTCGATGTCCGACACCTGCGCGGTGCCGTCGCTGACGTGCACGTCGAGCGGCCCGCGGAGCGCCGTCGCGGTGACGGACCCGTCGCTGGCGCGCACGATCACGGACGTCCCGTCGGGCACGGTCACGTCCAGCGACGCCGAGCAGAATCCGGGACGCCACCAGGTGCAGCGGTACTGCACCCGCAGGTGGTCGCCGACCGTCGAGGCCGAGTAGTGCGCCGTGGTCAGGGCCGTCCGCGCGGTCCGCTCGACCTCGACCCGATCGCCACCGGTGGTCACGGAGACGTGGCCGTCGGCGACCAGCTCCACGACGGACGTCGCGGCGTAGGACGCGGTCCGTGAGACGGTCGTGGCGTCGTCGGACCCGAGGACGAGCAGGTTGACGGCGCTGTACCCGGCGGACAGGAGCAGGACCGCGCCGATGATCGCGCCGGTCCAGGTCAGCGCGCGGGCGGCCGGCGTGCGCGCTGGCGGCGGGGTGACGGGTGGGCGCTCCAGGGTCGTGGTCATGAGTGGTCTCCTTCGTGCTCGAGCCAGCGCAGGACGGCGAGCACGCGGCGGTGGTCGTCGGCGGCCTGCGGGAGGTCGAGCTTGGTGAGGATGGACGTCACGTGCTTCTCGACGGCCGGCAGGCCGACGACGAGGCGGTCGGCGATGGCCGCGTTGGAGCGGCCCTCCGCCATGAGGCCGAGCACGTCCCGCTCGCGCGGGGTGAGGGTCTCGAGGCCCGAGCGGCGTGCCCGGGCGAGGATCTGGGCGACGACCTCGGGGTCGATGACGGTGCCGCCGCCGGCCACGCGGGCCAGGGCGTCGAGGAAGTCGTCCACGTCGGCCACGCGGTCCTTGAGCACGTACCCGAGGCCGCGGACGTCGCCGGCGAAGAGCTCGCGGGCGTACCGCTGCTCCACGTACTGCGACAGGACCAGGACCGGCAGCCGGGGGTGCAGGCTGCGCAGGTGGACCGCCGCCCGCAGGCCCTCGTCGGTGTGCGACGGCGGCATCCGGACGTCGGTGACCAGCACGTCGGGCAGCCGGTCGTCGGGCCCGAGGGCCGCGACGACGTCGTCGGCGGTGGTGTAGCCGGTGACCTCGTGACCCTCCGCCACGAGCAGCCTGGTCAGGCCGTCGAGCAGCAGGACCGAGTCCTCGGCGATCACGATGCGCACGGCACCTCCACGGTGAGTCGGGTGCCGGCTCCGGCCGGGCTGTCCAGGTCGAAGGTGCCGTCGAGGGCGGCGACGCGGCTGCGCAGGCCCTCGAGCCCGCTGCCGGGCGTCGGATGCGCTCCCCCGCGTCCGTCGTCGGCGATGACGAGTCGGAGCGTGTCGTCGGCGGTCACGGTCACCACCACCTGGTGCGCGTCGGCGTGCTTGGCGGCGTTGGTGAGCGCCTCGGCGACGACGAAGTAGGCGGCGGCCTGTGCTGACGTGCTCGCGCGGGTGAGGGACGGCGGGTCCGGGATGTCGACGCGGACCGGCACGGGGCTGCGCGCGGCCAGCGCAGACAGCGCGGCGTCGAGGCCGCGGTCGGTGAGGACGGCCGGGTGGATGCCGCGGACCAGGTCGCGCAGCTCGGCCAGGGTCTCCTTGACCTCGCGGTGCGCGTGCTCCAGGGCGGCAGCGGCCTCGGGGTCGCTGGAGACCTTCCGCTTGGCGGCGCCCAGCTCGACGCCGAGGGCGACCAGCCGCTGCTGCGCGCCGTCGTGCAGGTCGCGCTCGATCCGGCGGCGCTCGTCGTCGGCGGCACCGACGGCGGCCGTGCGCGTCTCGCGCAGCTGGACGGCCCGACCCTCGGCCTGCACCGCGCGGGCCTGCGCCTGCCGGGCCGCCTCGACGGCCTCGGCCCGCGGCGACGCGCCGAGCAGGGACCGGGCGCACCGCACGATCGCGAGCGACCCGGCCTGGGTGGCCAGGGCGGCGAGCCACGCGCACGCCAGCGCGGCCGGGACCATGAGCACCAGCGGGATCGGCGGGTGGCGCAGGCCACCCGCCGCGGCGATCACCGGGTAGGCCAGCCCGCCGAGCGCGAACCCGCCCGCGACCGTCACCAGGACGCTCTGCAGCGTGAGGAGCAGGCCGGCGACCACCACGTAGGCCACGTGCGCCCACGTGCGGCTGTCGGACAGGACGGCCCACCACGAGGCCCACGTGCCGTCGCGCCGCGGGTAGGTGGGCGTCGAGATCTCCACCGCCAGCTGCGCGTGCAGCCGGGCCCGCTCGAGCCGGGCGAACGGGCGGCCCGCCCACAGCGTGGCGACCAGCATCGGGATGCCGACGAACAGGACGACCAGGGAGAGCGACAGCGACAGGGCCACCGTCAGACCGATCGCGGCGACGAGGATGACGAAGGAGCCGACGACGATCTGCGAGATCCCGCGCCAGGTGGCGACGGACACGGGGGCGGCGACCAGGGAGCGCAGGTCCGTGAACGCGGGGGCGACGACGCGCAGGTCGTCGGACACGCTGCTCGGGGGCGTCGGGGAGCTCATGACAGTGACGCTAGGGGTCCGGGGCTCCTGCCAGACAGCCTGACCACCCACGGGGCCGGGGTGGGGTTGCCCCTACCCCGCACGAACGGGCCGGCCCTCGCGCGGAGGACCGGCCCGCTCGTCGTGCGACTAGCCGATGGCGCAGACCGCACCGTTCAGCGTGAACGACGTCGGGTTGGTGTTGGTCCCCGTGTGGGAGCCGTTGAACCCGATGTCGGTGCTCTGACCGGCCCCGAGGGTGCCGTTCCACGCCGCATTCTTCGCGGTGACCGCCGTGCCGGACTGGGACCAGTCGGCGCTCCAGCCCTGCGTGACCTGCTGGCCGTTGGCGAACGAGAACCCGAGGGTCCAGCCGTTCAGCGCCGCGGTGCCGGTGTTGGTCACCTTGACGGAGGCCGTGAAGCCCGTGTTCCAGCTGTTCGCGGTGTAGGTCACCTTGCACGAGCTGGTGGTCGACGGGGACTTCGTGGTCACCGAGAGGGCCGACGACGCGGCGGAGATGTTCCCCGCGACGTCCCGTGCCCGGACCGTGTACTGGTACGCCGTCGCCGCCGTGAGGCCGCTGTCGGTGTACGACGCGGCGGTCGGCGAGCCGACCTTCGTCGTACCTCGGTAGACGTCGTACCCGGCGAGGCCCGAGCCGCCGGTGTCCGTGGACGCGGTCCACGTGAGGGCGACGCTGGTCTCCGTGACGGTCGTCGCGACGAGGCCAGAAGGCACCGACGGGGCGATCGTGTCGGCGGTCGTCGCCGGCAGCGTCGTGACCGAGAGCGACGACGACGCGGCCGAGACGTTGCCCGCCACATCCTTCGCCCGCACGGTGTACGAGTACGCCGTCGCCGCCGTGAGGCCGGTGTCGGAGTACGTCGTCGTCGTGGTGGAGCCGACCTTCGTCGTGCCCCGGTAGACGTCGTACCCGGCCAGACCGGACCCGCCCGTGTTGTCGGTCGACGCCGACCAGGACAGCGTGAGGCTGTTCTGGGTGACCGTGCTCGCGGCGAGGCCCGTGGGCACGCTCGGCGCGGTCGTGTCGGTCGGCGTGGCCTTCGTGGTGACGGACAGGGCCGCCGACGAGGGCGACACGTTGCCGGCGACATCGCGGGCCCGGACCGTGTACGAGTACGCGGTCGATGGCGTCAGACCCGTCTCGGTGAACGACGTGGTGGTCGAGGACCCGACCTTCGTCGTGCCGCGGTACACGTCGTACCCGGCGACGCCGGAGCCACCCGCGTTGTCCGTCGAGGCCGTCCACGAGATCGTGGCCGACGTCGCGGTGGTGGCGCCGGCGAGCAGGCCCGTCGGGACGCTCGGCGCGACCGTGTCGGCAGGCGCGGTACCGGGGAACAGCCGGTCGTAGTCGGCCATGGCGCCGGCGATGGCCGTCTGGGCCCAGAACCGGTGGAAGCTGAACGTCGGCGCGGCGCCGCCGTCCAGGTACGCCTGGACCTTGGACCACTGCGGGTCCTGCTTGTACCAGGAGCGGATGTCGAGGAAGCTCACGCCCGGCTTGATGGCGTCGCCGTTGGGCATCGTGCCGGTCCAGCCGGCGGGGATGTAGACGCCGTTGCCGCCCGAGACGTACGGGTCGTCGAACCGCGCGAAGTCCGTGCGGGTCTCCGGCGCCGAGACGCCCAGGGGGTCCTGGTTCGAGGCCCAGATGGCGTCGAGGAGCGACTTCACCTTGGCCTGGATGGCGGTGTTGCCGGACTTTGCCGCGTAGAAGAGCAGCGTGCGCGACAGGTCACCGGCGACGCCGACGTCCTGGCCGGTGCTCTTGATGGCGACCTTGAGGCCGGTGTTGGCGCCCGGGTTGGCCGAGTTCCAGGTGTCCGGCTTGCCCGTCCAGGTCAGCTCCGACGGGATCGACCAGGTGGTGCCGCTGACCGTGATGTTGGCCGCGGCCCACGGGGCCCACTTGTCGAGGATGGCCTTGGCCTGCGGGTTGCCCGACGCGTAGTACAGCTCAGCGACGCGCTGCATGCCCCACGCCTGCATGCCGAACCACTGGTTCGACGGCGGGTCGTTGTAGACCGGGGCCTCGGTGTACGCCATGCCGTAGAACGTCGGCGTGCCGGCCGGGGGCGTCGCGTAGGCGCCGTCCCAGCTGTTGGTGGCGCCACCGGCAATCCCGCCCTCGGGAGCCTGCAGCCACTTGTAGAACTCG
This sequence comes from Cellulomonas sp. P5_E12, assembly GCF_054049315.1. Taxonomy (NCBI): domain Bacteria; kingdom Bacillati; phylum Actinomycetota; class Actinomycetes; order Micrococcales; family Cellulomonadaceae; genus Cellulomonas; species Cellulomonas sp. P5_E12. The sequence goes on along the minus strand of NZ_JBFUMP010000002.1, from coordinate 13,456 downwards.
AGCTGCCGCGTGAGCGACGTGCCCCAGTCCGTCTTGGCGGTCGGCGACTTCGGCGTCAGGGCCGCGTCCGTCGACAGCACCCACGCGGCGAGCGGGTTCTGGTACCCGAAGTGCGCGTGCGAGGACCCGATGCGCCAGGCCCAGCCGGCCGACGAGTCGAGCGCGCCGCCCCAGGCGTAGTACCAGGACAGCAGGTAGTGCTCGCTGCTCTTGCCGGACCCCGCGGGGCACGACGGCGAGGTGCAGCCGATGGTCTTGAAGTACTTGTCGAACAGCGCGTACCGCAGGTAGTCACCCATCTTCGCGGCCTTGGCCACGGTGCCGGCGACGTCGGCCTGCTTGCCCTGCGCGGTCGCCCACTGGTTGGCCCAGTAGACGGCCTCGATCGCGCGAGCGTCGGCGTCGGGCGCGTTGGTGTACTTCCACTGCTTGGCGTACGACGAGTCCTTGGTGAACAGGTCGAGGTAGCCGTTGGTGCCGCCGAACTTGAACTCCTCGCACGACGGCTGCGGGACGGTCTCCCAGACCGACTCCTGCGGGCCGCGCTGGAAGGTGTTGATGTAGGAGGAGCCGGTCGCTGTCGGGCCGAGCTCGCAACCCGCGCCCGGCGTGGCGCCGAAGCCGTACTTGTTGTCGACGTCCGCGAGCCAGTGCATGCCGTAGACGTCCGACGTGCCGTAGGTCGACTTGAGCTCGGCGGCGATGGGGTCCTGGCCGGAGGTGACGCCGCTGTTGAGGGCCGACGGGTACTGGTTCGGGTTGTTGAACTCCGAGGCGTACGTCGCCGGGCTCGCCGGGTTGTAGAACGAGTTGGTCGGCTGGTCCGCGCTCGTTGGGATCATGTACTTCTCGAGCGTGTCCCACGCGTGATTGAGCGGGGCCCAGTCCTGGGTCACCTGCCCGTACAGGGCCTCGAGCCACAGCCAGTAGGAGTAGGCCTCCGACGTCGTCTCGTGGCCGTAGTCGGGCGCCTCCACGATGAGCGTCTCGACCGAGTGGTAGGGGATGCCCTGCGCGCTGAAGTAGCCGTTCGCCGGGTCCTTGATCTTGGTGTACATGGTGAGGAACCGCTGGGTGTACTCGCCGTCCGGGACCGCGGCGGCGAGCGGCGCGGCCGCGGGGACGGTGACCGTGGCGGGCAGCGCGGCTGCCGCCCCGGTCGCGGCCATGGCGGGCTGGATCCCGCAGATGGCCAGGAGCGACGCTGCGCTGAGGGTGGCCGTGGCCACCCAGGCAGTTCGCCGTCGGGTCGATGAGGACATCATTCGTACCTTTCTGGCTGTCGGGCACGCCCCCGCGACGCCGCGGGCACGGCCCGGCGCCCCGCACGCGGGCGCGCGGGAGCGGTGACGGAGGTGCACGAAGGAACTGACCGCCGGTGCCGGAGCTGTCCGCTACGGTGCGGACCTCCGGGCAGGCGACGATCGGGTCGCCGCCCACTTTCCGGCCGCGCACAGCCGGCGTCCAGACTCCTAAACGATTCGATGGGAGCGCGACCACCCGGGTCAGGACCACCGGAACAGGCGCGAGGCGAGCGGGATGCCGGCGAGGGCCCACACCGCCATGACGAGGAGCGGCTGCGTCGGGAACGGCTGGCCGAACCACGCGGCGGCGAGCGCCTCGCTGCCCGCGCCGAGCGGCGTGAAGCCCGCGATGGTCTGCAGGGTCGGCGGCATCAGGGGCAGGGGAAGCCAGACGCCCGCGAAGAAGAGGGACGCGAAGTAGGCGCCCATGCCCCAGCCCGTCGCGGCGGCGGCCGTCGGCGCCCGGGCCGCGATCACGGCCCCGACCGCGAACGCCGACAGCACCGTGAGGACCAGGGCGAGCAGGAGGACGAGCGGTTCGGCCGGCGCAGCGACGCCGACGAGGGCGGCGCCGAGCACGTACATGAGGACCGCCGCCACCAGCAGCGCCGCGAGGTTCGTCAGCACCTGGGCGACAAGCACCCGCGACGGCGGCACCGGCGTCGTGGAGAGCCGCTTGAGCACGCCGCGCGCGCGGTAGGTCGCGACCGCCGTCGGGAAGGTGGACAGCGCGACGGTGGCGACGGCGAGCGCGAGGACGGTCGGGGTGTAGCCGGTGATGCCGTTGACCTGCGACAGGACCGGGTCGGTGACGTCGAACGGCTGGTCGGCCCACGGCATCACGAGGCCGAGCACCGTGAGCAGGACGGCGGGGAAGAGGATCGCGAAGAAGGCCGCGGACGGGTCCCGCACGTACAGGCGGGACTCGACGACCGTGAGGCGCGTGAGGGCGTGCGTGGGCGACATGATCAGACCTCCAGGGGGCTCGTGAGTGCGACGAAGGCGTCCTCGAGCGAGCTCTGCTCGAGGCGCAGGTTCTCCGGCCGGATGCCGTGCCGGTCGAGCGCGACGAGCACGTCCTGCACGACGTTGTCGCGGCCCCGGACCTCGAGCTCGCCGTCGCGCTCGGTCGTGGCGCCGAGGCCGTCGAGAAGCCCGGGAGGCACGGGGGCGGACGGGCGGAAGCGCAGCACCTGCTCGACGGTGGCCCGCGCCACGAGCTCGGTGGGCGTGCCGGTGGCCACCACCCGGCCCGCGTCGATGAGCGCGATCCGGTCGCAGAGCCGCTCCGCCTCCTCCATCAGGTGCGTGACCAGCACGATCGTGACCCCGCGCGCCCGGATGCGCTCCACCACGTCCCAGGTGTCGCGGCGCGCATGCGGGTCCAGACCCGTGGTGAGCTCGTCGAGGATCGCGACCTGCGGGTTGCCGACGAGGGCGAGCGCGACCGAGAGCCTCTGCTTCTGGCCGCCCGACAGCTGCTCGAAGCGGGTGCCGGCCCGGTCCGTGAGGCCGAGCTCGTCGAGGAGCGCGGCCGGGTCCGCGGGGTCCGGGTAGAACGACGCGTACAGGTCGAGCGCCTCGCGGACGGCGATCCTCGGCTGGAGCTGGCTCTCCTGGAGCTGCAGGCCGACCACCTCCCGCAGCCGCGCCCGGTCCCGCACCGGGTCGAGACCCAGCACGCGGACCGTGCCCGCGTCGGGCCTCCGCAGCCCGCCGATGATCTCGACCGTCGTCGTCTTGCCGGCGCCGTTGCGGCCCAGCACGCCGAAGATCTCGCCGCGGTGGACCTCAAGGCTCACGTCGTCGACCGCGACCGTGTTGCCGTAGCTCTTGTGCAGGTGCTCGACCTGGATGACGGACATGGTGCGCTCCTTGAGGGTGTGAGGTGCCGCGGGAACGGCGCGCGGCCGGTCCCGTCCGAGGGTGTGGGGATCAGGAGGTGCGGCTGGGCACGGGCACTCCCCGCGTGAGCCGATCGAAGACGAACGCCATCGCGGCGGCGATCAGGGCGCTCGCCGAGAGGGCAACGAGGACCGGTTGCCCACCGCCGAGCCACCCGGCCGTGGCGAACGGGCCCGTGTTCTGTGAGAACAGCGCCGAGACCACGAAGATCGGGCCGGCCGTGAGGGGCAGCGCGAGCGTCGCCCACCAGCCGCCCAGGCGCTGGTAGGTGAGGCAGACCAGCAGCCCGGACACGTAGGCCACGACGAAGGTGACGCAGCTGGCGACGAAGAACTCCGGGACGTCGGCCCCGGACCACACGACGTCGTCCACGACGTTCCACCGCCAGCCCAGCGCACCGAACACCGCGCGCTCGATCACGAGCAGCACGGCGAACACCACGCCGTTGACCAGCCCGGTCACCACCGCCGCGACGAGCGCGCCGAGCGAGAGGACCCGCCGGGTGAGACCCGTGGCCACGTGCACGGGCAGGTAGGCGGCCGTGACACCGATGAACATCGAGAACGGGAGCCAGATGGCGGCCTGCCGGCTGAAGGCGACGACGCTGGTGCTCGCCGCGCCGACCTGGTCGATGATGGCGATCACCAGTGCCAGGACCACGATCGCGATCCCCCAGAAGCACGCGGCGATGAACAGGTGGACGGTCAGCATCCACTGGGCGGTCGCGCGCACGGTCCGTCGGGTCGGCACGGAGCTCGTGGCGATGCTCATCGGGTCACCTCCGTGGTGGTCCGCTCGGTCAGGTGCACGAAGAGGTCCTGCAGCGCGACCGGGCCGAGGTCCAGGCCGGCTGCCCGCGCGCGCTCTCGGTCGTCGGGCTGGGCGCCCACGAGGGTCGCCTGCGCGGTGCGGCCGAGCTGCTGGCGGGCGACGACGTCCCGGCCCGCGACGAAGTTCGCGACCGACTCGGCCGGCCCGGTGACCGTGAACCCGCTGGAGCGCAGCGTGTCCGCGTCGGCGATGGTGAGCACCGTGCCTCGGTCGAGGACGACGACGTCCTCGAGCAGCCGCTCGATCTCGCCGATCAGGTGGCTCGAGAGCACGATCGTGCGCGGGTGCTCCACCCAGTCCGCCAGCAGGGCGTCGTAGAACGCGTACCGCGAGGGCGCGTCCATGCCCAGGTGGACCTCGTCGAGCAGCGTCAGCGGCGCGCGGCTCGCGATGCCGAGGACCACGCCGAAGGCCGATCGCTTGCCGCGCGAGAGCCGGCGGGGCTGAGTCTTCGGGTCGAGCTCGAAGGTGTCGACGAGTCGATCGGCGAGGTTCCGGTCGAAGAGTGGTCGACGGTTCGCGACGAAGTCGAGCGTCTCGCGCAGCGGTCGGTCGAGCAGCACGTCGCCGCTCTCCCGGATCAGGCATGTGCCGGCCAGCACGCGATCGTTCTCCCACGGGTCCTCGCCATCGACCAGCACCGACCCGCCGCTCGGGCGCCGGAAGGCCGCGACCACCGACAGTGCGGTCGTCTTTCCCGATCCGTTGCGACCCAGCAGGCCGGTGATCACGCCCGGGCGGATGCCGAACGACACCGCCTCGAGCGCGGTCGTCCTGTCGTAGCGGACGGTGAGGTCGCGGACCTCGACGCCGAAGCCGCTCATCGCGGTCCCTCCTGGAGTCTGCGGATGATCTCGTCGACGCCGATGCCCAGGATGCGCGCCTGCTCGAGCACCGGGTCGACCACGTCGGCGAAGAAGCTCTGCCGGCGCTCGGCCAGGAGCTTCTCCCGGGCGCCCGCCGCGACGAACATGCCGATGCCGCGGCGCTTGTAGAGGACGCCCTCGTCGACCAGTTCCGTGAACGCCTTGGCGGCGGTCGCGGGGTTGATGCGGAACGTCGTCGCGTACTGCGTGGTGGACATGACCTGCTCCTCCGCCCGGAGAGCCCCCGACATGACGTCGGCGCGGATCTGGTCCGCGATCTGCACGTAGAGGGGGTCACGCCCGTCGAACACCGCGCGCCTCCGTTCCCTGGTTCATTACATGACCAACTAACCACAGAACCACGGCCGCCGACAAGACCCCCCTGCCCCGCGGACGTCCGCAGATCCGGTCGTCGGGACGCTCGAAAGTGCGGACGAGTGCTCCTGCCCAGGGGAACGTCCGCAGATCCGGTCGTCAGGGCGCGCGAATGTGCGGACGGTGCAGACACACAGCAACGTCCGAGCGGACGGGGGTCAGGGCCTCCGTCCGCTCGGACGTTGCGGGTGGTGCGTCAGACGGTGGTGAGGCGCTGGGCGGCGACCAGCTCGGCGATCTGGACCGCGTTGAGCGCGGCGCCCTTGCGCAGGTTGTCGTTGCTGATGAACAGCGCGAGGCCGCGACCGCCCTCGACGCCCTCGTCCCGGCGCAGTCGGCCGACGAACGACGGGTCCTGGCCGGCGGCCTGCAGCGGCGTCGGGACGTCGGTCAGCTGGACCCCCGGGGCGTCGGCGAGCAGCTCGGCCGCGCGCTCGGGCGTGATGGGGCGCTCGAACTCGGCGTTGATCGACAGCGAGTGGCCGGTGAACACCGGGACGCGGACGCAGGTGCCGGACACCAGCAGGCCGGGGATGTCGAGGATCTTGCGGGACTCGTGGCGGAGCTTCTGCTCCTCGTCGGTCTCGTTCAGCCCGTCGTCGACGATCGAGCCGGCCAGGGGGATGACGTCGAACGCGATCGGCCTGACGTACTTCACCGGCGCGGGCAGTGTCACGGCCGAGCCGTCGTGGACCAGCGCCAGCGTGTCCTGCTCGACGGCGGCGCGGATCTGGCTGTCGAGCTCGTCGGCCCCCGCGAGGCCCGAGCCGGACACGGCCTGGTACGTGGAGACGACGAGGCGCTTGAGGCCGGCCTCGTCGTGCAGCACCTTGAGCACCGGCATCGCGGCCATGGTGGTGCAGTTCGGGTTGGCGATGATGCCCTTGACCGCGCCGGACAGCGCGCCCGGGTTCACCTCGGACACGATCAGCGGGACCTCGGGGTCGCGACGCCACGCCGACGAGTTGTCGATGACTAGCGCACCCGCGGCGGCGAACCGGGGCGCGTGGACCTTGGACGCCGCGCCGCCCGCGGAGAACAGGGCGACGTCGATGCCGGAGAGGTCCTCCGTCGACACGTCCTCCACGACGACGTCGGTGCCCTTCCACGGCAGCGTCGTGCCGGCCGAGCGCGCGGACGCGAAGTAGCGGATCGAGGCGACGGGGAAGTCGCGCTCCTCGAGCAGGCGGCGCATGACGCCGCCGACCTGGCCGGTGGCGCCGACCACCGCGATGTTCAGTCCCATGGCCCTACCGTCCCGTCCCGCCGTACACGACGGCCTCGTCTTCCGTGGTGTCCAGGTCGAACGCCGTGTGCACCGCGCGGACCGCCTCGTCGAGCGAGTCGGCACGGGTGACCACGGAGATGCGGATCTCCGACGTCGAGATCATCTCGATGTTGATGCCGGCGTCCGACAGCGCGGCGAAGAACCGCGCCGAGACCCCGGGGTGCGACTTCATGCCCGCGCCGATGAGCGAGAGCTTGCCGATGGTGTCGTCGTACTGCAGCGACTGGAAGCCGATGTCGGGCTGGTGCTCCGTCAGGGCCGCCGTACCCGCCGCGCCGTCGGTGGCGGGCAGCGTGAACGAGATGTCGGTCAGGCCCGTGGCGGCGACCGACACGTTCTGCACGATCATGTCGATGTTCACACCGGCCCCCGCGACGACCTCGAAGATCCGCGCGGCCTTGCCGGGAACGTCGGGGACGCCGACGACCGTGATCTTGGCCTCGCTGCGGTCGTGCGCGACGCCGGCGATGATCGGCTGCTCCACGGTCTCTCCCTCGTCTGCAGGCTGGTCGGTCACCAGCGTGCCCTTGTGTGTGCTGAACGACGAACGCACGTGGATCGGTACCCCGTAGCGCCGGGCGTACTCGACGCAGCGCAGCACGAGCACCTTGGCGCCGCTGGCCGCGAGCTCGAGCATCTCGTCGTACCCGACCCGGTCGAGCTTGCGAGCGTTCGGCACGATGCGCGGGTCCGCCGTGAACACGCCGTCCACGTCGGTGTAGATCTCGCAGACGTCGGCCTTGAGCGCCGCGGCGAGAGCGACCGCCGTCGTGTCCGAGCCGCCCCGACCCAGCGTCGTCACGTCGTTGGTCGACGGGTTGACGCCCTGGAACCCGGCGACGATGGCGACCGACCCCTGTGCGAGCGTCTGCCGGATGCGGCTGGGCGTGACGTCGATGATCCGCGCCTTGCCGTAGGCCTCGTCGGTGATCACCCCGGCCTGCTGCCCGGTGAAGGACTTGGCGTCGACGCCGAGGTTGTGGATCGCCATGGCCAGCAGCGACATCGAGATGCGCTCGCCGGCGGTCAGCAGGATGTCCATCTCGCGCTGCGGCGGCAGGGGCGTCACCTGCTGGGCCAGGTCGATGAGCTCGTCCGTCGTGTCGCCCATCGCGCTGACGACGACCACGACGTCGTGGCCGGCGCGCTTGGCCTCGGCCACCCGCTTGGCCACGCGCTTGATGCTGCTGGCGTCGGCGACGGAGGAACCGCCGTACTTCTGCACGATCAGGGCCACGGGACAGGTCTTTCGCGGGCTCGGGACGGGACCGGGCGAGTGTACGTGCGTGCCCATCAGGTGGGCAGCGAGTTTCAGATGCCGGATCCTCGGCGCTCAGGATCCCCCGCTGACCCGATCGGGTGCCTCCACAGCACCTGCACAGAGTTCCGCGGCGGAGACGCGCCGCCGGAGCCCCGGGGGGTCCTAGGTTGTCGCCATGTCGAGCACCGTCGATGACGACACCGCGACCGCCCCGCCGCCTCCTGCCGCCGCGCGCGACGGCATCGAGGTACGCGACCTGCACCGCGCCTTCGGGTCGGTCAAGGCGCTCGACGGCGTCGACCTGACCGCGCGTGCCGGGGCGGTCACCGCCCTCGTCGGCCCCAACGGCTCCGGCAAGACCACCCTGCTGCTCGTGCTCGCCGGACTGCTCGTGCCGGACACCGGGTCGGTGACGGTGGGGGGGTTCGACCCCGTCACGCAGGGCCCGGCCGCTCGGGCGCGCACCGGGTGGATGCCCGACACGTTCGGCACCTGGGACTCGTTGACCGCCCGCGAGGTGCTGCTGACGTTCGCCGCGGCCTACCGGCTCGACGCGGCCACGGCGGCCCGGCGGGCGACCGAGCTGCTGGCCACCGTCCACCTCACCGAGTACGCCGACCGCCCGGCCAGCGTCCTGTCCCGCGGCCAGAAGCAGCGGCTCGGCCTGGCCCGCGCGCTCGTGCACGACCCGTCGGTGCTCCTGCTCGACGAGCCCGCCAGCGGCCTCGACCCCCGCTCGCGCGTCGACCTGCGGATCCTGCTGCGCAGGCTTGCCGACGAAGGCCGCACGATCCTGGTCTCCAGCCACGTGCTCTCGGAGCTGGACGAGATGGCCGACGACGCGGTGTTCCTGTCGAAGGGCCGCACGGTCGTCCCGGTCGTCGACGCGTCGCCGACGAGGACTTGGCACGTTCGCGCGCTCTCGCGCGAGGCCCTGACCACCTGGCTGACCAGCGCGGGCGCGGCGTGGCGGCCCGACGACGCACCGGTCTCGCCGACCGGCGCGGGCGGTGTGCTGCTCGACGTCGACGGCGAGGAGGGCGCCGCGCGCCTGGTGCGTGACGCCGTCGCGGCGGGCGTTCCGCTGGTGTCCCTCGTCCCCGCGGGCGGCGCGCTCGAACGGGCCTACCTGACCCTCGAGGAGGAGCGGCGATGACCATGTCCGAGGTCGAGCTCGAGCACGAGCCGTCGACGACTCCCCCGCCCGCACCCCGGTCGGGGACATGGGGGCTGACGTGGCACGGCGTCCGCACCGTCGCCGTGCTCGAGCTGCGGCAGCGCGTGCGCTCGACCCGGTGGGTCGTCGCGTTGATCGTGTGGTTCGTCGTCGTCGGCGGCATCACGCTGCTCACGTCCGGGGCGCTGAGCAACCTCGCCCCTGGCGGCGCGTCCGGCCGGACGTCGCAGGGACCGCTGCTGTTCGGCGCCGTGACGTTCCTCGTGCTCGGGCTGGGGCTCCTCGTGACGCCCACGCTCGCCTCGACCGGGATCAACGGCGACCGCAACGCGGGCACCCTCGCGGCGCTGCAGGTCACGCTCCTGACGCCCGCCGAGATCGCGGCCGGCAAGCTCCTGGCCGCCTGGGCCGCCGCGTGCGCGTTCCTCGTCGCGAGCCTGCCGTTCCTGGCGCTCGCCCTGGCGCTCGGGGGCACCCCGGGGATGGCACTGGTCCGCGTGGTCGTCGTGGTCGCAGTCATCCTCGCGGCGGTCTGCGGCATCGGGCTCGGGTTCTCCGCGCTGACCACCCGCACGGCCGGGTCGACGGTCCTCACGTTCCTCTCGGTCGCCGGGCTCGCCCTGCTCACGCTCATCCTCTTCGGGGTGACGTACCCGTCGATCTCCGCGACGCAGCAGGTCGAGGTGAACACGGTGCCCCCCGACTGGGACGGTCAGGGGACCGCGGAGTGCACGGTCCAGACCCAGGAGCGGTCCGTCCCGCACACCGAGCGCACGTGGTGGCTGCTCGGCCTCAACCCGTTCGTCGTCGTCGCCGACGCGGCCGGGACCGCGGAGTACGACGCCCGGTCGCCGAACAGCAACGACCCGCTGGGCGCCATCCGCGACGGCGTCCGTGAGCTCCGCGCAGGGCCGCAGCTGCCCCTCCAGGAGTGCTGGATCGACCCCCTGAGCGACAACACCCCGCGGGTGGTCTCCCACGCGCCCGTGTGGCCGTGGGGGCTGGCCGCGCTCGTGCTGCTGGGCGGCGGCGGGTTCGTCGTCGCGGTCCGCCGGCTCCGCGTCCCGGCGCGCACCCTCGCCCGGGGTACGCGGGTCGCCTGACCCTGGGCCGGTCGGGTGACGGCCACCCGGACGCGCGTCGGCGCCGGTGCCGCGGGCCCTACCGTGTGCCGATGTCGAGCACCGAGGCCGCCGCACCGGCGGCGCGACGGCCAACGGCGGCAGGAGTGTGCGCCGTCGCGGCGGTCGAGCTGCGCCGTCGTCGTCGCACGTCGCGCTGGGCCCGCGCGCTGGCCCTGTGGTGCGCGCTCCTGGCCGGCGTCCTGCTCGTGGCCACCGCGCTGCTTCCCCTGCTGACGCCCGGCACGGTCAGCTACTCCGGGCCCCCCACCGGTGGCCTGATCCTCGCGTCGGGCGCGCGACCCGCCGCGCTCGAGCTCCCCTGGCTCGAGGTGTCGGCGGGACCGACCCTGTTCGCGGTCCTCGCGTTCACGATCCTCGCCGGCGGCGTCGTGGTGGGCGCCGCCCTGGCCGCGACGGCGTCGACCGACCACCCGTCAGCCGCCCCGGCCGAACGGGCGCTCGGCGCCTACCTCGCGTCGTGGCTGGCCGCCTGCGCGTTCGTGGTCGTCGGGGTGCCGTTCCTCGCGCTCACCCTGGTCGCGGGCGCGGGACCGGCCGCGTCCGTGGTCCGCGTGGTGCTCGTCGCCGCCGCCCTGGTCGCCGTGGCCTGCGGGATCGCCCGCGGGCTGGTGGCCCCGGGCCGGCCTGCGGCCAGGGTCGTCCGGTGGACCGTCGGCACGTTCGTCGTGGTCGCCCTGGCGACGCCGGTGCTCGTCGGCCTCACCCGGCCCCTGGTGACCACGACGGGCCCGGTGCAGGTGTTCACCCGGCTCGCGTCGTCCCCGACCAACACCGACAATCCCACGTGCGGGTTCGAGCCGGCGGTGCGGCGGATCACCCACACGGAGCGCACGTGGTGGCTGCAGGCGGTCAACCCGGTCGTCCTGGTCGCCGACGCCGCCGGAACCCCCGACCCGGGACCGTACGCGCGCAGCGCCGTGAGCCACGCGGTCGACCCGCTCGACGGGCTCCGACATGGCGTCCGCATGCTCCGCGCCGGATCGCCGCTGCAGCTGGACGAGTGCTACGGCGCCGTCTCCGACCTCCAGATCGAGGGGACGGTGGCGGCCGACCCGTTCTGGGGGTGGGGGCTCGCGTTCTGGGCGGCCCTCGGCGCGGGTGGCCTGGTGCTCTCAGTCCGCCGGGTGGGCGTCTGACGGGAGGACGTCGCCTGGCGCGGTGACTGCTGCAGGGCGTCGTACTCCGCCTCAGCGACCATGCCCGCGCGTCGCCTGGCGGGGTTACGGCTGCAGGGCGTCGTACTCCGCCTCGGCAGCGACGTCATCCTCCACGTCGAGCCGCAGGTGCGCCAGCATCGTCTGGAGGGTGCGCAGGACGCTCGAGGCGCGCTCGCCCCAGTCGGACAGGTACGAGAACTGCCACCACCACAGCGCCTCGAGCACCCCGCCGGTCTCGTAGTGCCGCAGACCCTGGGCCAGCGCGCCGGCGATCGCGACGAGGTCGCCGGACACGCTCGCGGGCTGCACGTCGACGCCGAGCAGCGGGTCGACCACCTCGGCGTACTCGTCGATGCCCTCGAACACGTTGGCCAGGTTGGCCCGCAGCGGCTCGACGTCCGGGTCGGGGCCGAGGTCCGGCTCGAACCGCTCGGCCGGCACGACGTCGGTGGTCGCCCCGAGCCGCGCGCCGGCGGCCAGCACGTCGCTCACCGCGAGCAGCAACAGCGGGAGCGACGCGTCCGGGTTGGCGCCCGCCGCCACCTCGGTGATCGTGGTCAGGTAGCTGCGGGCCTCGGTCGCGACGGCGTGCGCGATGTCGCGGAGGTCGGCGTCGGCCGGTGTGCTCATCTGCATCCCCTACGCGCTGATCCGTCGACGACCCTCGAAGGCCCGGCCCAGCGTGACCTCGTCGGCGTACTCCAGGTCGCCGCCCACCGGGAGGCCGGACGCGAGCCGGCTGACCGTCAGGCCCATCGGCACCAGCAGGCGGGCCAGGTATGTCGCCGTCGCCTCGCCCTCGACGTTCGGGTCCGTGGCCAGGATGACCTCGGTGACGCTGCCGTCCGCCAGGCGGGTCATCAGCGGCGCGATGCGCAGGTCGTCCGGGCCGACGCCCGCGATCGGGTTGATCGCCCCGCCGAGCACGTGGTACTTGCCGCGGAACTCGCGGGTGCGCTCGATGGCGACGACGTCCTTGGGCTCCTCGACCACGCAGATGGTCAGCGGCGAGCGTCGGGGGTCGCGGCAGATGCGGCACTGCGGCTCCTGCGCGACGTTGCCGCAGATCTCGCAGAACCGGACGCGCAGCTTGACCTCGGTGAGCGCGTCGGCGAGCCGCCGGACGTCCGCCGGGTCCGCCGACAGCACGTGGAACGCGATGCGCTGGGCGCTCTTGGGACCGACTCCGGGCAGACGCCCGAGCTCGTCGATCAGGTCCTGGACCGCGCCCTCGTACACGACCGCCAGCCTACGGGGTCGAGGGCGCGGGACCGTCGGACGCGGGCCTGTCGGTGGCCACCAGCTCCACCTCGAAGCCGTGCGGGTCCTCCAGGTAGGCGGCGTAGTGGTCGGGTCCGCCGGCGAACGGGTGCCGGTCCGCGAACAGCAGGGACCACCCGTGCTCCGGAGCCGCCGCCACGAGCCCGTCGAGCTCGGCCCGGGTGCCCGCGTGGAAGGCGACGTGGTTGACCCCGGGCCGGAGGCGGTCGTGGGGTGCCGACGCCACGTCCGGCCCGGCCTCGAGCACCACGTACGGACCGGCGGCCTGCGCCCAGCTCACGCCGACGGGCCAGCGGTCACGGACGGTGTAGCCCAGCTCGGTGAGCAACCAGCCCCAGCTCGACTCCGCCGACGCGAGGTCGGCCACCCAGATCTCGACGTGGTGCAGGCCTCCGCGCGCCTGGGCGGTCACCCGCCCTCCGCCTCGAGCATGCCGGTGGAGCCCGTCGACCGGCAGAGCGTCACGTCCGGCTTCCGTCGAGCCGACCCGTGACGCGTCCCGACCGCGCGGCGATCACGACGTGCCGTCGTCCAGCTGCTCGTCGATGACCGTCCCGCCGAGCATCTGCGCGACCAGGGGCGCGCCGACGAGGCTCGACGTGGTGATGTCCGGGTCGTCCGGCGACGGCTCGTCGGGCACACCGGGGATCACGCGGGCCGCCGACTCGCGAGCGGCGGCCATGCCGCGCTCGCGCGCCGTCGTCGCCCCCGGTAGCTCGGGCGCGAGGTCCTGCGGCGGCGGGGCGGCCTCGCCGGGCTCTCCGGGCTCGTCGTCCGGAGGCTCGATCGCAGGAGGCGCGTCGTCCCACGACGCCGCGGCCTCGGCGGGCGTCACGGCGCGGGGGTTGGCGCGGTCGCCCGCGGTC